>JAKBBY010000024.1 GCA_021808315.1 Pseudomonadota bacterium | reverse complement strand
AAAGTGCCGGCGGTGCTCGATGATCAATTTGCCGAGCAGCTTGGCTTTGAAACGCTGGATGATTTGCGGGCCTTTTTCCGCAGCCGTTTGGAGCAAGTGCGTGCGGGTGCGAGCCGGTTGAAGTTGAAGCGGGCCTTGCTTGATCAGCTTTCCGAGCAGGCGGCCTTTACCGCCCCTGAATCGCTGGTGGAGGCGGAATTCGCCGAGATTTGGCGGCAGGTGGAGATGGAGCGGCAGGCCGGGCGGCTTGATGCTGAGGATGCGGCGAAGGACGAGGCGACGCTGCGGGCGGAATATCGGGCGATTGCCGATCGGCGCGTGCGGCTGGGCTTGTTGGTCGCAGAGATTGGCCGGGCGCACAAAATCGAAGTGGTCGAGGCGGATTTGCGCCGGGCGATGATGGCCGAGTTGCAGCGTTTTCCGGGGCAGGAAAAGATGATCATGGAGTTCTATCAAAAGAACCCACGGGCATTGGACCGGCTGCGCGGGCCGATTTTCGAGGATAAGGTGGTCGATCACATCATCGGCAAAGCGCAGGTGAGCGAGAAGCCGGTGACGCTCGATGAATTGATGGACGAGCCCGAAGAGTGACGCCCTGATCGATGGGGGGCTGGACGTCGGCGGCGCCATCGCTAAGTTAAGGGTGGCGCTGACCGTCTGAGCCTTGCTGATGCGGGGATGGTCGGGTGGTCGGGCTGAGCAAAAGGAATGACGATGATGGATCGGGATCCGGTCGATATCTATATGAACAACCTGGTGCCGATGGTGGTCGAGCAGACCGCGCGGGGCGAGCGCTCTTATGATATTTATTCGCGCCTCTTGAAGGAGCGGATTATTTTTCTGACCGGGCCGGTTTATGATCAGGTTGGTTCACTGATTGCGGCGCAGTTGCTGTTCTTGGAGAGTGAGAATCCGACCAAGGATATTGCGTTTTACATCAATAGTCCGGGCGGTGTGGTGTCGGCGGGGCTCGCGATTTACGACACGATGCAATATATCCGCAGCCCCGTTTCAACCGTGTGCATCGGCCAAGCGGCGTCGATGGGCAGCTTGCTGCTGGCCGCGGGCGAGAAGGGCAAGCGATTCGCGCTGCCGAATGCGCGGATCATGGTGCACCAGCCTTCGGGCGGGGCGCAGGGTCAGGCGGCGGATATCGAAATCCAGGCACGGGAAATTCTCACGCTGCGGCGCCGGTTGAACGATATTTATGTGGCGCATACCGGGCAGACCTTGGAGACGATTGAGACGGCGTTGGAGCGTGATCGGTTCATGTCGGCGGCGGAAGCGCAGAGTTTCGGCATTGTCGATGAGGTGGTGTTGCGCAATCCGGCTTCGGCACCCGAGCCGAAAGCGAAAGAACCGATAGCGTAGCCGAAGGCGAAAGAGCCGGTGGCTTCAGTGGGATTGATAATCGGTGCTTGTGCGATTTTGCACCCGGGTCTAGGTTTGGCAGATTGATAGGGTGCGCCCGCTGGAGGGCGTACCGCGGGAGCGTGTATGAGCAGTAAGTCCGGAGAGTCGAAGAATACGTTATATTGCTCGTTCTGCGGCAAGTCGCAGCACGAGGTGCGCAAGCTCATTGCCGGGCCGACCGTGTTCATTTGTGATGAATGCGTTGAGTTATGCATGGATATCATCCGCGAGGAGCACCGAACGCATCTGGTGAAGTCGCGCGATGGCGTGCCGACGCCCCGCGAGATTTGCAAGGTTCTGGATGATTATGTGAT
This sequence comes from Pseudomonadota bacterium, assembly GCA_021808315.1. Taxonomy (GTDB): domain Bacteria; phylum Pseudomonadota; class Alphaproteobacteria; order Acetobacterales; family Acetobacteraceae; genus Acidiphilium. The sequence goes on along the minus strand of JAKBBY010000024.1, from coordinate 20,528 downwards.
CGGCCAGGCGCAGGCGAAGAAAGTGCTGAGCGTGGCGGTGCATAATCACTATAAGCGCCTCGCCCATGCGCAGAAGAATAACGATATCGAGATTGCGAAATCGAATATCCTGCTGCTCGGGCCAACCGGTTCGGGCAAGACCTTGCTCGCGCAGACATTGGCGCGGATCATTGATGTGCCGTTTACCATGGCCGATGCGACGACGCTGACCGAGGCTGGGTATGTGGGTGAGGATGTCGAGAATATCATCCTGAAATTGCTGCAGGCGGCGGATTATAATGTGGAGCGGGCGCAGCGCGGGATTGTGTATATCGATGAGGTGGATAAGATTTCACGGAAATCGGACAATCCGTCGATTACGCGGGATGTGTCTGGTGAAGGTGTGCAGCAGGCCTTGCTGAAAATTATGGAAGGCACGGTCGCGTCGGTGCCGCCGCAGGGCGGGCGCAAGCATCCGCAGCAGGAATTTTTGCAGGTCGATACCACCAATATCCTGTTTATTTGCGGCGGGGCGTTTTCGGGGCTGGAGCGGATTATCACCCAGCGCGGCAAAGGTTCGGGCATGGGGTTTGGCGCGGAAGTGCGCAGTGCTGAGGAGCGCCGGACGGGCGAGGTGTTGCGTGGGGTGGAGCCGGAGGATTTGCTAAAATTCGGGTTGATCCCCGAATTTATTGGCCGTTTGCCGGTGGTGGCGACGCTGGATGATCTGGATGAGGCTGCGCTGATCGAGATTCTGACCAAGCCGAAAAATGCACTGGTCAAGCAATATGCGCGGCTCTTCGAGATGGAGGGGGTAAAACTCAACTTCACCGAGGATGCGCTGAAAGTGGTGTCCGCGCGGGCCATTCAGCGCAAGACCGGGGCGCGTGGCTTGCGCTCGATCATGGAGCAGATTTTGATCAACACGATGTTCGATCTGCCAGGGCTCGATGGGGTTGAGGAGGTGGTGATCAATGGTGAGATCGCCGAAGGTCGCGGGTCGCCGCTGTTTCTCTACGGTAAGGAACGGGCTGGCGCGGGGTCGTAGCCCCAGCCCGTGCTTGAGTCCCATCAGTCGCTGCAGCCTTGATCGCGCATTGCTGACATCCATCGCGCGTCGCTCGGGGCGGGGCGTTGCCAGGACCGTGTATCGATCCCATATCGCGAATGTGGCCGGTTGTCCGGCACTGCGCGCCGTGCCGAAATCGGGCGGGGCGTATCGCTCTGGAAAGGTAAAATAATGTCTGAACCCACGCGTAAGTCGAAGTCCAAAATCGTGGCACCGCCATCGGGCGATTCGTTCCCGGTGCTGCCGCTGCGCGATATCGTGGTGTTTCCGCATATGATTGTGCCGCTCTTTGTCGGGCGGGAAAAATCGGTGCGGGCCCTGGAAGGGGTGATGAAGGAAGACAAGCAGGTTTTGCTGGTTGCGCAGAAAAATGCCCAGCAGGATGATCCATCGAGCGCTGATATTTATGATGTCGGCACGATTTCGACGGTTCTGCAATTATTGAAGCTGCCCGATGGCACGGTGAAAGTGCTGGTCGAGGGCGTGCAGCGGGCGCGGCTGACCGGCTTCAAGGAAGTCGATAGCCATTTCGAGGCGTTTGCCGAGCCGATGCTGGATGGTGGTTTGGAGGCTGACGAGCTGGAGGGGCTGGCGCGCAGCGTGGTTGGGCAGTTTGAGCAATATATCAAGCTGAACAAGAAAATCGCGCCGGAAGTGCTGGTGTCGGTCAATCAGATCGATGATCCCTCGAAGCTGGCCGATACGGTGGCGAGCCATTTGGGGCTGAAAATCGCGGATAAGCAGGAATTGCTCGGGCTGGTTTCGGTCGCGGAGCGGTTGGAGCGGGTTTTCGCTCATATGGAGTCGGAAATCGGCGTGCTGCAGGTGGAAAAGCGCATCCGCAGCCGGGTCAAGCGGCAGATGGAGAAGACCCAGCGCGAATATTATTTGAACGAGCAGCTCAAAGCGATCCAGAAAGAGCTTGGCGAGGGCGAGGACGGGCGTGATGAGAATGCCGAGCTTGAGGAGAAGATCAAATCCACCAAGCTCAGCAAAGAGGCGCGCGATAAGGCGGTGGCGGAGCTGAAAAAGCTCAAGACGATGAGCCCGATGAGTGCCGAAGCGACGGTGGTGCGCAATTATCTGGATTGGCTGCTGGGGATTCCCTGGAAAAAACGCAGCAAAATCAAGAATGATGTGATTGCCGCCGAAGCGGTGCTGAATGACGATCATTTTGCGCTGGACAAGGTGAAAGAGCGGATCACCGAGTATTTGGCGGTGCAGGCACGCAGCCCGAAATTGCGTGGGCCGATTTTATGTCTGGTCGGGCCGCCGGGTGTCGGCAAGACCTCGCTCGGCAAATCGATCGCGAAGGCGACCGGGCGGAATTTTGTGCGGATGTCACTGGGCGGGGTGCGCGATGAGGCCGAGATCAGAGGCCATCGGCGTACCTATATTGGCTCGATGCCGGGCAAGGTGATCCAGGGGATGAAGAAGGCGAAAACCTCTAATCCGCTGTTTTTGCTCGATGAAATCGACAAATTGGGGGCCGATTGGCGCGGTGATCCCACGTCGGCGCTGCTGGAGGTGCTCGATCCGGAGCAGAATAGCAGCTTCAATGATCATTATCTTGAAGTGGATTATGATTTGTCGGATGTGATGTTCGTGACCACCGCGAACAGCCTGAACATGCCGCAGCCTTTGCTGGATCGCATGGAGATCATTCGGATTCCTGGCTATACCGAGGATGAGAAGATCGAGATTTCCAAGCGGCATTTGATGCGCAAACAGGCCGAAGCGCATGGGCTGAAGCCGGGCGAGTGGACCGTATCGGACGAGGCGCTGCGCGAGCTGGTGCGCACCTATACGCGTGAGGCCGGGGTGCGCAATTTGGAGCGCGAGCTGGCGAATTTGGCGCGCAAGGCGGTGAAGGAGATTGTCACCAAGAAAGTCGCCAAGGTTGCGGTGACGGTGAAGACTCTCGAGAAATTTGCCGGCGTGCCGCGCTTCCGCTTCGGTGAGACCGAGGCCGAAGACATGGTGGGTGTGGTGACCGGTTTGGCTTGGACCGAAGTGGGCGGGGAAATCCTGACCATTGAGAGCGTGTTGCTGCCGGGCAAGGGCACGATCAAGCATACCGGCAAGCTCGGTGATGTGATGCAGGAGAGTGTGGCGGCGGCATTATCCTATGTGCGGTCCCGCGCGATCCAGTTCGGCATCAAGCCGACCTTGTTTGAAAAGCGCGATATCCATGTGCATGTGCCCGAAGGGGCGACGCCGAAGGATGGCCCGTCGGCGGGGATTGCGATGGCGACGTCAATCGTCTCGGTGCTCTCGGGGATACCGGTGCGGCGCGATATTGCGATGACCGGCGAGATCACGCTGCGCGGGCGGGTGCTGCCGATTGGCGGGTTGAAGGAGAAGCTGCTGGCGGCCTTGCGGGCGGGGATTCGCACCGTGCTGATCCCCAAGGACAACGAGAAGGACCTGGCGGAAATTCCCGATAATGTGAAGGCTGGGCTGGAGATTATTCCGGTGGCGAATGTCGATCAGGTGATTGCCCGCGCCTTGGTGCGCGAGCCGGAGCCGATTGCCTGGGAAGAGCCGGCGGATGAGGTGCCTGCGCGGCTGGTGACGGCTGAGGTGCCGGTGTTGCCGCACTGACCGGGCGCACGGACGCTTGAATGTGGGCTTTGGATGGGGCTCTGGCGGTGGTGATACCGTCAGAGCCTTATTTTTTGAGGCGATTTGGACGATTTGGCGGGCGAGCGGGGCAGAAATTGGCGCGGTTGCGTTGACGAGAGGAAATCGGGGCCTCTAGTGTGCGCCGGTTGCCGGGGTTCGATTCGGATCGCCTGATGCGGTTTTGATTGGCTCGCGGCTTCGCAATTTTTGGGAGACAGCCCTGTGAATAAAATGGACCTCGTGGCCGAAGTGGCGGAAGCTTCGGATTTGACCAAGGCGAAGGCGACGGAAGTTGTCGACGCGGTATTCGCGGCGATCGAAGGCGCGCTGAAGGCGAAGCAGGAAGTGCGGCTGGTTGGCTTTGGCACATTCGTGACCGCGACGCGCAAGGCCGGCACGGGGCGCAACCCGCGCACCGGCGAGACGATCAAGATCGCCGAGTCGAGCTCGGTTCGGTTTAAGCCGGGCAAGAGCTTGAAGGACGCCGTGAATTAAGCGTGATGGTGTCTCAGTTTCATGGTTTGGTTCGAATTGATCGGTTCGAGCTCAACCACTCTTGAACACAGCACGCGGCGCGTGTTCATCCGAACGGATTGGATCGGCTGATCTGATCTCTTCGGATGTCGCGCTGTTGAGGGGCGGTTAGCTCAGCGGTAGAGCGTCTCGTTTACACCGAGAGGGTCGGCGGTTCGAAACCGTCACCGCCCATTCTGCTTTCGCGATCACGATCCGCTTTTCCTGGTTTGGCCCTGCTTGACGGGGCTTAGGGGGCGGGATACTAGCCTGTCCATCGCGCTTCGATACTGCGCGGGTGTAGCTCAGTTGGTTAGAGCGCCGGCCTGTCACGCCGGAGGTCGCGGGTTCGAGCCCCGTCACTCGCGCCATCGGATCACGATGTTGGCTCTCGGGGTTGGGTGGTCTGTTCGGGATCATGACGGTCACGCCGCAGAGCGACGGACGCGATGAGGGGGACGCTTTCATTAAGCTTGACGAAAGCTTGATGTTGCACAAATTCCAAGAAGCAGGCATTGGCGGTTGATCGCATAAGTTCGATGTGATGACGTTACGGATGATGCCTGGGGCGCTTGGCCTGAGACGACCCGTGTTTGGAAAGGATGAAGTCCGATGCAACCGGTTTTATCGCATTACTTCCCGATTTTGGTATTTTTGGGGCTGGCGGCGCTGATTGGCGTCGCTTTTGTGTTCGGCTCGCTATTGGCCGCGAAGCAGCATCCTTATGCCGATAAATTGAGCGCCTATGAATGCGGCTTTCCGGCCTTTGATGATGCGCGCCGACGGTTTGATGTGCGCTATTATCTGGTGGCGATTTTGTTCATCATTTTCGATGTTGAGATTGCGTTTCTGTTTCCCTGGGCGGTCAGTCTGGGGCGGATTGGCATGCTTGGTTTCTGGTCGATGATCGGGTTTCTGGCGTTGCTGACGGTTGGTTTTATTTATGAGTGGCGTAAGGGGGCCCTCGATTGGGCTTGAAGGGCACGCGCGGCAATGGCGGGATCAGAAGCGGTGACAAACATGCAGAATGCGGAAATTGCCTGGAACCAGGGTTTATTGGCGCCGGGGGCTGAGCAGGATGCGGTGATCCGCGGGATCACGGGGGAGATTGCCGGCAAGGGGTTTGTCGTCGCAAATTTGGACAAGATGGTGAATTGGGCGCGCACCGGCAGCCTGTGGCCGATGACGTTTGGCCTCGCGTGCTGCGCGGTGGAAATGATCCATGCTTACATGCCGCGCTGGGATTTGGATCGGTTTGGCATTATTCCGCGCAATTCGCCCCGGCAGAGCGATGTGATGATTGTGGCGGGCACACTGACCAATAAAATGGCCCCGGCTTTGCGCCGGGTTTATGATCAGATGCCTGAGCCGCGCTGGGTGATTTCGATGGGTAGCTGCGCCAATGGCGGCGGCTATTACCATTTTTCCTACTCGGTGGTGCGCGGCTGCGACCGGATTGTGCCGGTGGATATTTACGTGCCGGGCTGCCCGCCCACGGCGGAGGCCTTGGTATACGGAATTTTGCAGTTGCAGAAAAAAATTCGCCGCACGGGGACGATTGCCCGTGGCTGAGCAGGACCAGCAGGACGCGGCGGGCGCGCCGGTTGCGGAGGCGGCGCCGGTTGATGGGTTTGCCGCTGATTTGACGGCACTGCCCGGCGTGGTTTCGGTGTTCTGGCAGGGGGCGGAGCGGGTTGTGCAGGTTGACCGTGCTTCGTTGGCGCCGGTGATGCAGACATTGCGCGATGATGAGCGCTTTGCGTTTCAGCAATGTATGGATGTGTGCGGGGTTGATTGGCCGCAGCGTGGCGAGCGGTTCGATGTGGTGTATCAGCTTTTGTCACTGACCCGCAATGATCGGCTGCGGGTGATCACCACCACCGATGAACGCGAGCCTGTGCCGAGCGTGAGTGCCATTTGGCCGGGGGCGGCTTGGTGGGAGCGCGAGGTTTGGGATTTGTTTGGTGTGCAATTCGATGGGCTGGCGGATCATCGGCGGATCATGTCGGATTACGGGTTCGAGGGGCATCCGTTGCGCAAGGATTTCCCGCTGACCGGGCATGTCGAGCTGCGTTATGATGCGGATGAGCAGCGGGTGGTTTATGATCATGTTGCGTTGGCGCAGGAATTTCGCCATTTCGACTTCCTTTCGCCCTGGGAAGCGATGACCACGTTGCCGGGCGATGAGAAGGCGAGCGCGCCATGAGTGATGCTGCGGGTGAAATGACCGGGCTGGTGAAAGCCGAGCGCCATACGATTAATTTGGGGCCGCAGCATCCAGCGACGCATGGTGTGTTGCGTCTTGTGCTCGAAATGGATGGTGAGACGGTCGAGCGGGCCGATCCGCATATTGGCTTGCTGCATCGTGGCACGGAAAAGCTGATTGAATTCAAATCCTATATGCAAGCCGTGCCGTATTTTGATCGGCTTGATTATGTTTCGCCCATGTGCTGCGAGCATGCATTCGCGCTGGCGACAGAGACCTTGCTGGGGGTTCGCGTGCCGGACCGCGCGCAGTGGATTCGGGTGCTGTTTGCCGAGATCAGCCGGGTGCTTAATCATTTGCTGACGGTTGTGCATTTGGCGCTGGATATTGGCGCGCAATCGCCGAGCTTGTGGGGGTATGAGGAGCGTGAAAAGCTGCTGACATTCCATGAGGCGGCGTCTGGCGCGCGGTTCCATGCTAATTATTTTCGGCCCGGCGGGGTGGCGAAGGATTTGCCGATGGGCCTCGCTGACGAGATTTGGGCGTGGAGCGAGACTTTTCCGAAATTCCTTGATGATTTGGAAAATCTGCTCAACAATAATCGGATTTTCCGGCAGCGTCTGGTCGATATCGGGGTGATTTCGGCCCAGGACGCGCTTGGTATGGGATTTTCCGGGCCGAATTTACGCGCTTCGGGTGTGGCGTGGGATTTGCGGCGGGCGCGGCCTTACGACAAATATGCCGAGGTGGATTTCGAAATTCCGGTGGGTAAGCATGGCGATTGTTTTGATCGCTATTTGGTGCGCATTAATGAAATGCGGCAGAGCTGGAAAATCATCAGGCAAGCGCTGAAGAAAATGCCTGAAGGGCCGATCAAGGTGCAAGACCCTAAATTCACCCCGCCCAAGCGCGCCGACATGAAGCGGTCGATGGAGGCGATGATCCATCATTTCAAGCTCTACACCGAAGGGTATCACGTGCCCGCGGGTGCGACCTACACGGCGGTAGAAGCGCCGAAGGGGGAGTTCGGGGTTTATTTGATTGCGGATGGCAGCAACCATCCGTACCGGTGCAAAATTCGCCCGACGGGCTTTGCGCATTTGCAGGCGATTGAGATGATGACGAAGGGCCATATGTTGGCTGATGCGATAGCAATTTTGGGGTCAATCGATATTGTGTTTGGTGAGGTTGACCGATGAGTGCGGATGCAAAACACGTGGATCAGCCGACGGAGTTTATGTTTGATGCGGTGAGCGAGGCCGCGATCCCAGCGATCATCGCGACCTATCCGCCGGGGCGGCAGGCGAGTGCGGCGATGCCGCTATTGGATTTGGCGCAGCGCCAGATGGCGCGGCTGACCGGCCATGCTTGGGTGCCGCGCGTGGCCATGGATGTGATTGCGGCCCGGCTGGGCGTGGCGCCGATCCGAATTTATGAAGTTGCAACATTTTACACGATGTTCCATTTGGCGCCGGTAGCGCGGCATCATTTGCAAGTATGCACCACCACCCCGTGCTGGTTGCGGGGATCGGATGCGGTGCATCAGGCGTGTAAGGCGGCGGCGCAGGCCAACCCGGATTTGTTCAGTGTCGAGGAAATGGAGTGTTTGGGGGCGTGCGTGAATGCGCCGGTTTTGATGATCAATGACGATCTCTACGAAGATTTGGACGGTGCGCGCACCGAGGCTCTGTTAGAGGCGGTCAAGCAGGGCGAGGCACCGCCTGCCGGTTCGCGCATTGGCAGGCGGGGGTCGGCGCCTGAAGGTGGGCCGACCAGTTTGTTTATGCTCGATGCGGCAGACGGAGCAACATCCTGATGTTGAGTGATAAGGACCGGATTTTTACCAATCTCTACGGGCTGCATGATTGGCGGCTGGCAGGCGCGCAGGCGCGCGGCGATTGGGATGGAACGGCGGCGATTTTGGCGCGCGGGCGTGATGCGATTATCGAAGATGTGAAGGCTTCAGGGTTGCGCGGGCGCGGTGGGGCTGGATTTCCGACCGGGATGAAATGGTCGTTTATGCCCAAGCAGAGCGATGGGCGGCCAAGTTATTTGGTGGTCAATGCTGACGAAAGCGAGCCAGGAACCTGCAAAGATCGGGATATTTTGCGCCATGATCCGCATAAATTGGTGGAAGGCTGCTTGATCGCAGGGTTTGCGATGGGAGCTAACACTGCGTTTATCTATATTCGCGGTGAGTTTTACAACGAATATTTGCATTTGAAAGCCGCGATTGATGAAGCCTATGAGGCGGGGCTGCTGGGGCCGGATGCGTGTGGCTCGGGCTGGGCGTTTGATGTGCGGGTGCATCGTGGGGGCGGTGCCTATATTTGTGGTGAAGAATCAGCGCTCTTGGAAAGCATTGAGGGCAAAAAGGGGATGCCGCGGATGAAGCCGCCATTCCCGGCGGCGATGGGTCTGTATGGTTGCCCGACCACGGTGAATAATGTTGAATCGATTGCGGTGACGCCGACGATTTTGCGACGCGGGGCTGATTGGTTTTCGGGTTTGGGTCGGCCGAAAAATACCGGGACCAAGATTTTTTGCATCTCCGGCCATGTCAATCGGCCTTGCAATGTTGAGGAAGAGTTGGGAATCCCGCTGCGTGAGCTGATTGACAAGCATGCAGGCGGGGTGCGCGGCGGTTGGGATAATTTGCTGGCAGTGATCCCGGGGGGATCATCCGTGCCGATGCTACCGAAATCGGTGTGCGATACGGTGCTGATGGATTATGATAGTTTGCGCGATGTCCGCAGCGGCTTGGGGACGGCGGCCGTGATTGTCATGGATAAATCGACGGATCTGATCCGGGCGATTGCGCGACTGTCAGCATTTTACAAGCATGAAAGCTGTGGCCAATGCACACCATGCCGCGAGGGAACCGGGTGGATGATGCGGATGATGAACCGGCTGGTCGAAGGGCGCGCCGAGATTGCTGAGATTGATTTGTTAGAGCAAGTCACCCGGCAGGTGGAAGGCCATACGATTTGCGCGCTCGGGGATGCGGCGGCGTGGCCGATCCAGGGATTGATGCGCCATTTCCGGCCGTTGGTGGAGCAGCGGATCAGAGATTATCAGGCGCGCACGGCGCCGCGTGTGGCGGCGGAATAGGGGCGGGCGATGAAACACGCTGACCTGACCGAGCCAGTTTGCATCATGACGTCGGATATTTCTGAGTCGCGGTTTACCCAGGTGCATATGAATCGCGCGGCGTTTGAGGATGTGGGCCTCGCATCATCATCCTTTGCCGATGTGAATTTGGCAGGGACGCGTTTTGTGAAGGCTGATTTATCGGGTGCGGTGGTCGAAGATGCCTTGCTTGCGGGGGTGACAATTCGCGATTGTAATATGTCTGGCGCGCGGATTGACGATGTTGCGCTGGCGGGCGCGGTGATTACCCGTGCGGACTTGTCGGGCGTGCGGATCTCCAATTGTTCTATTGCGGGTTTGCATATTGATGGCGTGGATATCGATGCTTTGCTGAGCGCGCATCGGGAGCAAAAATAATGGCGAAAGTCACGATTGACGGTATCGAAATCGAGGTGCCGAACAGTTATAGCGTGTTGCAGGCGGCTGAGGCGGCGGGGCGGGAAATTCCTCGATTTTGTTATCATGAGCGCCTGTCGGTGGCGGGTAATTGCCGGATGTGTTTGGTTGAGATTGAAAAAATGCCAAAGCCGGTTGCATCATGCGGCCAGCCGGTGGGCGATGGTATGGTTATTTATACCGACAATGAAAAAATTCGTGCGGCGCGACGCAATGTCATGGAATTGCTGCTGATCAATCATCCGCTGGACTGCCCGATTTGCGATCAGGGCGGCGAGTGTGATTTGCAGGATGAGGCGGTGGGGTATGGCCGTGGGCATTCACGGTATGAGGAACATAAGCGGGCCGTGTCCGATAAATATCTTGGCCCGTTGGTGAAAACGGTGATGACGCGTTGCATTCATTGCACGCGTTGTGTGCGGTTTTTGGCTGAGGTGGCAGGGGTGCCGGAATTGGGTGGGGTCTCGCGCGGTGAAACGATGGAGATCACCAATTATGTCGAACGGGCGCTAAGTTCTGAATTATCCGGCAATATTGTGGATATTTGCCCGGTGGGCGCTTTGACCTCCAAGCCCTATGCGTTCGTTGCGCGCACCTGGGAGCTGAGCAAAACCGACAGTATCGATGTGCTCGATGCGGTGGGGGCAAATATTCGGGTGGATACCAAGGGGGGGACGGTGCTGCGGATTTTGCCGCGCCGCCACGATGGGGTGAACGAGGATTGGCTCGCCGATAAGGGCCGTCATGCGCCGGTTGATGGGATCAAATATCGCCGACTGGATCGGCCTTGGCTGCGGGTGAATGGCGCGTTGCGCGAGGCGGGTTGGGACGAGGCGTTTGCGGCGATTGCGGACAGGATGCGGGGGATGGCGGGCTCGCGCATTGGCGCGATTGCCGGCGATCTTTGTGATGTTGAGAGCATGTTTGCGCTCAAACGTCTGATGAATGCGCTTGGATCGGATCATTTGGATTGCCGACAGGATGGGGCGGCGCTGGATGCGTCGCGCCGGGATTATTATCTGTTCAATACCACGATTGCCGGGATTGATGAGATTGACGCGCTGCTCGTCATTGGGGCTGATATTCGGCGTGAGGCGCCGGTGTTGAATGCGCGGATTCGTAGGCGTTGGATGGATTTGCCCAGCTTTGAAGCAGGCTTGATCGGCGCGCCGGTGGATTTGACCTATCCGACAACGTGGCTTGGCGATGGCCCGGCGGCGCTGATGGCCCTGCTGAACGGCGCGCATGATTTCGCCAAGGTTCTTGAGGGGGCGAAATATCCGGCATTGATCGTCGGTCAATCGGCCCTCGCCCGTGCGGATGGCGCTGCGGTGCTCGCGGCGTGTTGGCAGGTTGCGCGGCAATTCAACATGATCCGGCCTGATTGGCATGGGTTTAATGTATTGCATCGCGCGGCGGCCCGGGTTGGTGGGCTGGATATTGGGTTTGTGCCGCAATCGGGCGGGTTGGATGCGCGCGCGATGCTGGCGGGCGGGGTTGATATGCTCTGGCTGCTCGGGGCGGATGAGATTGATGCGAAAGCGATTCCGGCTCAATGTTTCGTGGTCTATCAAGGTCATCACGGCGATGCGGGGGCGGCACGGGCTGATGTGATTTTGCCAGGGGCGAGTTACCTGGAAAAGCCTGGGCTTTATGTGAATACCGAGGGGCGCGTGCAGGCTGCGGCGCAGGCGTGTTTTCCACCGGGGGATGCGCGTGAGGATTGGACGATTTTGCGGGCGTTCAGCGATCATCTCGGTCATCGCTTAGGTTTTGATGATTTGGCCGGGCTGCGGGCGCATTTATCGGAATCGTATCCGGTGTTTAGCGATATTGGGGGATGCCGACGTTTGGCGAGTTTGGATGTGACCGGGCCGGCGGGTGATCCGGCGTCGATGAGTGGGGAAGCGTTCGCGCGCCCGATGCCGGTTTATTATCAGACCGATCCGATCAGCCGGGCCAGCCCGACCATGGCGCGGTGTGTCGCGGAAATCGCGGCGCCAATGCCAGCGGCAGCGGAGTAGCGAGATGGACACTGGATTTTTTGCGAGTGACCTCGGGATTTTGATTTTAACGCTGGCCAAGGCGGTTGCGTTGCTGGTGCCATTGTTAATTGGGGTTGCTTATTTGACCTATGCCGAGCGCAAGGTTTTGGCGGCAATCCAGCTCCGACGCGGGCCGAATGTGACAGGGCCTTTTGGGTTGGGGCAGCCTTTTGCCGATGCGCTGAAAATGCTGTTCAAGGAAACCGTGATTCCGGCTGGGGCGAGCCGGGCGCTGTTTTTAGTGGCGCCCATGATTACATTTGGGCTGGCGATTTTGGCCTGGGCGGTGATACCCGTGAATAATCACTGGGCCATCGCCAATATCAATGTCGGTATTTTATATCTATTCGCGATATCCTCGCTTGGTGTGTATGGCGTGATCATCGCGGGGTGGGCGAGTAATTCCAAGTTTGCGTTTTTAGGCGCGATGCGCAGTGCCGCGCAGATGATTAGTTACGAAGTATCGATCGGGATTGTTATTCTGACGGTGCTGGTCTGTGTGGGTAGCTTGAATTTGAATGCCATTGTTTTGGCGCAGCGCACCGTTTGGTTTGCGGTGCCGTTATTACCGATGCTGGTGGTGTTTTTCATCTCGGCGTTGGCGGAGACCAACCGGGCGCCGTTTGATTTGCCGGAGGGCGAGAGCGAAATCGTTGCCGGGTTTTTCGTCGAATATAGCGCCATGAGCTTCGCGCTGTTTTTCCTGGGCGAATATGCCAACATGATTTTGATGAGTGCGCTGACCACGATTTTGTTTTTCGGGGGCTGGTTGCCGATTGCGCCGATTGCGCCGTTCACTTGGATACCGGGGCCGATTTGGTTCGTCGCGAAAGTGGCGATGGTGTTGTTTGTGTTTTTGTGGGTGCGAGCGACCTTGCCGCGCTTTCGCTATGACCAGCTGATGCAGCTTGGTTGGAAAGTATTTTTGCCGTTTTCGCTGGTTTGGCTGGTGATCACGGCGGGCGCGCTCGAGGCTTTTGGGTGGTTGCCGCATGGTTGATCGGGAGAGACATTGATGGCGCGGCTTGATCGTTTCGCCCGGCAGGCGATTTTGGCGGAGATTGGCGCGGGGCTTTGGCTTACGCTCCGTTATTTCTTTAAGCCTAAGGCGACGCTGAATTATCCGTATGAAAAAAACCCGATTAGCACGCGGTTCAAAGGCGAGCACGCGTTGCGGCGCTATCCGAATGGTGAGGAGCGGTGCATCGCTTGCAAATTATGCGAAGCGGTTTGCCCAGCGCAGGCGATTACGATTGAGGCAGAACCTCGGGCTGATGGATCGCGGCGGACGACCCGTTATGATATCGATATGACAAAATGCATTTATTGCGGCTTGTGCGAAGAGGCCTGCCCGGTGGATGCGATTGTTGAGGGGCCGAATTTCGAATTCGCGACCGAGACGCGCGAGGAGTTGATGTATGACAAGCAAAAATTGCTGGCCAATGGCGACCGGTGGGAAAGCGAATTGGCCAAGCGGCTTGAGCTTGATGCGCCGTATCGGTGAGCGGAGCGAAAGGGTGAGCCACGCATGATCGAGCAGATTTTCTTTTATATGTTTTCTGCGGTGCTGCTGGTTTCGGCCTGCATGGTGATTACGGCGCGCAATCCGGTGCATTCAGTGTTGTTTCTGATTTTGGCCTTTTTGAATGCGGCGGCGTTATTTGTGATGGCGGGGGCGGCGTTCCTCGCGATGGTGCTGGTGATTGTCTATGTCGGCGCGGTCGCGGTGTTGTTTTTGTTTGTCGTGATGATGCTGGATGTTGATTTCATCGCACTGCGCGAAGGGTTTCAGAAATTTCTGCCGCTGGGCTTGACGGTTGGCTTTGTGTTGATGGCCGAGATCGGCCTTTCGCTCGCGGGGTTTGAGGCCTCCGGCACGATGCGTTTGGCGGCGGCGACGCACCGGGTTGCCGGATTGTCCGATGCGGCGTCGATCGGGGATTTGCTATATACGCGCTATTTATATGTGTTTGAGCTGGCGGGCTTGTTGCTGGTGATTGCGATGATTGGCGCCATTGTGTTGACGCTGACCGAGGGTGCGCGGCCACGCCGGCAGGATTTGGCGCGTCAGCATGATCGCCCGATTGCCGATACGCTGACCTTGGTCAAGCCGGTGATTGGTGCGGGTATTGCGCCCTTGCCGGCGCGGGAGGATGTGCCATGAGCCATGGCAGTTTGAACGCCTATTTGGTGGTGGGGTCACTGCTTTTGGTGATCGGGATTTTCGGGATTTTTTTGAACCGGAAAAACGTGATCGTCATTATGATGTCGATTGAGCTGATTTTGCTCGCGGCAAATTTGAACTTCGTTGCGTTTTCATCGGCCTTGCATGATATGGTGGGGCAGATCTTCACGATGTTCGTGTTGGCCGTTGCAGCGGCGGAAGCGGCAATTGGGCTCGCGATTGTGGTGGTTTATTTCCGCAATCGTGGCTCGATTGAGGTTGACGACGTCACTTTGATGAAGGGCTGATCATGCTGCTCGAAATAGCCGTTTTTGCGCCGTTACTGGGGACCATTTTGGCGGTGTTGCTGCGGGCGAGTGGATCGCGCGCGGGGGCGGTATGGTCGAGTGTGGCGTTGATGGCGGTATCGGCGCTGGCGGCGGTCGCGGTGCTGGTTCGGCATTTGGTTGCGCATGTGGCAATGCACGATGTCGCGCTGGGGGCGTGGATTCATGTGGGTCATTTCGTAACGCCGTGGAGTTTGCGCGAAGATACGCTGTCGCTGGTGGTGGTGGTGATGGTGAGCGTGGTCTCCGCGCTGATCCATTTATATAGCGTGGGCTATATGGCGCATGACCGCACGATGCCCCGGTTTTTTGTGTATATTTCGGCGTTTACCTTCGCGATGTTGATGCTGGTGACAGCGAATAATTTGCTCCAGTTGTTTTTCGGCTGGGAAGGTGTTGGGCTGTTTTCCTATTTGCTGATTGGCTATTGGTATGATCGGGCGTCAGCGAATGCTGCGGCGATCAAGGCGTTTGTGATGAACCGGGTGGGTGATCTCGCATTTCTGATTGGCATTGTTCTGATTTATGCGCAGTTCGGTTCGGTATCGTTCAATCAGATTTTTGCGGCGGTGCCGCAGATGGTATCGCATCATTACTCGCTGTTTGGCGATGCGATGCCGGTGCTCGATGTGATTGGCGTGCTGCTCTTCATTGGGGCGATGGGCAAATCGGCGCAGATTTTTCTTCACACCTGGCTCGCGGATGCCATGGAGGGTCCGACACCGATTTCCGCCTTGATCCATGCGGCGACGATGGTCGCGGCGGGTGTTTACATGATCGTGCGGATGTCGCCGTTGATCTCTTCAGCGCCGGGGGCGATGGCGATGATCGCGGTGATTGGTGGCTTCACGGCCTTGTTCGCCGGCACGATTGGTTGTGTGCAGAATGACATCAAGCGGATCATTGCTTATTCGACCTGCTCGCAATTGGGCTACATGTTTTTGGGCGCCGGGGTTGGTGCGGATCAGGCGGCGATTTTCCACATGGTTACCCATGCGATGTTCAAAGCCTTGCTGTTCTTGGCGGCAGGCTCGGTGATTCACGCGCTGGCGGACGAGCAGGATGTGCGCAAAATGGGCGGGCTGTGGCGCAAAATGAAAATCACCTATGTGACCATGCTGATTGGCGCGCTGGCTCTTGCTGCGATTCCGCCGTTCGCCGGTTATTACTCCAAGGATGCGATCTTGGCGGCGGCGTTTGCCAATCACAGCGGGCCTGCATTGTTTGGCTGGGTCTGCGGTGTGCTCGGTGCCGGGCTGACCGCTTTTTATATTAGCCGGTTGATGATCCTGACCTTTCATGGTGCGCCGCGCGGGGATGCGGATGTTCACGCGCACGCGCATGAGAGTGGCTGGACGATGCTGGTGCCGTTGCTGGTGCTGGCGCTGGGGGCGAGCTTTGGCGGTATGCTGCTGGATCGTCCGTTTGTTGGCGCGGGAAACGCGGCTTTTTGGGGCAGCAGCATTGTGCCGCCGGCCAATTTGGTGTTGCAGCTGAGTGTACCGGTGCCGGCCTGGGTGGCGGATTTGCCGTTGTTGCTCGCACTGGTTGGCTTTGGGGTTGCTTACGTTTTCTACGTGATCCGCCCGTCGATGCCGGTGGCGCTGGCGAAGGCGATGCCCGGTGCTTATCGGTTTTTGCTGAATAAATGGTACTTTGACGAGCTTTATGACTCGGTGTTCGTGCAGCCCTCGAAACGGCTG
The DNA here is from genome assembly GCA_021808315.1 of Pseudomonadota bacterium. GTDB lineage: Bacteria > Pseudomonadota > Alphaproteobacteria > Acetobacterales > Acetobacteraceae > Acidiphilium. Next base: position 4,331 of record JAKBBY010000024.1, on the reverse strand, counting down.
GCGCGGGTGATTTGGCGCGGCGCAGACGATCAGGTGATTGATGGTGTGCCGACCGGCTTGGCGCGCTGGACCACGGATTTTTCGTTGCAAATGGGGCGGGCGCAGAATGGCTCGCTCGCGGTGTATAGTTTCGTGATGCTGCTGGGTCTGTTGGTGTTGCTCAGTTTGTTCTTGGTGGTGCGGTGAGGATGGATCGATGATAACTTTGATCGCCGTAGCGCCGATTTTGTCGTTGTTGATTTGGCTACCGGTTATTGGCGCTTTGATTATCTTTGCGACCGGCGATGCCAGCGAGGCGAGTGCGCGCAGCGTGCGCTGGGTGGCGTTGTGGACCAGTTTAGTCGAGTTAGTGCTGGCGTTGGGCTTGCTCGCGGCGTTTGATCCGCAGCGGACGGGATTTCAATTTGTCGAAAGACTCGCTTGGTTGCCGCAGGCTGGCGTGTCTTATCATCTCGGCGTTGACGGAATTAGTTTGTTATTCGTGGTGATGAGCGCGTTGCTTACCCCGATTGCGATTGTGGCAAGCTGGCGCGAACCGCGACGGGTGCGGGCTTATATGGCGGCGTTTTTGTTGCTGGAAGCGCTGACCATCGGCATGTTCGAATCGCTCGATTTTATGTTGTTCTACGTGTTTTTCGAAGGCGTTTTGCTACCTATGTATTTAATCATCGGCGTGTGGGGCGGCGAGCAGCGTGTGCGGGCGGCGATACGGTTTTTCTTGTTTACGTTGGCGGGCTCGTTGCCGATGCTGCTCGCGCTGGTATGGATGTGGCATCACGCTGGCACCACGGACATGGTGACGTTGATGCATACGCCGATTTCTGCGTCGGCGCAGAATTGGCTGTTCATTGCGTTTTTGTTCGCGTTTGGGGTCAAGGCGGCGGTTTGGCCGCTGCATAGTTGGTTGCCCGATGCGTATGGCGAAGCGCCCGTCGCGGGCACGGTGATGTTGGCGGCAGTGCTGTCCAAAATGGGCAGTTACGGGTTTTTGCGGTTCAGCTTGCCGATGTTGCCGCAGGCGACGCTGTATTTTGCGCCGCTGATGCTGGCGCTGGGGGTGATTGCAATCATTTATTTGTCATTCGCGGCCTTTGCGCAGACCGATATGAAACGCATGATCGCTTATTCCTCGGCGGCGCATATGGGCATGATCGTGGTTGGCATTTTTACCCTCACCGTCGAAGGGATTGAGGGGGCGCTGTTTCAGATGATTTCGCACGGCTTGGTGATTGCCGCGTTATTTTTGTGCGTGGGCGTGCTGCTCGCGCGCGGGCAGTCGCGTTTGCTTGAACATTTGGGCGGGCTTGCGGTGCGGATGCCGGTGTTTGCAACGTTTTTGATGATTTTTGTGTTGGCCAATGTCGGGCTGCCGGGAACATCTGGCTTTGTCGGCGAGGTGTTGATTCTGGCTGGCGCGATCAAGGTGAATTTCTGGTTGGCGCTGCTGGCCGGGAGCGGCATGATTTTGAGCGTGATGTTCATGCTGGTGCTGGTGCGCCGGGTGCTGTTCGATCAGTCGCGCTCATCGGTCGCGCTGGCGCCGCCGGATGTTGGTGCGGGAGAATGGTTGATGTTAGCGCCGTTGGCCATGCTGGTGCTGGTGTTGGGCATCCACCCGGATGCGCTAACTGTGCCGTTTGATCGGGCGGTGCATGGATTGGTCCAGCAAACAGGCGGAGTTTTGGCGATGAAGGCGGATTTGCATCATCGGATGCTGGCGATGGTGTCACGATGAGCGCCGGGAGCGGGGTGATGATGTCGGTGTTGCCGGTGCTGTTCATCGGGCTGGGTGGCTTGGTGATGCTGCTGGCCGGGGTGCTGGCGCGGCGCGATCATAGTTTCGCGATTACCGCCGCCGCGATCATTGTGCTGGCGCTGGCCGGGCGTTTGGTGTTCGTGGCCCCGGATGGGGTGGTGTTGCACGGTTTGCTGGTGACCAACGGGTTCACCCGCTTTGCTGATATTTTGGTGTTGCTGGGCGCGATTGGTGGGCTGGCTTTATCGATTGCGTATAATAAACGCACCGGGATCGGGCGGTTCGAATATCCGGTGTTGGTGCTGTTTGCGGTGGTGGGCATGATCGTGCTGGTGGGCGCGAATAATTTGCTCAGCCTGTATGTCGGTTTTGAAATCCAATCGCTCGCTTTGTATGTGCTGGCGGCGTTTGCGCGCCACTCATTGCGCTCAAGCGAGGCGGGGTTGAAATATTTTGTGCTCGGGGCACTCTCATCGGGGTTGCTGCTATACGGTATTTCGCTGGTTTATGGCTTTGCCGGCACCACGGGCTTTGCCGGGATTGCGCGGGCATTTAGCGGCGATAACACCGCGATGATCGGCTCGACATTTGGGTTGGTGTTCGTGCTGGTTGGGTTGGCGTTCAAGATTTCGGCGGCACCGTTTCATATGTGGACGCCCGATGTCTATGAGGGCGCGCCCTCGGCGGTGACGGCGTTTTTCGCCACGGCACCGAAAGTGGCGGTGATGGCGCTGCTTGCGCGGGTGCTGCTGGGGCCGTTTGGCGGCATGCTGGTTAATTGGCAGATGCTGGTGGAAATTCTGGCGGCGGCTTCGATGATCGTCGGCGCGATTGGCGGTATGCGGCAAAATAATATCAAGCGTCTGATGGGATATTCGGCGATTGGGCAAATGGGCTATGTGCTGATGGGCTTGGCTGCGGGAAACCAAGCAGCCGTGCGCGGGGTGCTGATTTATCTGACCATCTATGTGGTGATGTCGCTCGGCGTGTTTGGGTGCATCGTTGCGATGAGTCGCAAAGGTCGCCCGGTTGAGCAGATTGGCGATTTGGCCGGTATGGCGGCGGAAGATCCGCGCTATGCGTTGGCGCTGGCGGTTTTTATGTGGGGTTTGGCCGGGATTCCGCCGCTCGCTGGATTTTTCAGCAAGCTTTATGTGTTTCTGGCGGCGGTTCGCGCCGGGCTCGATGGGTTGGCGGTGATTGGTATCGTGACCAGCCTGATGGCGGCGGCTTATTATTTGCGCGTGATCAAGGTGATGTATTTCGACCGTGGCGAGCCTGGGTTTGATCAGCGCACGGTGGGAATGAATGCCGTGATTTACGCGAGCGCGGTGGCGACGGCGTTGTTCATTCTGATGCCAGCACCGATCACCGAGGCATCGACCTATGCGGCCCATGCGCTGATGAGCGCTGGTTTTTGACACGAGGCCCCCCGGTTCCCAGTGACGGCGCGCCCGGTTGGAGCCCCGCTTGGCATATTGAGCGATTCGCCGAAATTGGCTCTACGTCCGATATCTGTGCCGCGCGCGCGCGGGCGGGCGAGCCGGATGGGCTGGTGCTGTTGGCCGCGATGCAAACGGCTGGGCGTGGGCGATCCGGCCGGGCGTGGGCGTCGCCGGTCGGTAATTTATATATGTCGGTGTTGCTGCGCCCGGCCTGTCCGGCGGTGCAAGGCGGGCAGTTCGCGCTGTTGGCTGGATTGTCGCTCGCCGAGGCGCTCGCGGCCTGTTGGGGTGAGCCGCGCAAAATCGGCTTGAAATGGCCGAATGATGTGATGATCGGGCCAGCCAAGCTCGCCGGGGTGTTGCTCGATGCATCGGTGGATGCAGCGGGTATGATCGAATGGTTGGTCATGGGGTTTGGAGCGAATCTAGTCGCGGCACCGGCCTTGACGGGCCGAGAGACCATTGCGCTGGCGGATATCGCGCCACCGCCCTTGCCCGAGCCGGTCGCGCAGGCGCTATTGGCGCGGTTGGCGTTTTGGCGGGCGGATTTGGCGCGCGATGGCGGGGTGGCGCTGCGCGCGGCATGGCTGGCGCGGGCCCATGCGCCCGGCACGGGCTTGAGTGTGGATGGCGGACGGCTGGTCGGCGCGTTCGAGGGGATTGACGCGGCGGGGAGTTTGCTGCTCCGCATGCCAAATGGTGCAGTGCAAATTGTGCGCAGCGGGGATGTCGGATTACCGTGACGCCCCGCACGGGCGGGAAAGGAGCGGAGCAAAATGCTGCTGGTGATCGACGCGGGGAATACCAATATCGTTTTTGCCGTTCATGATGGCACCAGCTGGCGCGGTAATTGGCGGATCGCGACCGATGCGCCGCGCACGGCGGATGAGTATGGCGTGTGGCTGGAGGCGTTGTTTCGCCGGGCCGGGCTTGATCCGGCGCAATTGCAGGGGGCGGTGATCGGCACGGTGGTGCCGGCGGCGTTGTATCATTTGCGGCGCTTGTGCCGGGATTGGTTTTCGATTGAGCCGCTGATTGCGGCGGCGACGCTGGATTGGGGCTTCGCGATTAAAGTGGATCACCCCCATGAGGTGGGGGCGGATCGGCTATTAAATGCGCTGGCGGCGCAT
>JAKBBY010000190.1 GCA_021808315.1 Pseudomonadota bacterium | reverse complement strand
GGGTGGTGTTGAACCGATCCCAGTAATTGACCAGCCGCGATTGCAAAGCGGCAGGCAAGGTCATTAATTTCATCACGCTACCTGGCTCGTAATCGCCGGAAATGCAGCGATCAAACAGCGTGTCGCTCGGTGCTTGATGGAATTGATTGGCGTTGTAATCGGGCAGGCTGACCATGGCGACCACGCGGCCATGCATGTTCTCAACGATGCCGCAGGCCCCGCGTGCGTGATAATCGTGCATGGCGCGAGCGACTTCGTGATGGACAATTGCCTGGATGCGCAGATCGATTGATAATCGCAACGGTTTATTAGGCTGTGCCACCAGCCGATGATCGAAATAGGCCTCGATGCCGGCGATGCCGCGCTGATCGGGCGTGACGCCACCGAGAATATGGGCGGCGATATTGCCTTGCGGATAATGCCGTTCCCAGATCGGCTGGAAATACAAGCCGGGTATCCCCAGCCGATTAATCGCTAATTCTTGGGTGGCGGTGAGATGCCGGTCGAGATACACAAAGCCGTAAGGGCGCAGCGCCAACCGATGCACGAGCATTTGGCGCGATAAAAACGGTAATACGCGGCGGATCAAGCTGGCGTCATGAACCGGATGGATGATTTGCTGCGGATCGGCGAATAGGGCGGCACCGGGCAGTGACACGGCCAATATTCGGCCATGACGATCGATGATCGGTGCGCGATCCGGCTCCTCGCGCTTGATCCGATCATCCGGCCGCCAAGCAGCGAGCACGGCTTCACTCGGTTTGATCGGTTGCCACAGTGTGGCATCGATCAATTTGAGCGTTAATATGACAAACAGCGCCGCAAAGGACGCAATGGCGACCCCGAGCCAATTGACAAAAACACGACGCCAGGGTGGGTGACCATTGGTCATGGTTCAACGCCGGGCAAAAAAATCACAGCTGCCATCTGCGAGAATATCGCCGCGCACCAATTGGCAATGGGCAGGACCGCCGCGCCCTGGTTGAAAAAATTCGCAGGCGGCGCATTGAATGCCGCCCGGCCCTGGGTGATCGACATAACCGGCCTCTTGCGGTGAGGCGCGATGATCAGCCCAGAGGGCGCGCGTGGGCGCCATCCAGACAAAGCCGCCGAGTCCTAACGCGACGCGCCGCCGCCCGATCATCAATCCGCCTCACAAATTGGCGACCGCATGTTGTTTGGCAATGAACCAAGCGTCCACTGCATTTTTCATCGATTGGGCAATGCGCTCACGAAAGGCATTGGTGCGCAAGGCTGCTTCATCCTGAGGGTTCGACAAAAACGCCGTCTCCACCAAGATGCTGGGAATTGCGGCGGATTGCAGCACCGCAAACGTGGCGTGGCGTGCGGGGTTTTGCAGCATATCGACAGAACGCGCTAACGCACCGACCGCATGTTTTTGCAATAATAGCGATTCAACCTTGGTACTATGCGACATCAAGCTGAACAAAATCTCGCCAACCTGCGGCGACACTCCTTTGAAGGTGGGGTTGGACAAGCGCTCGACACTGTTTTCCAGACGGGCAATTTTCTGGGCCAGAGGGTCTGAGGCGTGTTCGGCGAAGGTGTATACACTGGCACCGCGCACTACGGTATTGGGGGCGACCGAATTGGCATGGATCGAGAGAAATACAGCAGCGTGATGTTTTTCAGCAAAATCGACACGGCCCTGCAGCGGGACAAAAAAATCGCGCTCGCGCGTCATCATGACCTGATAACCGCCGCGCTCTAACGTTCGCCGCAAATCCCACGCGGCTGACAGAGCGATGTCTTTTTCAAACAGCCTGCCTTTGCCAATACAACCCGGATCGCGACCGCCATGGCCAGGATCGATTACCACAAGCCGGTTTTGCTGGCCCTGCCGATAGGCGGCGGTGCGTAACCGTGCCGTCTGCTCGCGGCGCGACCAGGGCGTTGCCGCTAAAGCTGTTTGCATCCAAAGCGGCAGGCTGATCGTCGCTTTGACCCCCGCATCCAACAGAAACCGTCGTGAAAATATCATGTCACGCCTCCGGAGAAGATCGCCCTAAAGCATCAGCATCTTAACTCCTACTCTGCCAGCAACTTCTTAATAAAACACGTTAAAATAATGAAAACTCCCGATTAATTGATATTTTTTCGATGATCGAAGCGGTGGCAGCCAAAGCGCCCTCCAGATAGCCGCCAAAATCTGCCGTCGCCTCCGAGCCGGCCAGCAGCACGCGATCACCCCAGGGGCGCGGCCAATCGATTGGGCGGTATGACGGGTGTTCGCGCAGCGGCGCCTGATCCAGGCTTGTCGCCGTCCAAGGATCAGTGGCCCAATCGCGGATCACCAATGCTTCGGGTTGCGCGGCTGAGGGCCCGAACAGACGGCCAAGCTGGGCGCAAACGGCATCGGCCAGTGTTTCCTGCCGGGCGGTGCGTTGGGCGGGCGACCAGGCAAAAAAGCCGAACAAGGCTGCTTCATCGGCGCCGGGCAGTGAGGCGTCATGAATTTCGCCAAGTGGCCCGATTTGGCTCATGGCCGAACCGGACAGGCCAGCATCGCGCCAGAAGCTGGAGCGATAAATCGCGAGCGCCTTGGCTTGCCCGGCCATCCAGGTTGGCACCGATTGCAGCGCAGCATGGAGGGCGGGCGGCAAAGCGGGGTCATAGGTCAAGGCGGCGGCCAGCCGAGGTGGCATCGCCAACGCGACATAGCGCGCGGTGAATTCGCTGCTCTCGGTGCGCACCCGGACGTGATCCGCCGCCAGGGACAGGCGCTCAACATGCGTCGATAATCTGATTTGATCGGGGGTGAGGCCCGCGCTGAGAAAATCGATCAAAGCGCTGATCCCGCCAATCAGGCGCAGGCTCGGCGGTTCTTGGCCAAAACCACGGGCAAAAAGCTGGATGGTGCCGGAGGCGTCTTCGAACATCAGCCCGCCCGCCTCATGCTGCGGATACGTGGTCAGACCCGCCTCTGCGACCAGCGCGCGCAGTCTGGGCTGCATACCGGGCCAAATCCAGGCCGGACCTAAATCATAACGCCCCGCTGCCGTTTGGTGCGCCAGAACGCGGCCACCAAGCCGGTCGCGCGCGTCGAGTAGCACGACGTCCGCGCCCGTGCGGGCGGCGTTGGCGGCGAGCGCCAAGCCGGCAAGCCCGCCGCCGATGATAATGAGATCATGCATCGCCCGATCAGCCGAATGCTGCTGGCAAATGCCCGGTTTTGCGATAGATCAGCGCGCCATCGGCACTTCCTATGCGCATTCTCGCGCCCGCCGGTTGGCGCATCCAGCTTCCGGCTGGCCGCGTCACCCCATCCACGCGCAACGCCCCCTCGACCACGAAGAGTTCGCAGCCGCCAGGGTAAAGAGCTTCCTGATCCACCGTGCCCAGGGGCAGACGGATCATTTCCACCCGTTCCCACGGCGCGTCGAACAGTAGGGCATATGCGTAGCCTGACGGATCGGTTTGCCAAAGAGCAGGATCGTTGGTGTTGACGCGCAAGGAGGCCGACTCCTGCGGGGGCATTTGCCGTAACTTCACGAAAATGATCGCGCCCGGCGCGCTGGAAGGACGATGGTGCGATCCGGGCGGATTACGAACGTAAAAACCGCGCGAAAAATCGCCGCTTTCATCGGAGAACACCCCGTCGAGCACCAAAAATTCCTCGCCCTCATCGTGACGGTGTGGCGAGAAGGCCGAGCCGGGCACGTAGCGCACTAACGAGGTGGCGCGGGCGACTTCTCCGCCATCGCGCTCAAGCATGCGCCGCTCCACGCCCGCCATGGGCGAGGCGATCCAGGGCATCGCGGCGGTTTCAATCACTGCCGCGATGCTGAGATCCGCATTGATGAGCATCAGACGCGCCTACTCAACCGACGCATCATTTACCCAGGGCTTGGGCGATCTCTTCGGTCATTTTTTTCGCATCACCAAACAACATCATGGTATTGGGACGGAAAAACAACTCGTTATCGACGCCGGCATATCCGGAAGCCATTGAGCGCTTCACGAACAGCACGGTTTTGGCTTTATCGACTTCCAAAATCGGCATGCCATAAATGGGGCTGGCGGAATTGGTTTTTGCTGCCGGGTTGGTCACGTCGTTCGCGCCGATCACATAGACGACATCCGCCGTAGAGAATTCGTTATTGATGGTCTCCAGCTCGAACACTTCGTCATACGGCACGTTGGCTTCGGCAAGCAGCACGTTCATATGCCCAGGCATCCGCCCGGCGACCGGATGGATTGCGTATTTGACATCAACGCCCTCGGCTTTGAGCAAATCGGCCATTTCGCGTACTGCATGCTGGGCTTGCGCCACCGCCATACCGTAGCCCGGCACGATGATGACTTTCGAGGCATTACTCATGATGAACGCCGCGTCCTCGGCGGAGCCGGATTTCACCGTTTTATCACCCATCGCGGCCGCCGGACCCGCCGCCCCGCCATCCGTGCCGAAGCCGCCGAGTAGCACATTGATGATCGAGCGGTTCATGCCTTTACACATGATGTAGGAGAGAATGGCGCCGGACGAGCCAACCAAGGCGCCGGTGATGATCAGCG
>JAKBBY010000023.1 GCA_021808315.1 Pseudomonadota bacterium | reverse complement strand
ACATGGGACCCGCAAGGCGGGGTGGGGCTGGATACGATCATGACCGGGGGTGGTAACAATCAATTCACCCTGGATGGCAAGAATTATACGGTGGTGATTGCCAGCGGCAATAACACGATCAATGCGGTTGCCAATATTGCGGGCGGGCAGAGCTATAATACGATTTCAACCAGTGGCGGCAACAATCAAATTACGCTGAGTGCGGGCGATAATACCGTGATCTCGGGCGGGCAGGATCATGTGCTGGTGCTGGATAATAACAACGCGATCACCATGACCGGCAGCGGATTTGTGGGCTTGCGTGCAGGAAGCGTCGGCAATTCATTATTGGCGACGGGCGGCGGCGTGGTGAATATTAACGGCACCCGGCAATCGGTGACCTCGACCGGATCAAGCCAGATTAATATGGGGAGCGATGGCAGCACGCTGAGCATCAGTGGAGCGTTGGATGCGTTGATCACCGGCAATGCCAATAGTGTGACCTCAAGCGCCACGGCGCCGCTCGCGGTGTTTGGCCAGAATAATGTGATCCAAGGCGGGTCGCTTGGTGATATTTTCGTCTATGGGTCCGGCAATAGCGTGGTGGGGTCTGGCGCCGATACGATTCTGGGCAATGGCAGCAATAATCTGATCACCGATCGTGCGGGCGGGGTGATTTTTGCGGCGGGGACAAACGATTCGATTGTGGCGACCGGGAGCGCGTTTGTGGTGCTCGGCGGGGCTGGCGCTTCGGATATTGCGACGTTGGGCGGCACGGCGTTTGGGTATTTGGAGGGCAACACGCAGGTGGATGCGACCGGCTCGAACGCTTTGTTATTTGTCTCCGGCACGAATGTCGCGACCGTCGGGGCGGGTGGCTATGCGTTTGATTTTGGCGGTAGCAACACGGTGCAGGCGAGCGGTTCGACCGTGATTTATGGGGGCCGTGGCAGCGTTGATTTCATCAATACCGCCAATGCCAATGCGCTGATTACCCGCGGCACGGGCAGCGTGACCGCCGAGGGCGGTGCGGGGAGTTTGCGCGCCTATGGCGGTGCGAACGGCAATAATTTGCTGGTGGGCGGCACCGGCTCGACGGTGCTGATGGGCGAGGGTAATGGCGATACGCTGCTGGCCGGGTCAGGCACGGTGAATGCGCTCTATGCCGGTTCGGGCAATGAGACGCTGAGTGCGGCGAGCGCCCTCGGTGCGGTGACGATGACCGGCGCCGCGAACAATTTTGCCAGCACGCTGATGATGGGGGGTGCTGGCAGCAATATGTTCGTGAGCGATTTGGGGGCGGCGACAATGATTGGCGGCGCGAATGCGGTGTTGAATAATTTCGTGTTTGGCGCCGCTGGCCAAGGGGCGACCGATTTGATCAGTAATTTCCGGGCCGGCACCGATACGCTGACATTAAATTCGGGCGTGACGATTGTGACCGAGACGCGCGCGACCACTGGGACGATTTTGCAGCTTAGCGATGGCGCGAGCGTGACATTGAGCGGGGTGACCGCGACATTGACCGGCACGATGACCAATAATGGCAGCGTTTGGACCTAGAGCGACTCTATTGATCCAACCTGAACCAATATTGATCAGGTGGCATGCGCCGCGTGACGGTGGGAATAGCGCGATTAGGCCGGGTTGTACGCGCTGTCTGCCACAGGGTCGAGCCATTCGACCGATGAGCCGTTGAGCCGTTCCTGGATGGCGATATGGCTCATCGCGGTGGTGGCGGTCGCGCCGTGCCAATGTTTTTCGCCGGGGGCAAAAAAGATGACATCGCCAGGGCGGATGGTTTCGATGGGGCCGCCTTCGCGCTGCGCCCAGCCGCAGCCAGACGTGACGATCAAGGTTTGGCCCAGCGGATGGGTGTGCCAGGCGGTGCGGGCACCCGGCTCGAACGTGACCAACGCGCCGCCGACCCGGGCGGGCTCGGGCGCGGTGAAGAGCGGGTCGATCCGCACGGTGCCGGTGAACCAATCTGCCGGGCCTTTGGCTGAGGGCTGGGTGCCTGCGCGTTTAATATCCATGTATCGCTCCTGACCGATAGAAAATTGAGTACATCGAATTGTTATTCATGTAGGTTAACTGGCGGGTTGGGAAAAGGGTGCGGTGCGGCGCAGATGATTGGCTTGGCGGCGCGCGGTGCTGGCGCTAAACTCACCGCATGAGGCCATGGGTGAGCGGGCGACATTCCCATCGTGCGGCGGCGGTGCTGCTGGTGATCGCGCTGAGCGCGGCGCTGGCTGGCTGTGCGGGGCCTTCACCGCAGAGCTATTATCGCAAACATCCGCACGGGCTGATGCGCGAAGTGGTGAAATGCGAGAATAATGGCGGGGCGTTGGCCGCAACGCCGGCCTGTCAGGCGGCGCTGCGGGTGAATAATCAATTATTCAATTAGATCAATGTATTATGACTGATCAAAGCGGGTGATTAGCGAGGATGTATCCCAGCGCTTGCCACCTTTGGCCTGGACATCAGCATAGAATTGATCGACCAGGGCGGTGAGCGGGAGTGAGGCGGCGCTGGCGCGGGCTTGATCGAGGCAGATGCCGAGATCTTTGCGCATCCAATCGACCGCGAAGCCGAAATCGAATTTGCGCTCGGCCATGGTTTTCCAGCGATTTTCCATTTGCCAGCTTTGGGCTGCGCCTTTGGAAATCGCGCCGATGACGGTGGCGACATCAAGCCCATTGGCTTGCGCGAAATGCAGCGCTTCGGCCAGTCCTTGCACCACGCCGGCGATGCAAATCTGGTTGACCATTTTGGCGAGTTGGCCGCTGCCCGGCCCGCCAATATGGCTGATATTCGCACCGAAACAGCCGATCGGTTCGCGGGCTTTGGCAAAATCGGCATGGGTGCCGCCGACCATCACGGTGAGGCGCCCGGCCTCGGCACCGGCTTGACCGCCGGAGACCGGCGCATCGAGGAAGCCCAGCCCCTGGTTTTGCGCGATGCTGTGCAAGTCGCGGGCGATGGTGGCGGAGGCGGTGGTGTGATCGACGAACATCGCCCCTGGGGTCATGCCGTGAAACGCGCCGTCCGGGCCGGTGGTGATGCTGCGCAGATCATCATCATTGCCGACGCAGGCAAAGACGATTTCCGCACCGCGCGCCGCTGCCGCAGGGGTGGCAGCAATGGTGCCGCCGAATTGGCTGGCCCAGGCCTCGGCCTTGGCTGTGGTGCGGTTATAAACGGTGACGCTGTGATGGCCTTTGGTGACCAGATGGCCCGCCATCGGATAGCCCATGACGCCAAGACCGAGAAATGCCAATTTCGCCAATGTTTGCTCCTGGTGGTTCGAGAAAGTCAGGTGATGATGTGATCGTGACGCAGTTGGGCGATGGCTTCAGCGTTATAGCCCAGCTCGGTGAGAATGTCGGTATTATCCTGTCCAGGCGTTGGAATATCGTGGCGGACCGCCACGCGCGCACCATCAAAGCTCATCGGCAAGCCAGGGATCGGCATGGCGCGGCCATCTGGCAAGGTGATTGTGAGGAGGCCGCCCGATTGGGTGAGATGCGGATCGCTGAACAGATCAGCGGGTTTGGCGATTGGCGCGAAGGGCAGGCCGAGCGTTTCGCAACGGGCAGCGAGATCGCCACGGGTGAAGCCGCGAAAACAGGCGGCGATGATCGGCAGGGTGCGCGCCCGCGCGGCGCGGCGGGCGGCTTGGGTGGCGAGGGTGGGATCATCGGCCAAGCTGGTGAGGGCAAATTCGGTGCAGAGAATTTGCCATTGGCTGTCAGTCACCACGCCGATGAAAATGCGCTCGCCATCCGCCGTGTCGAAAATATCATAGACCGGCCAAGCGACATCGCGCACGCTCATCGGCTTGGGCTCGGTGCCGGTGATGAAGCCTTGGGCCATGTGCTGGGCCATCAGGAGTGCCACCGATTCGAACAGGCCCGATTGCACATGCTGGCCACGCCCCGTGCGGGTGCGCTCGGCCAGGGCGGCGAGGATGGCGACCACGCCGAATGTGCCGCCCATAATGTCGATGACCGAAGCCCCCGCGCGCAAGGGCTGGCCGACCGGGCCGGTCATGTAGGCGAGGCCGCCCATCATTTGCACGACTTCATCGAGCGCGGTGCGATGCTCATAGGGGCCGGCGAGAAAGCCTTTGAGTGAGCAATAGATCAGGCGCGGATTGAGCGTTGAGCACGCGCTGTAGCCTAAGCCGAGCTTATCGAGGGCGCCGGGGCGGAAATTTTCGGTGAGAATGTCGGCACGGCTGATTAATTGACGGGCGATGGCAAGGCCGGCGGGGGATTTCAAATCGAGCGACAGGCTGCGCTTGTTGCGGCTGGTCATCGGGAAAAAGCCGGTGCCCGAGCCTTCGAGGCGACGGGTATTATCGCCCTCGGGGGCGGGTTCGATTTTGATCACGTCGGCGCCGAGATCGCCCAGGATCAGGCCGGCCATCGGCCCCATCACCATATGGGCGAATTCGACCACGCGCAGCCCGGCCAGCGGGGTGGCGCTCATGCCGCAGCGCGGAACGTGCGGGGAATGCCGGCCTTGGCGACTTGACCATGCAGCGTCTCGGCGGGCAGGCCTTGATGCAGGATTTTACGCGCCTCGATCAAGGCGGGGAGATCAATGCCGGTGCGCAGCCCCATGGATTCGATCATGAACACCAAATCCTCGGTGACGATATTGCCGGACGCGCCGGGGGCGAACGGGCAGCCGCCGAGGCCGGCCAAGGCCGCATCGAAATCGCGAATGCCCGCCTCCAGCCCGGCCAGCGCATTGGCGAGGCCAAGGCCCATCGTGTCGTGCAGATGCAGCCCATGCAGCACCGGGCCGATTTCGGCGCGCACGGCGCGGACCAGCGATTTGATCGCATCGGGATTGGCGTAGCCGACCGTATCAGCCAAGCCGAGCGAGGTGACGCCCGCTTGCGCGAGGGCGGTGACAATGCGCAGCACCTGGGGGTGCGGGATGACGCCATCGAACGAGCAGCCAAAGGCGGTGGAGCAGGCGACTTCGAGTTCTGCCGGATGACTTTCGCTCTGCAGCCAAGCGACGATGCGGGCGATTTCTGCCACTTGTTCATCGGGCGAGCGGTTGAGATTGGCGCGCGAATGCCCCTCGCTGATCGAAACGGGGACGCTGATGCGGTGTGCGCCCGCGGCAACAGCGGCTTGGGCGCCGCGTAGATTGGGTGCGAGGGCAACGATGGTGAGATTGGGGATGGTGAGTGTGGCGCGGACCACAGCATCGGTATCGGCCATTTGCGGGAGGAGTTTGGCGGGCACGAAGCTGCCGACCTCGATTTCGCGCAGACCCGATGCGGCTAGGGCGTGGATCCAGGCGATTTTGGTAGGGGTGGCCATGATGGTTTTGGCCATTTGCAGCCCATCACGCGGGCCGACTTCGCAAATCGTGACGAATTCAGTCATGGCGCATCTCCCTGAGACCAATATTGGTTTAACTCAAATCGACAGATTTGCGCTAAACCAATGAAATTGATCGGCAAACAAAGGCTAAAGCGTGATGGATGATCACCAATCACGCTTTAGGAAGAAATGTGCGACCGGACCTTGCTTGAGGCAAGGCCCGGTGGCGCAATTCCGATGATTAATCAGGCGGCTTTGGCCATATGGCGGAGCACATACTGCAAAATCCCGCCATTTTCGTAATAGGCGACCTCGTCCTGGGTATCGATCCGGCAGAGCAGCGCCACCTTGTCGGTGCTGCCATTGGCGCGATGGATCAGCATCTCAAGGTCCATGCGCGGCGTGATGTTGTCGAGACCGAGAATATCGATGGTCTCATCGCCCCGGAGCGAGAGGGTTTTGCGGCTCATGCCGTCTTTGAACAGCAAGGGCAGCACGCCCATACCGACTAGGTTCGAGCGATGGATGCGCTCGAAGCTTTCGGCGATCACGGCTTTAATGCCGAGCAGCATGGTGCCTTTGGCCGCCCAATCGCGCGAGGAGCCGGTGCCGTATTCGCGACCGGCGAAGGCGACCAACGGCACGCCCTCACGCTGATAGCGCATCGCCGCGTCATAGATCGAGAGTTGATCACCGGAGGGGAAATGCTTGGTGTAGCCGCCTTCGACATTCTCCAGCATTTCGTTTTTGATGCGGATATTGGCGAAGGTGCCGCGCATCATGATTTCATGATTGCCGCGCCGTGAGCCGTAGGAGTTGAAATCCTTGGGCAGGATTTGCCGCTCGCCGAGATATTCGCCAGCGGGGGTGGTTTTCTTGAAGCTGCCCGCAGGGGAGATATGGTCAGTGGTAATCGAGTCACCGAGCAGGGCGAGGATGCGCGCACCCTTAATGTCGGTGACCGGGGCTGGCTCCATGGTCATGCCCTCGAAATAAGGCGGGTTTTTGACGTAGGTGGAGCTGTCCGACCAGCGATAGGTTTCTTGCTCGCCTTCGACCGCGATGGCCTGCCATTGGGCGGGGCCTTTGAACACATCGGCATAGCGTTCGCGGAACATCGCGCGGGTGAGGGTTTTGCCGACGATTTCAGCGATTTCGGCAGTGCTCGGCCAGATATCCTTGAGATAGACCTTTTTGCCATCCGGGCTGGTGCCAAGGGCCACGGTGGTGATGTCAGCGCGCATGGTGCCGAGCAAGGCATAGGCCACCACCAGCGGCGGTGAGGCGAGATAATTGGCGCGCACGTTCGGATGCACCCGGCCCTCGAAATTGCGGTTGCCAGACAGCACCGAGACCGCGACCAACTTGTTGCTTTCGATGGCATCGACGATCGCGTCATCAAGCGGGCCGGAATTGCCGATGCAGGTGGTGCAGCCATAGCCGACGGTTTCAAAGCCGAGCGCGTCGAGATCCGCACTGAGGCCGGATTTGTCGAGATATTCGGTGACCACTTGCGAGCCGGGGGCGAGCGAGGTTTTCACCCAGGGTTTTGGGGTCAGGCCCAGGGCGCGGGCTTTGCGGGCGACGAGGCCGGCGGCGATCAGCACCGAGGGGTTGGAGGTGTTGGTGCAGGAGGTGATGGCCGCGATCACCACATCGCCATGGGTGATTTCGTAATTCGTATCGGCAACCGGGGCTTTTTTATGGATGTCGGCGGGGGCGACGCCGAGGCTCTTGGTCAGTTCGACCTCGAAGGCCGGGGCGGCGGCGGACAGCGCCACGCGGTCTTGCGGGCGTTTGGGGCCGGCGAGCGATGGCTCGACCGTCGAGAGATCGAGTTCCAGCGTGTCAGAGAAGACCGGGTCGGTCCCATCGCGCCAGAGGCCTTGGGCTTTGGCGTAGGCTTCGGTCAATGCGATGCGATGTTCATCGCGCCCGGAGAGATGCAAATAATCGATCGCGATTTGATCCAGCGGGAAGAACCCGCACGTGGCACCGTATTCCGGGGCCATGTTGGCGATGGTGGCGCGATCAGCGAGCGGCAAATGATCAAGGCCAGCGCCGTAAAACTCGACGAATTTGCCGACCACGCCGCGCTTGCGCAGCATTTGGGTGACGGTGAGCACCAGATCAGTCGCGGTGATGCCTTCGCGCAGGCTGCCGGTGAGTTTGAAGCCGATCACATCGGGGATCAGCATGGCGATGGGCTGGCCGAGCATCGCGGCCTCGGCCTCGATGCCGCCGACGCCCCAGCCGAGCACGCCCAGGCCATTGACCATGGTGGTGTGGCTATCGGTGCCGAACAGCGTATCGGGATAAGCGTAGGTTTCGCCTTTGGCTTTGCCGGTCCAGACCGCTTGGGCGAGATATTCGAGATTGACTTGATGGCAAATGCCGGTGCCGGGCGGGACCACGCGAAAATTATCGAACGCTTCCTGGCCCCAGCGCAAAAAGGCATAGCGCTCGCCATTGCGCTCAAACTCGATGGCGACATTGCGCTCAAGCGCGTCGGCGCGACCCGCGACATCGACCATCACCGAGTGATCGATCACCAGATCGACCGGCACCAGCGGGTTGACCCGTTCCGCATTGCCGCCGAGCTTGACGATGCCATCGCGCATCGCCGCCAGATCGACCACGGCGGGGACGCCGGTGAAATCCTGCATCAGGATGCGTGCGGGGCGGAATGGAACGTCGGTTTCGGAATGTTTTTCGCCGACCCAATCGACGATGGCTTTGGCGTGCTCAACGGTGGTGCTTTTGCCGTCTTCAAAGCGTAACACGTTTTCCAGCAAAATTTTCAGGGTGCGTGGCAAACGGCTGATATCGCCGAGCTTGGCAGCGGCGTCGGGGAGCGAAAAATAACGGTAGGTGCTCGATCCTACCTGCAAATTCCGTTCTGTTTTCAAACTATCCTGACCGATCATGCTCATTCTGGTAATCCTTTTTCGCGTGGATCGACGCAGCATCCCGACGGCTGCACTTGACGGCGCGGTTTAATCACGCGAACGCGGAGACGTCCATGCACAATTTTCTCTCCTAGCCATGCGTAATATTGCACTGCACCAGCCGATATCGGGCGTTCCGTTGCTACAAGCACGCGGTTTGGCCGCGATCAGGGGCGAGCGCGTGGTGTTTCGTGATGTGTCCTTTACCCTGGATGCGGGCGGGGCGCTGTTGTTGGTGGGGCCGAACGGGGCGGGAAAATCATCCTTGATCCGGCTCTTAGCGGGGCTGACCGCACCAGCGGCCGGGCAATTATTGTGGCGGAGCGAGAATGCGCTGGACGACCCGCCGCTGCATGCGACCCGGCTTTGTTTTGTTGGGCATCATGATGCGATCAAGCCGGGATTGAGTGTGGCAGAAAATTTGGGACTGGCCGGGCGGGTTGGCCCGGATGCGATCATGGCGGCGTTGACGCGGATGGATTTGCAGCGATTCGCGGAATTGCCGGCACGGCTGCTTTCCTCAGGGCAGCGGCGGCGATTGGCCTTGGCGCGGTTGGCCTTGTCAGACGCGCCGCTTTGGCTGCTCGATGAGCCGACGACCGGGCTGGATGCGGCCTCGGTCGCGCGCTTGGAGCAGTTTTTCGCCGAGCATCGCAAAGCTGGGGGGATGATTATCGCCGCGACGCATTTGCCGCTGGATATGCCCGGATCGGTGCCGTTTGATTTGAGCCGAGGTGTGCGATGAGCCGGTTTTGGGCGCTGATCCGGCGGGAATTGGTGCTGGCTTTGCATCAGGCCGGGGATAGTGTGGCGGCTTTGCTGTTTTTTGTGATCGCGGCGAGCTTGTTTCCGTTTGCGCTGGGGCCGAGCGGCACGATTTTGGCGCGGATTGCGCCGGGGGTTGTGTGGGTGGTGGCGCTGCTCGCGGCTTTATTGCCGCTGAACCGGCTGTTCGGCGCAGATTTTGAGGATGGTTCGCTCGATCAATTAATGGTGTCGGGGCTGCCAGCGAGTGCGGTGGCGCTGGGCAAGATGATGGGGCATTGGCTGACCACCGGGCTGCCGCTGCTGCTGATTGCCGGGCCGGTGGCGATTATGCTGCGGATGGATGCGGCTTCGGTGCCGCAGCTTTTGGCGAGCTTGGTGCCGGGGACGATGCTGTTTTCGCTGGTGGGCGGCATGGCGGCGGCGATTACGCTGGGGGCGCGCGGCGGGACGGTGCTGTTGCCGTTGATTGCGCTGCCTTTGATGATCCCGGCGGTGATTTTTGGCGCAGCGGGGGCGGTTTCGGCGCATCCGGTGGGTGAATTTGCGATGTTATTTGGCTTGCTGTCGTTATTTTTGCCGGTGGCGCCGCTGGCGGCGGCGGGGGCATTGCGGGCGGCGGTGGCGTAGGCGCAAAAAAGCGGCACCAAACACAGAGTGATTAATGCCGCTGGGTGGTGCGTTCGGTATTGTTGTTGCGGTGGTGTTATTTCGGCATGCGGTGCAGCGCGCAGAGCTTGTTGCCGTCAGGATCGCGCAGATAGGCCAGATAAAGACCGCCAAAGCTGGTCTCGCGCAGGCCGGGCGGATTTTCGATGGCGGTGCCGCCATGGGTGACGCCGGCATGGTGCCAAGCATCGGCCTGTTCGGGGCTGTCCATGGCAAAGCCGATTGTGCCACCATTGGCATGGGTGGCCGGCTCGCCATTGATCGGCGGGGTGATCAGAAAGCGCCCACCATTATGGACGTAGATCAGGCGGCCTTTATCATCTTGAATGCAAGGGTCGGCACCCATGGCGGCAAAAATAGCGTCGTAGAATTTTTTCGAGCGCGCGATATCGTTGCTGCCGATCATGATGTGGCTGAACATAAGCGGTATTTCCTTGATATGTTAAAGAAAGAACGAACATCTACGATACAGCAATCGGCTGGAAATCCAAGCTTGCGGGGTGGCGATCGGCGCTTGACGGCGGGAACAAACTAGAACAAAATAAGAACATGTCCTCCCAACACCCGCTTGCGCCCGCCCAGCGCGCTGCTTTTCCGCCGCCGATTTTGGGGTTGGCGGCGGTGCATGAGCTGGGCTGCGGGGTGGGCTGTGGGCTGAGTCATGGGTTCGATGCGGCGGGGCTGGTTGGGTTTGCCGCTTTGCTGCTCGGGGTGATTGCGCCGAAGGGCCCGGTTGTTTGGGTGGCGGAGCGGAGCGATTTATATCCGCCAGGGCTGATGCGCCTTGGGCTTGATCCGGCGCGGATCATTCTCGCGCATGCCAAAGACGCGCCCGCACGCCTCGCTTCGATGGAGACCGCCTTGCGCGGCGGACTGCATGCGATCGGCCAGGAGCGGCTGAACCGGCTTGCCGCACGGCGTTTGGCGCTGGCGGCCCGGCAGGGGGGCGGTGTCGGGTTGATTTTGGCCGGTGCAGCTCTGAGCGATTCCACTGCCTGCGCCAGCCGCTGGCGGATCACCCCTGCCCTATCGCGCCAGCCAGACACGCCGCGCTGGCATGCTGAACTGGTTTATGCCCGCAATACCCCGCCCACCGCGTTCCTGCTTGAAGCCGATTGCCATGGATCGTCGCCTGCTTTCACTCTGGTTGCCGGAATGGTCGATCATGCGCCAATCCCGGTTTTGCGCCGCCAAGCCGGGTGACAGCGCGGATCCGCCGATTGCCGTGATCGCCACGGAACGCGGCGTGCGGCGCGTTCATACCGTGAATGCCGCCGCCCGGGCGCGCGGGGTGCGGGTGGATTTATCATGCGCGGATGCCAAGGCGATCTGCCCGGATTTGCTGACAAGACCGCATGATCCGCACGGTGACCGCGATGCCTTGGAGCGGCTGGCCTTATGGGCGCAGGCTTTTACCCCACTCACCGCCGCTGATCCGCCCGATGGGTTATGGCTTGATATTACCGGCTGCGCGCATTTATGGGGCGGCGAAGCCAGGCTAACAGCGCGCTTGCAGGCACGCTTACCCGGCGCGCGGATTGCCATTGCGGATAATGCTTCAGCGGCCTGGGCGTTTGCCCGCTATGGTGAACCAGATGCGCGTGATTTGGCGGCACTGCCGATTGCTGCGTTAGGGGTTGATGAAGCCACCCAGCGCCGGTTGCGCCGGTTGGGGTTGCGCCGAATTGGTGATTTGGCGCCGCTCTCGCGGGGTGAATTATTAGCAGGTTGCGGTGCGGAAACCCTCGCCCGCTATGATCGCGTCCGGGGCCTCGCCCCGGACATCGTGCATTTTTTGCCGGCACCGAGCGATCAAACGGTGCGTGAGCAGCATGCCGAACCTTTGCTCACCGCTGCCCAGCTTGGCGGTGCGCTGAGCCGCTTATGCCAGAAATTATGCGCCGAACTGACCGTCGCGCGCGTCGGCATGACCGCCCTCACCGCGCAATTTCACCGGGTTGATCGGCGGCTTGAAACGATGCGGCTGGGTTTTTCGCACCCGACGCGTGATGAGGCGCATATCAGAAAATTGCTGCAGAATGG
The DNA here is from genome assembly GCA_021808315.1 of Pseudomonadota bacterium. Classification (GTDB taxonomy): domain Bacteria; phylum Pseudomonadota; class Alphaproteobacteria; order Acetobacterales; family Acetobacteraceae; genus Acidiphilium. The sequence continues at coordinate 10,660 of JAKBBY010000023.1, read as the reverse complement.
GCTGAACCAAATTGATCCGGGATTTGGCGTCGAGGTTATTTTGTTAGAGCCGGTGCTCGCCGATATGCCCGATTCCCAGCCGAATTGGCTGGACCCTGCGCCGATGGATGAAGCCCATACGCTTGACCTGCTGCTCGCCCGCGCAGACCTGCAGCGCTTTGTGCCGCGCGATAGCCATATTCCCGAACGCAGCGCGCAGCGCGCCGGAATTTCGGTTTCGCCCTCTTCATTTCCGCAAACCGCACAGCCACGCCCGGCCGTGTTGTTTGCACGCCCGATCCCGATCCAGGTGATTGCCGAATGGCCGGATGATCCGCCACGGATGATCCTGTGGCGGCATCAGCGTTATCGAGTGTTTTACGCGAATGGCCCTGAGCGCATCGCACGGGATTGGTGGCGGTTTGCGCCTGATCCTGCGGAGCATGAAACTGAGCGAATTCGGGATTATTATTATATCGAAACACAAGAAGGGCTGCGTTTATGGGTTTTCCGGGCTGGGATTTATGCTTCTGAACGACCTTCTGGTTGGTTTATTCACGGTGTTTTTGCATGAGCTACGCCGAACTCGCCGCAATCAGCGCGTTCAGCTTTCTGGAAGGTGCCTCGCTGCCTGAAGAGTTGGTGGCGCAGGCGGCAAGCTTGGGCTATTCGGCCTTGGGGATTGCCGATCATAACAGCCTCGCCGGGGTGGTGCGCGCGCATGTGGCGGCGAAGGCGGCGGGGTTGCGCTTGTTGGTTGGGGCGCGCTTGGGTTTTGCCGATGCGCCGGAGGTGATTTGCTATCCGACCGACCGTGCCGCTTGGGGCCGTCTTTGCCGCCTGCTCAGCCTCGGTAAAACGCGCGCTGTCAAAGGGGCGTGCGATTTGCGCATCGCTGATCTAGCCGATCAGGCGGCGGGGCAAATTCTGATCATCATGCCGCCTGCCAAGGTGGATGATGCTTTCAGCGATTTTCTGGATCGGGCGCGGCACTGGCGCTGTGACCAGCTTTATCTTGCCGCGGCACGGCGGTTTGCGCCTGATGATGCGCCTCGGCTCGCGGCGCTTGAGCGGCTTGGCGGTCAATATCGGCTGAAACTGATTGCGGTGAATGATGTGCTCTATCACGCGCCGGAGCGGCGCATGCTCCAGGATGTGCTGCGCTGTATTCGTATGGGGTGCACGCTTGAGCAGGCCGGCACCACGCTTGAGCCGCATGGCGAGCGTTATTTGAAATCCCCCGCCGAAATGGCGCGCTTATTGGCTGCCCATCCTGATGCGCTGCGCCATCAGGACGAGATTGTGCGGCGCGTGACATTTTCGCTCGATGAGCTGCGCTATGAATATCCGCATGAGCCGGTGCCTGCGGGCACCACGCCGGATGAGCATCTTGCTGCACTTACTTGGCAGGGTGCTATGCGGCGCTATCCAACAGCGATTCCTGAGGCGGTGCGCGCAACGATTGAACGTGAGCTGGCATTAATCGCGGCGCTTGAATATGCGCGGTATTTTCTAACTGTGCATGATATTGTGTGCCATGCGCGCAGCCTTGGGATTCTCTGCCAGGGCCGTGGTTCGGCGGCAAATTCGGCGGTGTGTTATGCGCTCGGGATTACGGCGGTTGATCCGGCGGAAATTGATTTGTTATTTGCCCGCTTTATTTCTGCCGAACGGCGCGAACCGCCGGATATTGATGTTGATTTCGAGCATGAGCGGCGCGAGGAGATTATTCAGTATTTGTACCAGCGCTATGGGCGCACCCGGGCGGCGCTGGCGGCCACGGTGATTCATTTTCGCCCACGCAGCGCTATTCGCGCCGTTGGCAGCGTGCTGGGGCTGGCCCAAGACGCGACGGCGGTGCTGGCCGCGCAAAGCTGGAATCCTGGCGATACGCTGTGGTCCGATGCGCAATTGCGCGAAGCCGGGTTAAACCCGAGCGCGCCGGTGATCAGACGGGTTGTTGATTTGGCGCGCCTTTTGATTGGCTTGCCCCGGCATTTATCGCAGCATGTGGGTGGGTTTGTGCTGACCAGCGGACGGCTCGATGAAACCGTGCCGATTGGTCCGGCGGCCATGGCCGGGCGCAGCTTCATTGAATGGGACAAGGACGATATCAACGCGCTGGGGATGATGAAGGTTGATATTCTTGCCCTTGGAATGCTCACCGCCATTCGCAAATGTTTTGCGCTGATCGGCATTGATGATTTGGCTTCAGTTCCGCGCGAAGACAAGCATGTGTATGCGATGCTGACCCGTGGTGATTCGATCGGGGTATTTCAGGTGGAAAGCCGCGCGCAAATGAATATGCTGCCGCGCTTAGCGCCGCGCTGCTTTTATGATTTGGTGATCGAAGTCGCGATTGTGCGTCCAGGGCCGATCCAGGGTGATATGGTGCATCCTTATTTGCGCCGCCGCCAGGGCCATGAACCAATCGCGTTTCCCGCACCCGATCCGGCGCATGGGCCGCCTGATGAATTGCGACGCGTGTTAGGGCGCACGCTGGGTGTGCCGTTATTTCAAGAGCAGGCCATGCGCATTGCCATTGAGGCGGCGCAGTTCACCCCTGATGAGGCGAATGCGCTGCGCCGGGCGATGGCGACGTTTCGCAATATCGGCACGATCCAGCATTTTCGCACCAAACTGGTTGGCGGCATGGTGCAGCGCGGCTATCCGGCTGATTTCGCCGAGGCCTGTTTCCGCCAGATCGAAGGGTTTGGCACTTATGGTTTTCCGGAGAGCCATGCAGCAAGTTTTGCACATTTGGTTTATGTGTCGGCTTGGTTGAAATGCCATCATCCGGCGGCTTTTACCGCCGCTTTGCTCAATGCGCAGCCGATGGGGTTTTATGCGCCGGCGCAACTGATCAGCGATGCGCGCAGCCATGGGGTTCGCATCTGCCCGATTGATGTCACGCGCAGTGACTGGGATTGCACAATCGTAAATGGGGCGTTGCAATTAGGGCTGCGCCTGATTGCAGGTTTTCGCGAGGCCTGGGCCGTGCGGATCATGCAGGCGCGCCGCGCGCATGATCTGACCAGCCTCGCCGCCCTCGCCTTGCCGCGCAGTGCGCTGCTATTGCTCGCGGAGGCGGATGCGTTGCGCGGGATTGGCCTTGATCGGCGCCGCGCCCTTTGGCAAATCGGCCAACTCGACATGGCGCCATGTTTGCCACTATTTGGCCCGTTAGAGCCTTCGGCGGCAAGCCCGGCTCTGCCGGTGATGCAGACTGGCGAACAGGTATTGAGCGATTATCAGACCACCGGATTTTCGCTCCGCACCCATCCGCTGGCTTTGCTGCGGGGCGCTCCGGCGTTGGCGGGAACCAGGCCTTGTGCGTCCCTCGCCACCGCGCGGGATGGCGCACGCATCAGCTTGGCCGGGCTGGTGACCGTGCGGCAGCGCCCCGGCAGTGCCAAGGGCACCATGTTCATCACCATCGAGGATGAAACCGGCATTGCCAATCTGATCCTGTGGCCAGCCAATGTTGCGGCGTTTCGGGCGGTTATCATTGCCGCGACGCTGCTGCGCGCGACCGGGCAGGTGCAGCGCAGCGCCGAGGGGGTGGTTCATGTGATTATTGAGGATTTGCAGGATTGTTCAGCATTGATCAGCACTCTTGATGTGCCGATGGCGCGGGCGGATGAAGGCCCGACGCCGCATCGCTCTTCACCCCGCCATCCCTCGCCCCGTCATCCCCGGAGTGAGCGACCTTTGCCGCGCAGCCGGGATTTTCGTTAGAGCGTGATTACGGATTGAACCGAACCCAATATTGATCTAATCGGCTGCGGCTTCTGCGCGATAGGGCGATTGTTCGCCGAGCATGGCCATTTCATCGGCGATGGCCGGGCGTTCTTGCTCCAAGAACGCAGCGACCGCGCGGGCCAAGCCGCGATGGGCGATCCAGTGCGCTGAATAGGTTTGGCTGGGCAGGTAGCCGCGCTGGATTTTATGCTGGCCCTGCGCACCGGCTTCGACCCGCGACAGGCCATGGGCGATGGCGAACTCGATGGCTTGGTAATAGCATAATTCAAAATGCAAAAATGGCACATCCTCAGTAGCACCCCAATTGCGGCCATAGAGCGCATCGCCGCCGAGCAAATTGAGCGCCCCGGCAATCGGCTTGCCAGCACGATAGGCCAGCATCATCACCACCTGCTCGCCCAAATACGCGCCGAGCAGCGGGAAGAATTTGTCGGTCAAATAGGCACCGCCCCATTTACGATCAACGGTGGAGAGATAAAATTGATAGAAGGCTTGCCAATCGCGCTGGGTGAGTTCAGGGCCGCGCAAGGTGCGAATTTCCAGACCCGCCGCGGCTTCGCGCCGTTCGCGCCGGACGGATTTGCGCTTGCGCGACGCGAGGGCGGCCAGAAAATCGTCGAAATCGGCATAGCCGCGATTATGCCAGTGATATTGCACGCCGACGCGCTGCATCCAGCCCGCTTCGCCTAATGCCCGCCACTCGGCCTCGGTGCAGAAGGTGATATGCGCGGAGGAACAATGCATCCGCGTGGCGGCCTGCCGCAGCGCATCGGCCAAGGCGCTGAGCGGCACGCCTGGTGCGCGCAGCAACCGCGGGCCGGGAACCGGGCTGAACGGGGCGGCGATTTGCAGCTTTGGATAATAGCGCCCACCCGCCCGCTCTAACGCTTGCGCCCAACCATGATCGAACACATACTCGCCATAGGAATGCGCCTTGGCATAGCAGGGTGCAGCCGCGAGCAACGCCCCTGCCCCATCGCGCAGGGCGGCATGATAAGGATACCAACCGCTATCGCCGCCCACCGAGCCGCTCTCTTCCAGGGCGGCAAGAAACCCATGGCTGATGAACGGGTTTTTCGCTCCCGCCGCCAACCGGCCCCAATCGGCAGCGTCGATCTCGTGGATGTCCTGGTGCAGACGCAAGGTCAAGTCGGGTGCGGATTGATCCATGGCCTTAATATGCAGCGGATGGCCGCGCTGCAAAGTCTGATTGCGTGGATGCTCATAAAATAATCGTGCTGAGCGCCATAGCGCATGATAAGACCATAATAATTCATTGATCTGGCATAATTTTATTCTCGCCACTGGATATTGCGTGCGACCGACCCGTGCGCCACAAACACGGAACGTCAGGAGATAAACAATGCAACATGATTTGGTCAGCGCCCCCGCCGCGATCACCGAGCAACGCCTTGCCGATTATCGGCCACCCGCTTTTCTCATCGATACTGTCGATCTGATTTTCGATCTGGACCCCGATGCCACGCGGGTTCGGGCGACCTTGTCGTTGCGCCGCAATCCTGCGCATGGCGATGATCGTGCGCCTCTCGTGCTTGATGGCGAACAGCTCCGCCTGGAGGCGGTGCGGATTGATGGTGAAGCACTCGGCGGCAATCAATATAGCTGCACCGATCATCATTTAACTGTGTTTGATCCACCAGATGCCTTCACCCTCGATACGGAAGTGACGATTGCGCCGGCGCGCAATACTGAGCTCGCCGGGCTTTATGTGTCGGGCGGTGATTTTTTCACCCAATGCGAGGCAGAGGGCTTCCGCCGGATTACGTTTTTCCCGGATCGGCCTGATGTGATGGCGCGGTTTAGCGCCACGCTGATCGGTGATCCGGCGCGCTGCCAAGTGATGCTCTCCAACGGCAATCCGGTCGATCGCGGCACCACCGCGGACGGGCGCGCTTGGGTTAAATGGGTCGATCCGCATCCCAAGCCGAGCTATTTATTCGCGCTGGTGGCGGGTAATCTGGTCAGCGTGCATGATCAGTTCATCACAGCGTCTGGCCGCGTGGTGACACTCGGGATTTATGTCCGCCCTGGTGATGAAGACAAAATTGACCATGCGATGGCCTGCGTCAAGAAATCGATGCGCTGGGACGAGATAAGGTTTGGCCTTGAATATGACCTTGATATTTTCAATATCGCCGCCGTGAGTGATTTCAATATGGGGGCGATGGAAAATAAGGGCCTCAATATTTTCAATACCAGCCTGGTGCTGGCCCGACCGGAGACGGCGACTGATCTTGATTATGAGCGGATTGATCGGGTGATCGGTCATGAATATTTTCATAATTGGACCGGCGATCGGGTCACCTGCCGCGATTGGTTTCAACTTTCGCTGAAAGAGGGGCTGACCGTGTTCCGCGATCAGGAATATGGCCGTGATACTAATGATGCGAGCCTGTCGCGGATTGCCGATGTTGAAGATTTGCGCGCTCGGCAATTTCGAGAAGATGGTGGTCCGCTCGCGCATCCGGTGCGCCCGGGTGCGTATCGCAAGATTGATAATTTCTATACCGCAACTATTTACAACAAAGGTGCGGAAGTTGTGCGAATGATCCAGACCCTGATCGGCTGGCCGGCCTTTCGCCGTGGGTTTGATCTCTATATTGCCAAGAACGATAACAAGGCGGCGACGATTGAGGATTTCGTTAGCGCCATGCAGGAAGCCTCCGGCTACGATTTCACCCCGTTTATGCGCTGGTATGACCAAGCAGGCACACCGGAGGTTCGGTTTTCACAATTTTATGATCCAGCAACGCAGCGTTATGAACTGACCTTGCAGCAAACGACCCACGCGACCCCTGGGCAAGCCGACAAGGCACCGTTCGTGATCCCGGTGGCGTTTGGCTTGATCGGGCCGGATGGCGAGGCGATGACGATCCAGCGCGCGGGTGAGATTGCGCCGCAAAACGGCACCGCGTTATTGGTGCTCAATGCGCCGGAACAAAAATTTGTCTTTGAAAATGTTCGCGCTGAGCCTGTGCCTTCGCTATTTCGGAATTTTTCTGCGCCGATCAAACTCAGCGGATATACAAGGGATCAGCTCCGGCATCTCGCTGCCCATGACACGGATGGGTTCAACCGGTGGGATGCTGGTCATCGCTATGCGACCGATATTTTGCTGGATGCGATTGCGGCGGGAACGCCGCAGCATATTGAGGATGCCGGTTTGCTGGCCGCCATGGCAGCCTCGCTCGATCATGCCGCCACATCGCCTGGACTTTCGGCAAAATTGCTGGAATTGCCATCCATGGTGACGTTGGCTGACCGGATGGCGGTCATCGATCCGGTGGCAATCCATACCGCGCGCGAGGCGGCACGCCGGGTGATCGGGCAGCATTTGCAGCCCAAGCTGCTGACCACCTATCACGCGATGGCGGATGAGGGTGATTTCAACACTGATCCGGTGAGCGTTGGGCGGCGCGCGTTGCGCAATGCCTGTCTTTCACTGCTGGTCGCCGCCGACAAGGCGCAGGGGTTAGCACTTGCCGAGGCGCAATTAGCCGAGAGCAAAACCATGACCGCGACGCTTGCGGCATTATGGTTGCTCGCAAATTACCCTGGTCCAGCGCGCGATCAGGCGCTGGCCGCATTCTATCATCAATGGCGGCATGATCCGCTGGTGTTGAATAAATGGTTCTCGCTCCAGGCGCGCAGCACCGCACCCGATACGTTGGAGCGGGTGGTTGACCTCACGCATCATGCCGATTTCGACATGAAAAACCCTAACCGGTTTCGTGCGCTGGTGGGTGCGTTTGGCTCGGGCAATATGCTGCATTTCCATGCAGCCGATGGCGCGGGCTATCAATTTTTTGCCCGCATGACCCTCGCACTTGATCCGATCAATCGCAGCATCGCCGCGCGCGGCATTGAGGTGTTTGCCGATTGGCGCCGCTATGATCGCGGGCGCCAGGAACAAATTGGCGCAGCACTCGATATGATCCTGGCGGAGCCAACGCTTTCGGCGAATACGCGGGAAATGGCCGAGCGCGCCCGCGCCGGATAGGGGCGGATTTGTGAGATCAATATTGGTTGAGGTCAAACCGACCGATTTGAGCTTAACCAATGAAATTGATCGGCAAGCAATAATGAGAGCGTGATTGGTCATGATTAATCACGCTCTAACTCATTATTTTGGCAAGCGACTTTATCCGATCAGATCATTCGATCTGATCGGATGTCGCTCTAACGCGAGGCCGCTTCCATGGCGGCCACCGCACTCATATTGACCAAGCCGCGCGCGGTAACACTCGGCACCGCGATATGCAGGGGCTTGGCCAAGCCTAACAAGAGCGGCCCCACGGTAACCGCTTCACCGGCGGCTTTCAGTAGGTTGAAGGAAATATTGGCCGAATCGATATTGGGCATGATCAACAAATTGGCCGAGCCGGTAAGGCTGCTATCGCACACCGAACGATCGCGGATCGGCTCGAACAAGGCGGCATCGGCGTGCATTTCGCCATCGACCTCCAAATCCGGGTCCTGCGCGCGAATCATGGCGAGGGCGCTGCGCATTTTGCGCGCCGAGGGCAGGTTTGAGGCACCAAAATTCGAATGCGAGAGCAAGGCGACTTTGGGGGCAATGCCGAATTTGCTGACCATCGATGCGGCCAGATGGGTCATTTCGGCAATTTCGTCGGCGCTGGGATCTGGGTTGACGTGGGTGTCGCAGAAAAACAGATTGCCGCTCTGCAAAATCAGCGCGGTTAGGGCGGAGACCCGCTTAATGCCAGGTCGGCGCTGGATGATCGGCATCGCATAGCGGAATTGCCGCTGCCAATCGCCCAAGCCACCGCAAATCGCGGCATCGACCTCACCAGAGGCGAGCAACATGCCGGCGGCGACGGTTGGCCTGCGCATTAATTGCCGTGCCGCCGCATCGGGTGGCACGCCGCGCCGCCCGACGAGGCGCTGATAATCATCGAGCAGACGACGGAACAGGCCGGATTCGCGTTCGAAATCGATGATCCGGAAATCCTGCTCCGGCTTCATCCGCAAGCCGAGCGCGGCAACCCGTTGCAAAATGCGCTCCGTGCGCCCGACCAGATGCGGCACGCCCAATCGGTCATCAATCACGCTTTGCACCGCCCGCAAGGTGCGCTCATCCTCCCCCTCACTATAGACGATGCGGGTTTTGGCGGCGCGCGCCACTTCAATCACGGGGCGGAGCAACTGGCCGGAGCGAAATACGAAACGCTCCAGATCGGTCATATAGGCGTCGAAATCGGTGATTGGCCGACGGGCCACGCCTTCGGCCATCGCGGCCCGCGCGACTGCCGGGGCGATATGCAGGATCAGCCGCGAATCGAAGGGTTTGGGGATGATATAATCGCGCCCGAACATCGGCGCGTGGCCACCATAGGCAGCGGAGACCGTGTCCGACGCTTCGATTTGCGCGAGATTGGCAATCGCGTGGACGGCGGCGAGTTTCATCCCCTCGGTGATCGCGGTTGCGCCGACATCAAGGGCGCCGCGAAAAATGAACGGGAAGCAGAGGACATTATTGACCTGGTTGGGAAAATCGCTGCGCCCGGTACACATGATCGCATCGGGGCGATGGGTGGCCACCAGATTGGGCAGAATTTCCGGCTCCGGATTGGCCAGAGCGAGAATCAAGGGATTCGGCGCGAATTTGCCGAGCCATTCCGGCTTCAGAACGCCAGGGGCGGACAGGCCGAGGAAAATATCAGCGCCATCCAGCACATCGACGAGCTGGCGCGCTTCGGTCGCGCGGGCGACGCTCGCCAGTGTTGGGTCGAGCTTGGGGCGGCCTTGATAGATCACCCCTTCAATATCGGTCATCGTGATCCGCTCCGGCGCAGCACCCAGGGCGATCAGCGTTCGCACGCATGACAACGCTGCAGCACCGGCACCGGAGGTGACGATATTGACCTCGCCAATCGATTTTCCCTGCACTTTCAGCGCGTTAAGCACGGCGGCGCCAACGATGATGGCGGTGCCGTGCTGATCGTCGTGAAAGACCGGGATCGTCATCCGATCGCGCAGGGTCTGCTCGATGCGAAAACATTCCGGCGCTTTGATGTCTTCCAGATTGATCCCGCCGAAGCTTGGTTCCAGAGCGGTGACGATATCGATGAATTTATCGGGATCAGGCTCATCCACTTCGATATCGAACGTGTCGATACCGGCGAATTTTTTGAATAAGACCGCCTTGCCTTCCATGACCGGTTTAGAGGCGAGCGCGCCGATATTGCCCAGGCCAAGCACGGCGGTGCCGTTGGTGATGACCGCGACCAGATTGCCGCGAATCGTGTAATCATAAGATGTATCGGGATCGTCCTTGATCGCGAGGCATGCGGCGGCGACGCCGGGGGAATAGGCCAGCGAGAGATCGCGCGAGGTTTCCATGCGCTTAGTCGGGGTGATGGTGAGTTTGCCGGGCCGAGGGTACCGATGATACTCTAAAGCCGCCTTACGGAGCGCGTCATCCATGTTTTTTACTCCCTTGAACCAGGCACCATCAGCCGGACCAGCCGATAGGCTATCGCGATCAGGCAATTATGCGCAATTATGGTGCGCCGCGCCATCGCGCGCATGCGTTGCTGATGCGCTAATTCGCCAGGGTTCGATCAAAAATTACGGTTCGATCAAAAATGACGGATTATCGGCCAAACGGCCAGGCTCGCCAGGAGCAAAAATGCGGTCGAGAAGACTCGAACTTCCACAGGGTTTCCCCCACAAGCACCTCAAGCTTGCGCGTCTACCATTTCGCCACGACCGCATCGTGTCAAAGGCCCTATAGCCGATGGATCAGCTCGCATCAATCAGGGGGGGATTAATCAGGGAGGCCTCCATCGATGACATCGAATGGGTGGTGTCGCCCGGCCTGACCGATTACGCGATGGCGGTTGAGGTGATGCAGGCGCGCGCCGCCGCGATCCGG
>JAKBBY010000189.1 GCA_021808315.1 Pseudomonadota bacterium | reverse complement strand
TCTATGTCGAGGATCACGCGACAGCTTTAGTGCGCGTCGCCACGGCCGGCGTGCCCGGTGAAACCTACGCAATCGGCGCCCGCCAGCCCCGCCGCAATATCGATGTGGTGCGCAGTATTTGCCGCCTGCTCGATGCCAAGCGCCCCGATCCTGCCGGCCCGCGCGAGCGCTTGATCCGCTTCGTCACGGATCGCCCCGGCCATGATTTTCGCTACGAGATCGATCCCTCCCACGCGCAAGCCGCTCTGGGCTGGCACGCCGATCATGATTTCGAAGCGGGCCTCGCCGCAACCATCGATTGGTATCTCGATCACGAAGCCTGGTGGCAGGCCATTCGCGCCAAACGATATGCGGGTGACCGCCTCGGCACAGCAGCATGATCAGCGCATCGCTCGCCGCAATGGCGGTTCAGGGAGGTATCGAAAATTGATCCAAAAAGGTATCGTTCTCGCGGGCGGCTCGGGCACCAGGCTGCATCCGATCACCGAAGCCGCCTCCAAGCAGCTCTTGCCGGTCTATGACAAGCCGATGGTGTATTACCCGCTCTCCACGCTGCTGCTGGCAGGGATCAGGGATATTTTACTGATTTCCACCCCGGCGGACCTCCCGCAATTTCGCCGTTTGCTCGGCGATGGCAGCCAATTTGGCATCACCATCAGCTATGCCGAGCAAGCCAAGCCCGAGGGCATCGCCCAAGCCTTTCTGATCGGCGCGGACTGGCTCGGCGGGCAGCCTTGTGCCTTGGCGCTGGGCGACAACCTGATCCATGGCGATCATCTCTCAACCATGCTGCGCGCCGCCGCCGCCCGTCCTAAAGGTGCGACCGTGTTTGCCTATCAAGTGCGCGACCCCGAGCGCTATGGCGTGGTGTCGTTCGATGCCGATGGCCGCGCCATTGATATCGTCGAAAAACCAACGGTTCCCGCCTCGAACTGGGCGGTCACCGGGCTTTATTTCTACGATGAACGGGTCACGTCCCTCGCCCGCGCCATCCAACCCTCCGGGCGCGGCGAATTGGAAATCACCGATCTCAATCATCGCTATCTCGAAGAAGGCTCCTTGCAGGTCGAACGGCTCGGGCGCGGCACCGCATGGCTCGATGCGGGCACCCCGGATTCCCTGCTGCAAGCCGCAACATTCGTGCAAACCATCCAATCGCGGCAAGGCCATCTGGTCGGCTGCCCCGAAGAGGTCGCGTTCCGCATGGGCTTTATCGATGCGGTGGCGCTGCGCCGACGCGCCGGGCAATTGGGCAAAACCGAACTGGGCCGGATCATGGCCGAAATCGCGGATGGCCACCAATGAAAATCGATCCGCTCGCTATCGCCGAGGTGCTCCTGATCACCCCCGCCCGCTTCGCCGATAACCGAGGCTGGTTCAGCGAAAGCTGGAACCAAGCCAAACTCGCAGCCCAGGGGTTCGATCATCAATTCGTCCAGGATAATCACTCTTATTCCCGCGCCGTCGGCACCATTCGCGGTCTGCACTGTCAAATCGCGCCCTTCGTGCAAGGCAAGCTGGTGCGCTGCGTGCGCGGCGCGATCTGGGATGTCGCGGTCGATATCCGGCGCGGCTCACCCACCTATGGACAATTCGCCGCCGCTGAACTCTCCGCCGATAACGGCGCGCAATTATGGATACCCGGCGGCTTCTTGCACGGATTTTGCACCTTGGCGCCCGACACCGAAGTGATTTACAAAGTAACCAGCTTCTACGACAAAGCCTCCGAACGCGGCGTGATCTGGAATGACCCCGATCTTTCGCTGCCCTGGCCCGTCGCCGCCGGTCAAGCGGTTTTGTCGGATAAGGATCTGGTTATGCCAACGCTGGCTGACTGCCCCGATTGGTTTTCACACTGATGAGCTTAGCGCCGATGAACCCCGAACGAACAAGCGCTGGGCCAATCCTGATCACCGGCGCCTCTGGCCAGCTCGGTGCGGCCTTGGTCAAAGGCGCGCAAGCCGCCGGGTTGGCCCATCGCGCCGTGCAACGCCCGGCCTTTGATTTCGACAATCCGGCCTCCATCGCCCAAATTTGCGCCGAAACCAGCCCGTCCTTGATCATCAACGCCGCCGCCTGGACCGCCGTTGACGCCGCAGAAACCAACCAAGACGCCGCGTGGCGCGCCAATCGTGATGGCCCTGCCACTCTCGCCGCCTATGCCGCCGAGCAGCATATCCCGCTGATCCATATTTCAACCGATTACGTGTTCGATGGCAGCAAGGGCGCGCCCTACATCGAGAGCGATCAGGTCGCCCCGCTCGGCGTTTACGGTGCCAGCAAAGAGGCCGGCGAACGTGCAGTGCTGAGCACCGGCGCCGCTTCGATGGTGCTGCGCACCGCCTGGGTATTCTCCGCCGGCCGCGCCAATTTCGCCCGCACCATGATCGAGGCCGGGCGCAAACGGCCCGAATTGCGGGTGGTGGCCGATCAGCGCGGCACCCCCACCGCAGCCCCCGACCTCGCTGCGGCCATTTTGCGCATCGTCGCACTGATCCAGCGCACTGGCTGGCAGCCCCACTATGGCGGCATTTTTCACGCCACCAATCAAGGCGCCACCACCTGGCACGGCTTTGCCACAGAAATCTTTGCCCAAGCCGCACGCCATGGCGAGACCGCACCCACAATCGTGCCGATCACCACGCAAGACTGGCCCACCCCGGTGCGCCGCCCCGCCGATTCCCGCCTCGATGGTCAAAAGCTTGCGGCGGTTTTTGGCATCACGCTCCCCGATTGGCGTGACGCGACCCGCCGGGTGATTGCCGACATGCTGACCCAGCCCGCCAGCGCGCCATGAGCCCCGAGGGATCCAGCTTGACCGCGCCCGAGCCGCGCATCGCCATCTTGCTCTCAACCTATAACGGCGCACGCTACCTGCCCGAGCAGCTCGCCAGCTTCGAGCAGCAAAGCTTTGCCGGCTGGCAATTAATCTGGCGCGATGATGGGTCGCACGATGATACGATTGCCATCATGCGCAATTTCGCCGACCGTCTCGGCGCTGATCGCTGCCGCGAGGCCGCCTGCTCTGGGCCGCATCTGGGCGCCGCACAAAGTTTTCTCGCCCTCCTCCCCGAAGCCGCCCACGCCGACGCCGTTGCCTTCGCCGATCAGGATGATGTTTGGCTACCCGAAAAACTAGCCCGCGCCGCCTCCTGTCTGCGCTATGCGGGCAATAGCGCTTATTTATATTGTGCCCGGCAATATCTGGTCGATGAGCAATTAGCGGGCCGCCGCCTGTCAATCCTGCCCGGCGCACGGCCCGGTTTCCCAGCGAGCCTCACGCAAAATATCGTGCATGGCAATACAATGGTGATGAACCGCGCCGCCGCCGATTTGGTCGCCCGCCTGCCCGGCCCGGATGGCACCGTGCATGATTGGTGGAGCTACATCGTGGTCACCGCCTGCGGCGGCAAAGTCGAGATCGATCCAGAACCGGTGGTGCTCTATCGTCAGCACAAGAGCAATCTGATCGGCTCCCCGCCCTCAACGGCGGCGCGCGCCATCAGCGCGATTCGGCGCGGCCCCGGCAGCTTCATGGCGATGATGCGCCGCCACGTCACCCAACTCAGCAAATTCGGCGACCTCCTGTCCGACGACGCCCAGCGCGATGTTCGGCGAATCGAATCGGGCCTGCATGGCGATCTGCGCCGCAAATTAGGCGCGCTAACCTGTCCGGGTTTAAATCGGCAAACCTTGATGGAAAATCTGTTATTCCGCCTGTGGTTCATGATCGGATAAGCATTCGCGCCGGACGATCATCCGCCCGACCCGTGCCCCTCAGGTAAAAAACTTCATCGTCAATTTGATCATTTTCCGCACCCGCCCATTATAGGGCGGAAACAGCATCGGCGATGCCGAAAACTGATCGCTCAGCACCGCCCGCTCATGGGAAAAAGCGCGAAACCCGTAATAGCCGTGCGCATTGCCAATCCCCGAATTATTGACGCCGCCAAAAGGCAGCTTCGCATGGAGAAAATGCGTCATCGTCCCATTGATGCAGGAACCGCCCGCCGAGGTTTGCTCAATTACCGCATCCGCCTGCGCCTGATTTTTGGTGAACATATAAAGCGCCAACGGCTTGGGTTTGGCATTAATCTCGCGGATCGGTTGATTGATATCGCGATACGGCCGGATCGGCAGCACCGGGCCGAAAATCTCCTCCTGCATCAACGCCGCCTCATCGGGCACACCGGTCATCAAGGTCGGCGCGATATAACGCTGCGCCGCATCGCCCGCTCCCCCCGTCACCACGGTCGCGCCACGGCTCTTGGCGTCGGCGATCAGGGCGTTCACCCGCTGGAAATGCCGATCATTGACGATGCGGCAATAATCCACGCTATTCGCCGCATCGCCATACATCGCAGTGATGGCGGAGCGCGCCGCCTCGATGAATTGCGGCAGCACCGCCTCATGCACATAGGCATAATCCGGCGCGATGCAGGTCTGGCCATTATTGGCGAACTTGCCCCAAACGATGCTGCGCGCCGCCTTGGTCAAATTGGCCGTCTCATCGACAATCACCGGCGATTTGCCACCCAACTCCAGCGTCACCGAGGCT
>JAKBBY010000188.1 GCA_021808315.1 Pseudomonadota bacterium | reverse complement strand
TTATGGTGGGTGGTGCAGGATTCCGGATCAGCCAGCGGGCCGATGCCCCCGCCCGAAGCCAATACCGCGATTGCCGATGCGCTGGCCGCGCATTTGGGCAGCACCCAAGCGGAATTGGCGCTCCTGCCGATGGAAGATGCCTTGGCGCTCGATCAACAGCCTAATCTGCCCGGCACGATCGATGAGCATCCCAATTGGCGGCGGGTATTGCCCGGCGAGGCGGGGACATTGCTCGATGATGAGACAATCGCCGCCCGACTCGCCCGGCTCGATCACCGCCGCCGCTCATCACCGCCGACGGGTTGACCCGCCGGCGGGATCAAGCTTGCGTTATTTAGCCGGGCGCGGGAAGCGGGCCGAGGCCGCCCGATTTAGGCATGTCCGGCTTTTGCGATAGCGGCACCGAACCACGGCGTTGATCCGGCGCGGGCTCATCCACCACTTTGCGGACCAGCTTCTCGCCGCGAATGACGGCGCGGATCTCTTCACCAGATAAGGTTTCGTATTCCAGCAAGCCATTGGCCAAAGCGTGCAAATCATCAAGCCGTTCGGTCAGGATGCGCTTGGCCTCGCTATAAGCGTGCCCGATGATGCGCTTCACTTCGGCATCAATCTCTTGGGCCGTCGCTTCCGAGACGCTTTTATGCTGCTGGATCGACTGGCCAAGGAACAAATCCTGGCCGTTATCGCCATACGCAACCATGCCCAGCGTGTCACTCATGCCCCATTCGGTAACCATCCGGCGCGTGATGTCGGTCGCCTGCTTAATGTCACCTGACGCGCCATTGGAGACGTTATCAGGGCCGAAAATGATTTCCTCCGCCGCACGGCCACCCATGGCCTTTACCAATTCGGCGAGCAATTTGGCTTTGCTCATCGAATAACGATCACCTTCCGGCAGGCTCATCACCAAACCTAATGCACGACCGCGCGGGATGATGGTGGCTTTATGCACCGGATCACATTGCGGTTGCGAAATCGAGCAAATGGCGTGGCCGCCTTCGTGGAACGCGGTCATGCGCTTTTCATCGTCGCTCATCACCAGCGAGCGGCGTTCGGCGCCCATCATCACCTTATCTTTGGCGTTTTCGAACTCGGCCATCGCAACCACGCGCTTACCCATGCGCGCCGCAAGCAAGGCCGCTTCATTGACCAGATTGGCGAGGTCTGCACCGGAGAAGCCGGGCGTGCCGCGCGCGATCACTTTCGGGTCGACATCCGAAGCCAGGGGCACTTTGCGCATATGCACTTTGATGATCCGCTCACGGCCATTCACGTCAGGGTTCGGCACCACCACTTGGCGGTCAAACCGGCCCGGACGCAGCAGAGCAGGATCGAGCACGTCGGGCCGGTTGGTGGCCGCGATCAGAATGACGCCTTCATTGCTCTCAAACCCGTCCATCTCGACCAGCATTTGGTTGAGGGTTTGTTCGCGTTCATCATTGCCACCGCCCAGACCAGCGCCGCGATGCCTGCCCACAGCGTCGATCTCATCGATGAAAATGATGCAAGGCGCGTTCTTTTTGCCCTGCTCGAACATATCGCGGACCCGCGAGGCCCCGACGCCCACGAACATCTCCACAAAATCCGAACCGGAAATGGTAAAGAACGGCACATTGGCTTCGCCAGCAATGGCGCGGGCCAGGAGCGTTTTACCCGTGCCGGGTGGGCCGACGAGCAGCACGCCCTTCGGAATTTTACCGCCAAGACGCTGAAATTTCTGCGGGTCACGCAGAAACTCAACAATCTCTTGCAACTCGTTTTTGGCTTCATCGATGCCCGCCACGTCATCAAACGTCACGCGGCCCTGCTTTTCGGTGAGCAGCCGCGCGCGGGACTTGCCAAAGCCCATGGCACGACCGCCGCCGCCTTGCATCTGGCGCATGAAATAGAACCAAATACCCGCCATGATCAGCAGCGGTGACCAGGAAATCAGATATTTGATCAGCGGGTTCTGCGGATCGGTCAGGGGCCGGGCGGTGACGCTCACCCCTTTGGCGATCAGCGAGGGAACCAAATTCGGGTCGCTCGGCGCGTAGGTGGTGAATTTGCTGGCCGGGGCAACGCCCTCGGTCTTCATAGTGCCCGCGATATTATGGCCGCGAATCACCACTTTAGCGACCTTGCCGCTGTTCACTTCGGAGAGAAAAGTGGAATAGGCGATTTTCGAGCCGACATCTTTTTTGCCGACTTGCGGTTGGAACATATTGAAAAGCAACACGACGCTCAGGATCACCACGACCCAGAGCAGAAGGTTACGCCAAAAATTACTCATTCGACCTGATCCAGTTCAAACTCGAGCAACACGCGGGATACTCAGCTCGCTCCGGCCCGATGCCGGGGCGACAAGGCAAGACGGAGGGATAATGGCACGTCAATCGGCGCCTCGCTACCCATTTATTTAAATGGGATGCTCTGCGGAAATTCCTATCCCGTGGTTGCATAGCCGGGGTCGGTTGTCGCGGGGTAGGGTGGCGCGAATTCGACGCGGCAGGCTGGGCCCACGCCCAAATGCGGCACCGCAAGCAGCTCTTGGCCCGCGAACAAGGCGGGGAGCGTGCGCAAAACGCGCGATGGCAGCGCCGCGTGGCGGCGAAAATTCCGCGCCCCTGCGCCCAAGGCACCAAAACCGGTCGCCCCGGCAGGCGGTGTGACGAGCACAAACCGATGATCCCACAGCGCACCGGCAACAGCCGCCACCG
Organism: Pseudomonadota bacterium; assembly: GCA_021808315.1. GTDB lineage: Bacteria > Pseudomonadota > Alphaproteobacteria > Acetobacterales > Acetobacteraceae > Acidiphilium. The sequence goes on along the minus strand of JAKBBY010000188.1, from coordinate 1,859 downwards.
GCGGTGCGCAGGCGATGGGCTCGCGGGCGAGCAAAAAGCCGCCGAGACGGCGCGACTCCCCGATTTGCACACCCGCAAGTGTTGCCGCCGTGAGCTTGGCGGCCAGGCGAGCAATAGCGGCCCGTGGCGGCTTGTATTGCGCGCCACCAATCACGCGGATCAGCGCACCCAGCGCTTCGGGGGCGAGATGGTCGGCCATGATCATCGCAAAGCCTTCGGCGCTCAACCGCACATTGGCCGCGAGCGCTTGGGCGGTTGCCGCCGCTTCATCGCGATATTGCGTTATCATTGCAGGATTCGTGGGGGTTGTGGCGAGGCCAGATTGGCGCAGGCGCGCGCGCTCAAAGGCGGGGTTCGCGTTGCTCGGGTCTTCGATCCAGGGGATATTTTGGGCCGTGAGAAATTGCCGGAGCGTGGCGCGCGGCACCGCCAAGAGCGGGCGGAGAATAACCAGATCGGCGCGGGCGGACCAGGGCGCGATGCCGTGCAAGCCACGCGGGCCACGCACGGCGCGCATGGCGATGAGTTCGGTTTGATCATCAGCATGATGGCCGACCAGCAGAAACGGCGCGCCAAAAAGGCGGGCGGCTTGGGTCAGGGCGTGGTAGCGAGCGGTGCGCGCGCGCTCTTGCAAGGCAGGGCCGGGGGGCAAATCGCGGAGCACAAGAATATCAGCGTCGATGCCCAAGCCTATCAGGCGTTGGCGGGTCTGTTCCGCCTCAGCCGACGCATTGGGGCGCAGACGATGATCGACGATGAAAGCCCGCAGGACGGCATGAAACTGCTCAGCCCAATGCTGGGTCAGCAGCGCGAGGGCGGTGGAATCGGCACCACCAGAAACGGCAACGGCGAGGCGCGGTGCTGGACCAAAAGGGCCGAACCGCGCCATGTGCGCCGCAAAATGGGCCGTGAGATCGCCCGACGCCGGGCCGTCAAAAAGGGTGTTCAGTGGCAATGGGCGCGCTGGCGCAGGCTGCGAACCTGACCGGCGAGGCTGGGGGACGGCGATGAAAACTGGCTGGTGAGCGAATCCAGCGTATCGCACGCCGCGCTATATTGATGGATCGCAGTGAGCGACCCGGCGAGGCCGAGCAGCGATTGCGGCGCATACGGGCCTGAGCGCGCCCCGTTATAGGCATCATCGTAAGCGAGGGCAGCTTCCTGATAATGATGCTGGCCGGTCAAGGCCTGGCCGAGCGTATACGCGGCAGCACCGCGATCAGCCCCCCTGCCCTGCTTGGCGATGATGGCTTTGGCGTCCGCTTCGGCGGTGACGTAATCATGGGCGGCGAGCGCGTGGCGGGCAGCGACGATCGAGGCGGTCACCGGCGCGCGCGTGGCGGCCCGACCCGCCTGATTGACCGGCATTTGGCCGAGGGTTTGCGGCGCGCCCGCACCGTTGGATAGCTGGGGCGCTGGCGCTGTGCCGGGCGGCGTGGCGGCGGGTGCTGTGGCACCGCCTTGGCCGAGTTGGAATTTCAGATCGCCGATTTGTTGTTTGATCTCGTCATGCTGGGTGGCGACTTCGTGTTCGAGCGTATCAACGCGGCCACGGAGATTTTGCACCTGATCCTGCAAGGTTTGCACCTGCTGCAATAAATTAGGCAGGAGCGCGTTGGCGCCCGCGGCGTTGCCGGTGCCGGATGCGAGCGGTTGCGAGTCACCGAGCGCGGAATTGCCATTATCATTGCCATTGCTTTGGCTGGTTTGTAGCTGTTGCACCTGTTGGCGCAGGGCAAGGATTTGATTTTCCAGGGCGATACCTTCGCGGCTTGTCACCATTTGCGCATGCGCACTATTGATAGGGGCGGCGCTGAGCGCGGCGAGGGTCAATGGCAGAGCGGCGATGAGGAGGGTAC
>JAKBBY010000022.1 GCA_021808315.1 Pseudomonadota bacterium | reverse complement strand
CCCGATTTTATGGCGTTATGCGAACCGGTTTGTGCTGATGGATCATATGTTTCAGGACATGGTTGGGCCATCGACGCCGGGGAATTTGTCAATTTTCGCGGCGCAAACCGGCCTGACGCAATGGGCGTTGCACCCGAACGAGGCTTGGCAGCATTCCAACCAACCCGGCGAGCCGGTGGATTCGGACATTGGCCCGGTTTGGGGCTCGGCCAAGGATAAAATGGCGCAAAAATTAGTGCCCTATAATCCCCGCTCCTATGCGCGCACCGAAATGGGCAAGGTGCAGACCAATCAAACCTACGCGACGATTGCCCTGACCGCCGCCGGCGGCACGGTGGTCAAAAAGACCGATGCCGATTTGGATAAAAAAGTTGATCTTGCCGACGTCAACCAAGATATCGCGTTTATCCAGCGGCTCGATCAGAACAAGGTGGCGTGGCGTTGGTTCCAAGAGGGCTATTCGGCCAAGCCTGTGTCCGGCGATTTGGGGCCGAAGGACGCTGACGGGGTGCATGCCTCCTACATCACTCATCATAATGGCCCACAATATTTCGGCTATATCGCCAACAACCCGAAAATGGCCGCCGATATGGGCGGGATGCGGGCGTTTTTCGCGGCGGTGTCTGGCGGGACGCTGCCGACGGAAGGCGGGGTGTTTTATCTGAAAGGTGGCTATCAAAACGGGTTTGGTCTGCGGCCAAGCGACCCGAACGCTGCCGTGCAAAAGCGCTTCCGCGGTGATGATGATCATCCGGGCTATTCAGATGCACAGATTAGCGAGGCGATGCTGGCTCGTGCGGTGAATGCCATCGCGCAGAGCAAATACTGGGCGCATTCAGCGATTATTATCACATGGGATGATTCCGAGGGCGATTATGACCATGTGCCGCCGCCGAACTTGGCGACCGCGCCGAATGGCACCCGGTTGAGCGATGGTCCGCGCGTACCGTTTTTGGTGATTTCACCTTTTGCGAAAATCCATGCGGTTTCGCATGCCATCGGTAATCAGGCTTCGGTGATCAAATTCGTCGATGCGGTGTTTCATTTGCCGCCGCTCGCGACCTTGCCTGATGAGCAAAAGGGCCGCGAAATTGGGCTGAAAACGATGCATCAGAAATATATGGGACCATTCGATGCGGAAACGCCCGATGTGACCAATCTTTTCTCGGCGTTCGATCCGGCACGGCTCGATGGCCGGGCCAAGCCCCTGCCCGCTCGCTATGCCATGGTGCCGGTGAGTTGGACCACCGAACTCCCCGCGCAAACCGGCGCAGATTGTAAGGCGATTGGCGTGGTGCCAACCGATATTCAGCTGCATCTGCCAAACCCGATCCCGGCTGATTTTAACCCCCGGCCCAAGACCAACCCGACGAAATAACAACCTTGACGTGTGTTATAAAGTGATACATCCTGGCATTGCTGGCACCAGCCAGCATGTCAGGGGGCCTTATGCAGCGGCGGTTTCCGGTTCAACTGTTTGTTTTATTTGCGGTGTTGACCTGCGCGGGCGCAAGCGCTCGCGCCGCACCGTTTCAGAAGGCTGATCCGGCAAAGCTGCAGGGCAAAGAGTTTAAAACGCTCGCAGCCGCCAAGGCGGCGTGCGGCGCCAGCCCGGTGGTTTGGGTGAACATCAAGGGCGTGGTGTTTCACACCCAAAAATCGCGCTGGTTCGGCCATTCCAAAACTGGCATTTATAGCTGCCGCAACGCCGCCAAGGCGGCTGGGTTTTGGCAATCCAAATATTAACGATCAAAATATTAATTCGTCGCTTGTTGATTAGCGGTTGGCGCGGGCTTGCGGCTGAGTCTATGATATTTCAATGAAAACTGATCCGCGCCTCGCCGACTGGATGCCAGAGCTGACCGCCTGGCGCCGTGATTTTCACGCACATCCTGAATTGGGCTATGAAGAACACCGAACCGCCGCCCTCGTGGCCGAGCGGCTGGCCAGTTTTGGGCTGGAGGTGAGCACCGGCGTTGGCGGGACCGGCGTGGTTGGCACGCTGCGCAACGGCCCGGGCAATCACGCGATTTCACTGCGCGCTGATATGGACGCGTTGCCGATGACCGAGGCCAATGAGTTCGCCCATCGCTCCACCACGCCAGGGCGTATGCATGCTTGCGGGCATGATGGTCACACCACCACCCTGCTCGCCGCCGCCCGGCTGCTCGCGGCGCGGCGCAATTTTTCCGGCACCGTGCATTTTGTGTTTCAGCCCGCCGAAGAAGGCGGCGCGGGCGCGGCCCGCATGATTGAAGACGGGCTGTTCGAGCGCTTTCCCTGCGATGCCATGTTCGGCGCCCATAACGACCCGACCTTGCCACTCGGCACCATCTCGGCATCACCGGGCACGGTGAATGCTGCCGCCGATGAACTCACCATCACCATCACCGGACGCGGCGGCCACGCCGCCCGGCCACACGCCACCATCGATCCCGTGCTGGCAGGCGCCCAAATTATTCTCGGGTTGCAAACCATCGTCTCGCGCCGGGTTGCGCCACTCGATTCCTGCGTTGTCTCGATCTGCCAATTTCATGCCGGCAGCGCCCATAACGTGATTCCCGGCGAGGCCATACTGAACGGAACCGTGCGAACCATGACCGAAGCGGTGCAAGATCAGGTCGCGCGCGAAATTCCCGCCTTGATCCATCATCTGGCCGCCGCCAGCGGTGCCACCGCCGACGTGATCTATGATCGAGGCTATCCGCCCGTGGTCAATGATGCGGACGCCGCCACCCGCTTGCGCGCCGCCGCGTCGTCATTGTTCGGCGATGACCGCGTGATCGCCGATCTGCCCGCCTCAATGGGAGCGGAAGATTTTTCCTATTTTGCCCATCATCGGCCCGCCTGCTTTTTTCGCATCGGCCAAAATGACGGCACCAACGGCACTTTTGGTCTGCACCACCCGCGCTATGATTTTAACGATCACGCCATCCCGATTGGCGCGAGCCTGTTTGCCGCCTTGGTCGAGCAGGAATTGCCTGCTTGACCTTGATGGCGATGGGCTCGCTGCGCATCGGCGCCGATGCGCTGCTGCTCGGCTTTCCCGCCTTATTCTCTATCGTCAATCCACTCGGCGGGGCGATTATTTTCAATGAAGCCACCGCTGATCGCACCCATGACGAACGGCTGATTCTCGCCCGCCGGGTGGCGCTGAACGCCACGCTGGTGATGCTGGTTTCACTCTGGGCCGGCACCTACATTCTCAGCTTCTTTGGCATCACCCTCAACGCGCTGCGCCTGGCCGGCGGACTCGTCGTCGCCACCCGCGCCTACCAAATGCTCACCGCGCCCGAAGTGCAGGATGCCCGCAAACAAGCACAAGCCGAAACCGCCAGCCCCACCCTTAACCTGCCGAATATCGCCACCATCGCCTTCTTTCCGCTCACCCTGCCCCTCACCACCGGACCCGGCACTATCGCCGTCGCAATCGCCCTCGGCACGCAACGCCCCGTCTATGGCACCTCACTCCTCTGGTTCTTCGCCGGATTGTCACTCGCAGCGCTCGCCACCGCCGCCCTGATCTGGATCACCTACAGCCTCTCTGATCGCCTCGGCAGCCTGCTCGGCGAAACCGGACGCCATATCGTCGCACGACTCGCCGCCTTCCTGCTGCTGGGCATCGGCGTGCAAATCATGCTGTCCGGCGCCGTGCCGGTGCTGCATCAGGCGTTGGGGGTGGCGGGACGGGGATAAAAGGTAAGGCCAAGGGGCGCTGCCCCTTGGAACCCTGGCAAAGGCTGAGCCTTTGCAATCCGTTCGCTAAAGGGTTCTAAGGGCTCAGCCCTTAGCGGGTCCAGGGCAGAGTCCTGGCCTTGTTCCTTCACCCTTCCCAACCAATCCCAAGCGCCGATCAGGCCGCGTCGGACGCGCGATCGGCTTTTTTGCGGGTGTGGGGATCGAGGTGGCGTTTGCGCAGGCGGATGGCGCCGGGCGTGACTTCGACCAATTCGTCATCTTCGATATAGGCGATGGCTTGTTCAAGGTTGAGGCGGCGGGGTGGGACGAGGAGCAGGGCTTCGTCTTTGCCGGCGGCGCGGATGTTGGTGAGTTTCTTTTCTTTGATCGGGTTGATGTCCAGGTCGTTTTCGCGGGAATGTTCGCCGAGGATCATGCCGAGATAGACTTTTTCGCCGGCGCCGATGAACAAGGTGCCGCGATCTTGCAGGGCGAACAGGGCGTATTGGACGCTTTCGCCGTCGGAATTGGAGATCAGGGCCCCGTTACGGCGGCCTTCGAGGGTGCCTTTCCAGGGGCCGTAGCCGATGAAGTGGCGGTTCATCACGCCGGAACCACGGGTATCGGTGAGGAATTCGCCGTGATAGCCGATCAGGCCGCGGCTGGGGATATGGAAGGTGAGGCGTTGTTTGCCGCCGCCGGAGGGGCGGATATCCTGGAGTTCGCCTTTGCGGCGGGACATTTTTTCGACGACGACGCCGGCATAGGGTTCATCGACATCGATCAGCACTTCTTCCATCGGCTCTTCGCGCTCGCCGGTTTCGGCGTTTTCGCGGGTGAGCACGCGCGGGCGACCGATGGTGAGTTCGAAGCCTTCGCGGCGCATTTGTTCGATCAGGACGCCGAGCTGGAGTTCGCCGCGACCGGCGACTTCGAAGGCTTCGGTTTCGTTGGAGTCGGTGACTTTGATGGCGACATTGCCTTCCGCTTCGCGGAACAGGCGTTCGCGGATTTGGCGCGAGGTGACTTTTTTGCCTTCACGGCCGGCGAGCGGACCATCATTGATCCGGAAAGTCATCGAGAGGGTGGGCGGATCGATTGGCGTTGCGGGGAGGGCGGCGGTGATTTCCATGGCACCGATGGTATCGGGCACGGTGGCTTCTTTGAGTCCGGCGACGGCGATGATGTCACCGGCTGAGACTTCGTCGACGGGCACGCGCTCAAGGCCCCGGAAGGCGAGCAATTTGGTCAGGCGACCGGTTTCAACCGGGCGACCATCGAAGCTGATGGCGCGCACGGGCATATTGACGGTAGCACGGCCTTGTTCGACGCGACCGGTGAGGACGCGACCGAGGAAATTATCGCTCTCAAGGATGGTGACAACCATGGCGAAGGGCGCGTCTTCCGGCAGGTTGGGGGCCGGAACATGGCTCAAGATCAGGTCGAACAGGGGTTTGAGGGTTTCGCGCGGGCCATCGAGCGTGGCGGTGGCCCAGCCTTGGCGGCCTGAGGCATAAAGCATAGGGAAATCAAGCTGTTCATCGGTGGCGCCGAGGGCGGCGAACAGGTCGAACACTTCGTTATGGACTTCATCGGCGCGGGAATCGGGGCGGTCGATTTTATTGACCACGACAATGGGTTTCAGGCCCCGTGCGAGGGCTTTGCCGACCACGAATTTGGTTTGCGGGAGCACGCCTTCGGCGGCATCGACCAGCACCACGACGCCATCGACCATATTCAGAATGCGCTCGACTTCGCCGCCGAAATCGGCGTGGCCAGGGGTATCGACGATATTGATCCGCACATCGCCCCACTGCACGGCGGTGCATTTGGCGAGAATGGTGATGCCGCGCTCGCGTTCGAGATCATTGCGGTCCAAAGCGCGTTCCGCGACGTGCTGATGGGCGCCGAAGGAGCCGGATTGCTTTAGAAGCTGGTCCACCAGCGTGGTTTTCCCATGATCGACATGGGCGATGATCGCGACGTTGCGGAGATTGGCTTGGGTCATGAATAATGTCTTTCGGGAGCGTTCGCGCGTGTCCTACACGTTTTGCATTGCAAAAGCGAGGGTCATGCAAAAGGGGCGGCGCATGGCCGCCCCTCGCGTCGTCATCGAGCCGGAAATAGGTTACTTGGCGGGCGGTGCCATGGTGTTGCCATGCGCCATGGCGCTGGGGGCTGCCATCGCGCCATGAGCCATCGCGCCGTGCATCATCGCGCCGTGCATCATCGGGCCGTGCGCCATGGGGCCATGGCCCATCGCGTCATGATCCATGGGGCCGTGCATCATGGTCATGGCTTTGTGCGTCATCATCATGGCGGTGTGATAATCGCCAGCCATCACGGCGTGACGCGCTTGTTCGATGGTGGCGATTTCAGGTGTGTGGATCGGGCCATTGACGCTGCCTTGCACATAGGAGCCGGTCAGCATGTCGGTTTCGGCGCGGCCGAGCGCCTCGTGGGCGCGCATTTTGTTATGGGCCATGATCGCTTGGCCGGCGATGTGCAGATAGACGTTGGCTGGCGCATTTTCCGGCATTGTTGCCATAGCGGGCATCGGGTGCGCCATCGCTTTGCCCATATGCGACATGTGGGACATGTGGGACATGTGCGACATCGGCGCCATATGGCTCATTGGCTTTTGCATCGGTGCGGGCGCGGGCGCAGGAGCAGGCGTCGCGGCGGCGGCAGGAGCGGGCGTCGCGGGGGGGGCTGGCGTGGCGGGAGCGGCGGGCGTTGAGGTTTGGGCCAAGGCCACACCGGCGAAAAGCAGGGCCGAAGCGCTGGCAAGCATGAGTTTTTTCATCGATCGTCTCCGTTGTTGGTTTCGGGATCGCATAGGACTGTAACACAATAAAGTGCAGCGACACATGCCCCTGTAGACATGGAGGCTTTCACCAAGCACGACAAGCGCAATGATTTGACGATATCATTAAACCCTGGTCAGAAGCCATCCATGCGATTTTTCAGGCTCCTGAATTTGCGTTTCGTTTTGGCGCTATTGGCGAGTGGAGCGGGTTGCGCCCAGGCGGCACCGAGTGTGCCCGCATCATCGCCGGGTCAAGCCTGCGTCGATGCGGCGCACCATACCACCCGCCGCGCCGGGTTGCCGCGCGGGATGCTGCGCGCGATTGGGATGGTGGAAACCGGCCATGTTGATCCGGCAACCGGGGTGATGACGCCTTGGCCTTATGCCGTTGATGTTGATGGCGCGGGGCGCTGGTTCAACACAGCGGGTAGCGCGATTGCGTATGTGCGCGATGCGATTGCTGGTGGCGCGCATTATATTGACGTTGGGTGTTTTCAGATTGACCTCGCCGATCATCCCCATGCGTTCGCGAGCCTCGCGAATGCATTCAACCCGGCTGACAATGCGCGCTATGCGGCGCATTTTCTCAATTTGTTGCATGGCGAATTCGGCACCTGGTCTGCGGCCATTGCGGCGTATCATGCGGGGACGCCGGCGTTGGGCGTGCCCTATGCCGAGCGTGTGCTGACGGCGTGGGGCCGTGGTGGCCGCTATCATGGCCCAACCACGGCCCCGCGCCGCACCGCCCCAATCAACGACCCTTATGTGATCCATATCGGGCCGGGCGGTGGCGGCTTCTTACCGAAAATCGTTACACCCTAATAAACTTAATAGCCCGGCGGCGGGGGCGGGGGCGGGGGATAGCCGTAACCGGGCGGCGGCGGCGGCGGAGGCGGCGGTTGTTGCTGATACCCGCCCTGCTGATACCCGCCCTGGTAACCCCCTTGTTGATAGCCACCTTGTTGATAGCCTCCCTGTTGATAGCCTTGCTGATAGCCAGGGGGTTGTGGCGTGGTCAGCGCGCCACCGAGCGCGCCGACGCCCGCACCGAGCAGAGCGCCGGTTGCTGCGTTGCCACCGGTTGCCGCACCGATTGCTGCACCAGCCCCTGCGCCCAAAGCGGCGCCGCCGAGGGCGCGTTGACCCGGATCATACGGGTTGGTGCAGCCACCCAGCCCAACCACGGCGGCCAGCGCGGCCGCGATGATCACGGACCTTGTATGGCGCGGTTGCAACTTGATCATGATAGGTTCCTCCTAAATTGGTGATCGGTATATGGCGGGCCATCATGGCGAATACAGGGTGCAACCATGGTTAAATCAGGGCGCGGACCCAATCAGGCCGTTGGGTGTGGCACCGTGCCGGTGAGTACGGCGATGACGAAGAGCGGGCCGATCAACAGATATTGCACATCTTCGAAAAATGACGGTTTCCTGCCTTCGAAATAATGGCCGATAAATTGCCCGATCCAGGCCAACACAAACAACAGCACCGCGAAGAAAACCGCCGATCCCGCGCCGAAGGGCGCTTCGACCAGCCAGACCCAGATGACGAGCATGCTGATCATCACGAGCGCCATGCGCAAGGCGGCGGATTTGCCTAATCGTGCGTAATAAACCAGGGCCAGGCCGATTGCGAGGATCGCCAGTGCCAGGTTGAGTGTGGCGATCAAGCCGATCACCGCGAATAAAATAGCGGGCACGCAGACACAATGGATCAGCTCGTTGCGCCGGTTCCGATGGCTCTGGGCGTAATGGGCGAGGCGGGCATTCAAAGTCGGGTTCATGGTGGCAGGTTACCATGACGCGGTGCGCCGATGGTAGAGCTGTTTTGAGCCATGATCGGATCAAGGCGGCGTGGGGGCGGTGACAATCGGGGTGGGTCATCCCCATCTGATGATCATCGCGGCGGTGCCGCTTGATCATCAAAGGATAATCCAATGAGCCATATTCTGATTGTCACCACGTCCCATCACAGCATTCCTGGCGCGTCTGAGCCGACGGGCGTTTGGTTTGAGGAACTTGCAGCGCCATATTATGCGTTTATCGATGCCGGAGCGAGCGTGACGATTGCCTCAATTGCCGGTGGTGCCGTGCCCATCGATGGTCGCAGCGTGAGCGAATCACCCTTGCCCGCCACGGTGACGCGGTTTCAGAACGATGCCAAGGCGATGCAAGCACTCACCCAGTCCAAGCCGATCACGGCTCTTGATCCGGCACCGTTTGACGCGATTTTTCTGCCGGGCGGCCATGGCACGATGTGGGATTTGCCGGGGAATAAGGCGCTCGGCAGCGCGATTACGCGCTTTGATGCGGCGGGCAAGATCATCGCCGCCGTGTGCCACGGGCCGGCTGCGTTCGCGGGGCTGAAGGGCGCGGATGGTGTGGATTTCATCAAAGGCCGGTCCATCACCTGCTTCACCGATAGCGAGGAACGCGCGGTGAAATTGGATGATAAGGTGCCGTTCATGCTTGAGACCACACTGCGTGCGCAGGGCGCCAAAATCAGCACTGGCGCTGATTTTGCCCCGCATATCATCGCCGATGGCAACTTGCTGACCGGGCAGAACCCGAAATCATCGGCACCGCTCGCCGACGCGGTGATCAAGGCGCTGAAGGCACGCCCGGCGAAAGCCGCGTAAGCTTGGCGCTTACAACGCCCCGCCCCGCCGCCCGGCGGCGGCGGCGAGGCGCAGGCGCAGTGCGTTCAGCTTGATGAAGCCGGCGGCGTCTTGCTGGTTATAGGCGCCTTGATCGTCTTCGAACGTCACCATGCGGGTTGAATACAGCGAATTCGGGCTGTCGCGGCCCATCACGATGACGTTGCCTTTATAGAGTTTCAGCCGGACCGTGCCGGTGACCGAATTCTGGCTCGCATCGATCAGCGCTTGCAACATATGGCGCTCCGGGCTGAACCAGAAGCCGTTATAGATCAGCTCGGCGTAGCGCGGCATTAGGCTGTCTTTGAGATGGGCGGCTTCGCGGTCAAGCGTGATGCTCTCAATGGCGCGATGGGCGGCGAGCAGGATAGTGCCGCCCGGCGTTTCATAGACGCCACGTGATTTCATGCCGACGAAGCGGTTTTCCACCAGATCCAACCGCCCGATACCATTTTCGCGGCCAAGGGCGTTGAGTTTGGTGAGAATCGTGGCGGGCGAGAGGGTTTCGCCGTTGAGCGAGACCGCATCGCCGCGGGCGAACCCGATGGAAATGATGGTGGCGACATCCGGTGCCGCTTCGGGGCTGATGGTGCGCTGATAAACGATTTCGTCCGGCGCTTCGGCGGGGTCTTCCAGCAATTTTCCTTCGGAGGAGGAATGCAGCAAATTGGCATCGACCGAGAACGGGGCCTCGCCGCGCTTGTCCTTGGCGATGGGGATTTGCTGGGCCTCGGCGAATTCGAGCAATTTGGTGCGGCTGGTCAGTGACCATTCGCGCCACGGCGCGATCACCCGCACATCCGGCTTGAGGGCGTAATAGGCCAGCTCGAACCGGACTTGGTCATTGCCTTTGCCGGTCGCGCCATGGGCCACGGCATCCGCGCCGACGGCTTCAGCGATTTCAATCTGGCGCTGGGCGATCAAGGGCCGGGCGATTGAGGTGCCAAGCAGATATTGGCCTTCATAGAGCGCGTTGGCCCGGAACATCGGGAACACGAAGTCACGGGTGAAGGTTTCGCGCAAATCCTCGACGAAAATTTCCTTAACGCCGAACATTTCGGCTTTGCGCCGGGCCGGTTCGAGCTCCTCACCTTGGCCGAGATCGGCGGTGAAGGTGACCACTTCGGCGCGATATTCGGTTTGTAACCAGCGGAGAATCACACTCGTATCCAACCCGCCCGAATAGGCCAGGACAATTTTTTTCACGCTCCGATCGACCATGCTGCATTCTCCTCTTCGCTGCGCGACCTATCAGCCGGGCTGGGCGTTGCCAAGCCATGTTGTTGATCTAATCTGCGCCAGAATGATCGCGCCACCCTCCCCTGCCCGCACCCGCCTGGTGCCGCTTAATGAAACCCATGCCGCTGCGCTGCAAAGCGTGTGCGAGGCGTGTCACGATTTTTATCGTGAAACGACCGGCCTGCCACCGGGGCCGGCTGAGACCGAAAATTTCCTTGCCGATGTGCCGCCGCATGGCGACCGGAGCCAAAAGCGGGTTTGGGTGATTTTTCATCAAACGACACTGATTGGCATTGTCGATTGCGCCTTTGGGCATCCGGCGCCCGGTGATTTCTGGATTGGGCTGTTGTTGCTGCATCCCGATTGGCGGGGGCAAGGGCTTGGCGGGGATATTGTGCGCGCACTGGTGGCATATGCGCGCGACCACGCCGCACCGCGGATCGGCATTGGGGTGAAGGCGGATTATCGTGCCGCACAGCTATTTTGGCGCGGACATGGCTTCGTGCCAATGGCACGGCAAATATCGATGCTCCCGGGCCTCGGGCCGACGGGGTTTGATGTGATGCAGCTCGCCGTGAACGACCGCGCGCAGATGTGATGCGTGATGGCTTCGAATCGCCTGGATTTCGGCCTTGGAAAATCCACATATCGAGCCCCAATCAACACGACCATCGACCAACGTAAACAAGCCAACCCGAACAAAAAGGAGCGAAAATGTTGACCCGGATATATTTGGGTTTGCTCGCCGCAGCCCTTTCTGTGCCCCTCGCCGCCCGAGCGGCCCCCAACAACGCGCCGGTTTCGGTGATGATGCTGCCGGTTGCCGTGCCGATGCCCGCGCCAATGACGTTGCCCACGCCAATGACATTGATTGTCACGCCCGGCCCGGTGGCTTCGGTCCCGCCGATGCTGAGCCCGGCTTCGCTGCTCGCCCCAATGCTGCAGATGCAGGCACAAATGCAAGCCCAGCTTCAGGCCAGCTTGGCTGATTTTAGCCAAGGGATGCCTGGTTTGGCAGCGCTGCCCGCGGGTGCGCCGGGTGTAACTCGGATTTCAATGGTGATGATGGGCGGCCCGCAAGGCGCTTGTGCCGAGCAGATGCAAATTCTGCCCGGGCCAAATGGCCATGCGCAAATCTTTGTTCGCCGGTTTGGCCCCGGCTGCGGACCGCTGCCTGCTGCCATGGGGAAACTCCCAGCGCGACAACAAGCCGCACCGGGTCAGGCGCACCCCGGCGCGGAGAGGCCGTTGATGGGGCCGATGCCGATGGCAGCGCAACCGCCCGCAGCGGCGCCGCATTTACCGCCTAATGCTCTGCCGCCACCATCGCTATTGACCTATGCCGATTACCCGATGACGACGCGCCATCACGCTGCGCCCCTCGCGGCGCAGCCCGCCATTGCGTATCGACCGATCAGCCAGAAATGATCGGCTTTGCGATAACCCGCCGGGTATGGGGCGATAATCGCGATAGGCTGAGGCCAAGGCTTGCTCGTTGAGCGTGGTTGCTGACCATCAATCACGCTCCAGCCTTGGATTGCTGATCGATTTCATTGGATTAACGCAACGGTGCGGACGGCAAATCGAGTTGCCTTGGCGAAAAGGCGACACCATCGATCAGGCCGTATTGCGGCGACGCGATCCGCGCGACGGGCTTGGCGTTGAGCAGCTCATCACGGAGAAAAGCGGCAAAATGATCCGCAGTGATTTCTCTCCAACCGCAGGGGCCGAGCAGATACCAGAACGGGTAACAGCGCAGGGCTGCCACCACATCAATCATGCGGCGGAGCCGCAGCAAAGTGGTGCCAACGGCGTCATCGGGCACCACCAGATTGAACGGATGAAAGGAAACTTGCAAAAACGGTAAATGCTGCGCGAGCACGGCCGCGATTGCCGGGATCACCTCGTATTCTGCGCCCTCAATATCGATTTTGAGCAAAGTGGCACGATCCAACCCGGCTTCGGTCAAAGCGGAGGCTGCGGGCAGCACCCGGACCACGGCTTCGGCCTCGCCCCGGCGCAGATTTTGCCGCTCCACCACCTCGAACAAGCTCGCGCCAGAATCGGCAAAGGCCTTGCGATAGAGCGGCTGTTCGCTGGCGTGCGCACCCATCGCGGCGGGAATCAGCGTGCTACGCGCCGCCAAAATAGGGTTCAAGGCGAGATTGGCTTGCAGGATCGAGCGGTGGGTTGGGCTGGGTTCGAAAATCGTCACTTGATTGACCCGGTCACCCGCATAAAGGCTGAGCAGACCGAAATAGCCGCCAACATCGATCAGGCGCGCGCAATGCGGCAAGGCTGCATCGAAGAATTGCAGCGTTGAATCCTCAAAGCCACTGACCAGCTCTGCGACGGCATGATCGACCAACGGATGATCGAGCACCCACCATTGCCGACCACGACACGTGATCAGCCGCGATGGTGGCATGGGTGGTGACGCGCGCTTCTGGCGGTGGGCGCTCATGGGCTGGGCTCCAAAATCGGCATCGTTATCAATGTTTCGATTGACGTTGGCGCAAACAGGTAAAAATCGGCGAAGCTGGTTTGCTCGGGCTGTGTGGGATCGAACTTGAAACGGTTGGGCTGCATGGCAGCCAGACGCCAATCGGGGAAGCGATGGTTGATTGTGTCGGTAAAACAACGATGACGAACATGGGTATCGCGTGGAATAGCGTTGATATTGCTTGCGTAAATCAGCACCATCCGCTCGGCGCAGGCGAATAGATCATCGAGATAACGATGATACACCGCATCATCGGTAAGGTGATAAATGACATCCATCGAGATCGCGAGGTCGGCTTTGTGTGCAGGTGCGGCGGCGACGAAATCCTCATACAGCAGGAAGCGCCGGTTTCCACTGGCCACCGCGAGACACATGGCCAGCGCGTCCGGCGAGACATCGACCCCCAGATAATGCGGGCCTTCGGCATCGGCACCGATCATAGACATTTGCACCCCATCGCCACAGCCGAGATCGATCACTGAGCGAATGTGATTGGCCGCAATTACGCCGTTGACAATTTCGGCCTTGAAGGCGGCGAGCCGACCGCGCGAACCGGCACCGGAGGTGCCGCCAATGCGATAGCGCCATTGCCAATAGGCGATCGGATCGAATGTGGGGTTGTGCATAACGCCAATATCGCGGCGCTAAGTTAATATTTAGTTGCGCTCAGCGATATTTTTTCGCTGACGCTGGCTCAGTTGGCAAAGCGGGCCAAGAGCTCCGGCTCGGCTTGGGGCAACGCTCCCGACGCGGTGGTGCCGATTTCATCAAGCCTAGCCTCGGCGGCATCGCGCAGGGCTGGATAAATCATGGCACAGAGCTGCCGGGCGGTGTGGCCGGGCCAATCCTCGGCCAGCAAGGCGGCAGGTAAGCGCGGATCGCGCAGGGCGATGCGGCGAAAATCATGCACCAGCAAGATCCGCGCCGCTAAGGCCTCGCGGGGCGGCAATGCGGGGGCGCGCACGGCCAAGCCGTGATAGGTGGTGAGAAAGCTCTGATAGCGGGCCGCCAAATCCTCTAATCGCCACGCTTTGGCGGCGACTTGGCGGAGCGATGCCGCGTCACCCGCCGCGGTGAGCATGGGGGCCGTCTGCGCCAATGAGGGCGGCAAGGGTCGCTGCGGTGCGATCATCACGCCTTGCCACGCGACAAAACCCAAACGCCCCAAGCGGGCGCGCAGCCAATCATTGCCTTCGGTAAAGACCAGATTGAGCTGCGTCACGTCAGGGCGGCGGGCGGGGCCGAATATATGGCGGCTGGCGCGCATCATTTCGCCGCGCCTGGTTGCGGCGATCCGGTAAAAGCTCGCGCGCCCGGCGCGGCAACTGGTGAACCAGCCATCGGCAGCCAGGCGTGACATCGCGGTGCGCACCACGCCGGGGGCGACACCGAGATCCGCGCAAAGGCTCAATAGGCTGGATAATGCGATTTCGCCGCCCCGGGGCAGCACAGCATCGCCGAAAATCGTCACGATCAGTGATCCGGTATGCGATGGCTGGGTTTGCAGGCGGGCGATCAGCCCGGCAATCATCGGGTCTGCACTAAAGGACATGGTCAAATTTCAAACAAAGCGGCATAAACCTATCTTAATTGCTTCCCGCTGGAGAACCAATATGATTGGTGCCATTACGCTCTTGCTCGTTTGCCAGTTGATCGGCACGATCATCGCCCATGCGGCGGGCTGGCCGATCCCGGGTCCGGTGCTGGGCCTCGTGCTGATGCTGATATGGTTGATTATTCGGCGCGGGCCGAGCGAGCCGATGCAGGCCACGAGCCAGACTTTGTTGCGGAATTTGGGCTTGCTGTTCGTGCCGGCGGGGGTTGGCATTGTCAACGAACTCGGTGTGCTGCGCGCTAACGCTCTGGCGGTGGCGATTGCCATTCCGGTGTCAACCTTACTGGCGCTGGGCGTTACCGGCGCCTTGATGCAGTTTTTAGCGCGGGGTGAGCGCTGATGGTGCATCATTTAATGCCCCATGATTTGTATAATGTGTGGATTTATCTGCAAAGCGGGCCGCAGCTTGGCTTGATTATTACGCTGCTGGTTTGGCAGGGGGCGGTTTGGCTTGATCGGCGCACCCGTCATGCGGCATGGTCGAACCCGATTATGGTATCGATTGCGGTGCTGGCCGCAATTTTGCTGATCACCCACACATCGTATCATGCGTATTTTCGTGGCGGCCAATATGTCCAATTCCTGTTGGGGCCTGCGACGGTGGCATTGGCGGTGCCGATGTATGCCAATTTGGCGACAATGCGGCGCAATTTGATCCCGATTTTGGTGGCGCTGGTGGCCGGTTCGGTGACCGCATCGGTTTCGGCGATGATGATCGTGCATTGGCTCGGCGCGCCGCGCGATGTGGTGATTTCGATTGCGCCAAAATCGGTGACGACGCCGATTGCCATGGGTATTGCTCAGGATTTGGGGGGCATTCCCTCGCTCACGGCGGTTTTTGTGTTGATGACCGGGGTTTTCGGGGGCTTGGTGTGCCTGCCCTTGTTCAAGGCGTTGCGCATTACCGACCGGCGGGCCCAAGGATTGGCTGGTGGCACCGGGGCGCATGGGCTTGCGACGGCCCGGCTGCTGCTGGAGAGTGAAACGGCGGGTGCGTTTGGCGGGTTGGCGATTGGGCTGAATGGTTTGGTGACGGCGATCCTTGCGCCGATCCTGATCCGATTTTTGGGGTTCTGACCGCTTCAGGGTGCGCTGGCTATTGGGCTTCGTCGGAGAGAGAGGCGCTGAATGCGACGATGCGTTGGCAGGCCTCTTCTAACACCGCGTCCGCTGTTGCGGTGGAGAGGCGAATATGGCCGGTCATGCCAAAGGCTGAACCGGGAACGGTGGCGACCAAAGCTTCATCGAGCAGGGCTTCGGCGACGTCATCATCATTCACCAGCAAGCGCCCAGCAGCCGAGCGCCGCCCGAGCCAGCCGGTGATCGCCGGGAAGGCGTAAAAAGCACCCTGCGGCACGGGACAATCGACACCCGTGGCACCGGCGAGGCCGGTTACCACCAAATCGCGCCGTCGCCGATAAATTGCGCGCCGTTCAGCGAGCAAATCCTGCGGACCATCGAGCGCTGCGATTGCGGCGGCTTGGCTGATCGTGGAGACGCCCGCCGTCGCGGTGCCTTGCACCAGCGCCATGGCGCGCAGCCAATCACGCGGTCCGGTGGCGAAACCCAAGCGCCAGCCGGTCATGGCGTAGGATTTCGATACACCGCTAAGGGTTACAATACGGTCTGCCAAATCAGGGGCAATGGCGGCGAGTGCGTGATAGGCGCCCTCGAACACCAGATGCTCATAAATATCATCGGCAATGACCCGCACATGCGGGGCCTTGCGCAAAATAGCTGCGATGTCGTGCAGCATGTCGATGTTAGCAACGGCCCCTGAGGGGTTGTTAGGGAAATTGAGCAGCAGCAGCTTGCTGCGCGGGGTGATCGCTGCGGCGAGCGCGTTCGCATCAAGCTGAAATCCTGACGCTGCGGGGCATGGCACGAAGATCGGCACACCACCCGCAAAATCGACGACCTGCAAATAGCCGGCCCAGCAAGGCGTGGGGATAATCACCTCATCACCCGCCTCGATCAGCGCCATCACGGCATCGAAAATAATTTGCTTACCGCCATTGCCGATCAGCACATCCTCCGGCGCGACGCCAAGACCTTGGTCACGGGCAAATTTACGCGCAACGGCGGCACGCAGCGCCGGGGTGCCCGTGACTGGCGGGTATTTGGTTTGTCCGGCTTGCGCCGCCGCGTGCGCGGCTTCGATCACATGATCGGGGGTGGGCAAATCAGGCTCGCCAATCGCCAAGGAAATCACGCTCTGCCCGGCTTCGCGCAGAGCACGAGCGCGTGCCGCCATCGCGAAGGTTGCGGCGGGTCGGGTGCGGGTGATGCGCTGGGCAAAATTATTCATGGCTCACTTCGAACATCATCGTTGCGTAACCGCGCTTCGGCTTCCGCCTGCAACCGCTTGAAGCTGCGCCGACTGAACGGCAGCATGGCGAGATACGCCAAAGCGACCAAGGCTAGGCCAGCCCACGGATCTGCCATCATCAAAGCGGCGAGCACCACCACACCAATGAGGAGAAACAAAACATAGTCAGGTGGGATCTTGAAGTTTTTAAAGCTCCAGACGGGTAATGTGGACACCGAAAGGCCTGCCGCGCTGATCAGCACGATGGCGGAGAGCAAGGGCGCGCGCGCTAAATCACCCAAACCATCAAGCCCGTGCTGGCGCGCTTCCAACCCCAGATAAATGGGTAGCAAGGCTAACGCGCCGCCGGCTGGGGCGGGCACGCCGGTGAAAAAATTGGCGGCAAAGCGCGAGGCGGGCAGATGCGTTGGATCATCGCGATGGGTTTCGGCGTCGAGCGCTGCATTAAATCGTGCAAGGCGCAGCGCCATGCAGGCCGCGAAAATTAGCGAGGGAAAAAAGCCAACCGCGCCCCAAACATGCAGCGACCAAAGATATAGAATTAGCGCAGGCGAAATGCCAAAGCATAAAAAATCTGACAGGCTGTCAATCTCGGCACCAAACCGCGATGTGGCCTTGAGCAAGCGTGCAAGGCGGCCATCAAGCCCATCGATGGTGCCTGCGACAGCGATGGCGATGACGGCGGCGCCAAAGCGTTGATCGAGCGCGAACCTAATGGCCGAAAACCCAACGCACAGGCCGATCAATGTGAGCAGGTTGGGCAGCATGCGGTTGAAGCTCAAACCGCGTAAGCGGGGCCGCCGCGGCGGGCGCGGGCGCTTGAGAATGAATAATTTGTTGTTCTGCCCGCTCATGCCGGTGCGGCGAGTTCGGCAATCACCGTCTCACCGCCGACCATGCGCTGGCCGACCGCGACCAGCGGGGCGGAACCGGGCGGCAGATAAAGATCGGTGCGGCTGCCAAAACGGATGATGCCAAACCGTTCGCCTGCATTCAGATGATCGCCCTCATGCGCGGTGCAGACAATGCGGCGGGCGATCAACCCGGCGATTTGCACGACCGCGATCACCGCACCATTATCAAGGCGCATGGCCAACGCATTCCGCTCATTCTCATCGGCGGCTTTGTCATGCGCCGCATTGAGAAATTTGCCGTGCCGGTAAGCGATTCGGGTGATTACCCCGGCAGCGGGCGCGCGATTAACATGCACATCGAGCACTGAGAGAAAAATTGCTACCCGTGGTACCGCGATGTCGGGCAGGCCGAGCGCTTCGGGCGGCACGGCGTGATCAACGAGCACCACCCGGCCATCGGCGGGGGCGAGCAAAACCGAGGCGCGCGGCGGCGCGACGCGCTGCGGATCGCGAAAGAAAAACAGGCAGAATAAGGCGAATGCAAAACCGAGCCACGCCAACCATCCCGCGAAAAACAGACCTAAAACCCACACCACCACGCCGCCGACGATGAACGGGTAGCCGGCGCGATGCGGGGGCGAGAATGCCGATCGGATACTCCCAATGATATCCATAGATCTGTCCTTTCAGCGCACCAGGATGGTGCATTAGATCAATATTGGTTTAGGTGGAATCAACCGATTCGACCTAAACCAATGAAATTGATCGACAAACAAAGGTTAGAGCCTGATTGATGATAAGCCATCACGCTCTAATCCGCCTGGGCCGAGGCTTCGCTGCGCGTTGCGCCGACGCGGGCGGCGAGAGAGGCGGCCATGAAATCATCCAAATCGCCGTCTAACACCGCATCCGGATTGCCACGTTCATAATTAGTCCGCAAATCTTTGACTAATTGATATGGCGCTAACACATAGGACCGAATTTGATGACCCCAACCAATGTCGCGCTTCGTGCTTTCAGTTGCCGCGCTGGCCGCCTCGCGCCGTTGCAGCTCGGCTTCATAGAGCCGGGCTTTTAACATTTCCATGGCGGTTGCACGGTTGCGATGCTGGCTGCGATCATTCTGGCAGGCGACGATGATGCCCGATGGCACATGGGTGATGCGAATTGCACTCTCGGTCTTGTTCACGTGCTGGCCACCAGCCCCGGAGGCGCGATACGTATCGACCTTCAGATCCGACGGATCGATTTCGATATCAATGGTGTCATCGACGACCGGATATACCCAGACACTGGCGAAGCTGGTTTGTCTGCGCGCATTCGCATCGAACGGCGAGATCCGCACCAGCCGATGCACGCCGGCCTCGGTCTTGAGCCAGCCATAGGCATTGGGCCCAGAAAATTGCAGGGTGACGGATTTGATGCCCGCCTGTTCACCGTCCGACTGGTCGAGAATTTGCACCTTATAGCCGTGCTGTTCGGCCCAGCGCGTATACATGCGCATCAACATTTCGGCCCAGTCCTGGGCTTCGGTGCCACCGGCACCCGCATTGATTTCCATGTAGGCGTCATTCCCATCGGCCTCACCAGACAGCAGGCTTTCGATTTCACGACGCTTAACCTCATCGCCAATCCGCCGCAACGCGGCTTCGGCTTCCGCGAGAACCGCTTGATCGCCCTCGGCTTCGGCGAGTTCAACCAGCATCAAAGCGTCATCGGTATCGCGCTCAATCGCTTTGACCGCATCAATCTGACTGGCGAGGCGGTTGCGTTCGCGCAGCAAACCCTGCGCCGCGCTGGCATTGGTCCAAAGCTGCGGGTCTTCGGCGCGGGCATTCAGCTCCGCGAGGCGTTCATTCGCACGATCCCAGTCAAAGATGCCTCCGCAGCAACGCAACGGATTCGGTGATTTGCTGGGCGATGGCGGCGGTCTCGGCAGACATGATCGATCACTTTCGAATTGGAACTTTGTTACTCCTAATATAAGCCGCCCAACGATTTGTCGACCGGCGGCGGCGCGTTGCCATTGGCCGCATTGGCGGCGGGGCCGGTGGCTGGCGAGGCGCCCGGTGAGGGGTTGAATTCGCTGCTGCTGGCGGTGGCCGCTGCCGGAATGGCGCTGCCATTGACCGGATTATCGGCAACCAGCCCCAAATTCGATTGGGCGCCGGGGGTTTGCCCGGGTTTGAACGCCTCCGTGACTGTCTGGTTGCCATAGCTGACTTGCGCGAGCGTCATTCCCGGTGGGGTGCGGAAATTCACCACCGGCTGCCCTTTGAGGGCAACCCGCATATATTGGTTCCAAGCCGGGCCGCACACATTGCCGCCGGTTTGGTTATTACCGAGATCGCGCGGCGTGTCATACCCAATCCAGCAGCCAGTGACCATTTGCGGCACAAAACCAATAAACCAAGCATCGTTGAAATTATTGGTGGTGCCGGTCTTGCCCGCGACCGGCCGGTTGATCCCCACCATGGCGGGCACGCCGGTGCCGTGCTCGGTGACATTCCGCATCATCATGATCACTTGATAGACGCTATCAGGGCCGGCTAAGCGCGCGCCGGGCCGCTGCAACACGGGCGGCTGTGACGGCGAGCCTTCGGTGCAATTGCCGCACACCTGATCTGGCGCTTGATAGAGAATATGGCCATCGGGCGCCGTGACGCTATCGATGAGGCTGGGCGTGACCTGCCGCCCATATTCGGCCAAAGCCGCATCGCCGCGCACCATGCGCCATAACGTGGTATCAAGCGCGCCGATCGCGGCTGGATAAATCAACGGCATATGGTGGACGATGCCAAATTTTTCGAAATTCGACGCGATATTGGCAAGGCCGATCCGGCGCGCCATGTGCAATGTCGCGAGATTCAACGATTGCTCAAGCGCGTAGAAAACCGGCACCGGTCCCAAGAACGTCATTTCATAATCGCCGGGACGATAAACCTGCCCATCGGGAAGCTGTTGCACGAACGGCGCGTCCAGAATCGTCGCATCCGGTTGCAAGCCGACTTGCATGGCGGTGAGATAATCAAAGGGTTTCACGCCCGATCCGGGCTGGCGGTGCGCTTGCAATGCCCGGTTATAGGGGCTCATCGCGTGGCTCCAACCGCCGACCATGGCCAATACCCGCCCGGTGCGCGGGTCCATACTCAGCATGGAGCCTTCCACGCGCGGAATTTGTTCAAGCGCCAATTCGGATGCTGCCGCGTTTTTCGGCTTGATCGCCCCCGGCGCGATCATGACCAGATCACCCGGACGCAAAAATCTGTTAATCGCCCGGGGCAGCGGCACGATGGACTTGCCCAGTTGCATCCGGTTCCAGGGCACACCGGATTGGGTTAGCAGGCCGGTATGCGTGGCGGCGCCATGCCGGGATTGCCAGCCGATTTTTGCCGCCGCCGGTGTCGCGCGCAAGACAACCCCGAACCGCCAAGCCCGGCGCATGCCCGGCGGTATCGCTTGCGCGGCCAATGCTTTCGGCCAATCGGCGAGTTTGGCGGCTGGGATCTGACCGATTGGCCCATGAAACGCACCAAATTGATGGTCATAGCGTTCCAACCGATCGCGCATTGCGGTCATGGCGGCTATTTGCAACCGGGGCACCATCGAGGTGCGCACAATCAACCCGCCTTCCATGGTGCGTTGGCGACCGAACATCTTGATCAGTTGAGACTGTACGGCATCGCTGAAATAGCCCGCACCCAGCACGGGGCGAGTTTGCTGGGCTGCTTCGGGCAAGAGCGGTTCGGCTTCGGCCTGCTGCGCCTGCGCGGCAGTGATTGCGCCATCGATTCGCATCCGATTAATCACCCAATTGCGCCGCCGCAAAGCGCGCTTGGGGTGCAAAAACGGATTGTAATTGGTGGGCGCTTTCGGCAAGCCGCCGAGGGAAGCGGCCTCAGCGATGGTCAGCCGGGATAAAGGCTTGTCGAAATAAGCCTGCGCCGCCGCCGCCACGCCCCAGGAATTTTGCCCCAGATAAATCTCGTTCAAATAGATCGTGAGGATTTGTTGCTTGGTCATCGCCCGATCAACGCGCACTGCCAAAATCGCTTCCTTGATTTTGCGCGTGAAATCGATCCGGTTATCCAGCAACATGTTTTTGACGACCTGCATCGTGATCGTCGAGGCACCGAGCGGGCGCTCACCTGTGCCGAGCCGCGTCATGTCAACGAAGGCAGCCCGCACAATGGCCAACGGATCAATGCCGGGTTCGGACCAGAAGCTCCGATCTTCCGCCGAAATGAAGGCGGCTTGCACGACCGGGGGAATCTGATGGTAGGGCACATAGATGCGATTTTGCGTGCCCAGCGCGCCGATTAGCCTAAAATCACTGGCATAAATGCGGGTTTCCAACGGCGGCTGATAATGCCGCAGCGCCTTCACGCTGGGCAGGCCGGTGCTGAAATACAAAAACAGGCCACCGCCGCCGATCAACCCGACCAAAATGCCCAAGACCGCGAGTCGATAGAGGATGCGCGCCAGGAAGCCGCCGGTAAAGCGCCAAAAGCCGCGGCGCGCCGGTTTTTTGCGCGAGCCGCGTCTCTGATCAGCCCCGCGCCCCCCTGAGGCAGCCCCCGCAGCCGATGACGATCCGGCACCCGCAGTGGCGCGCCCGCCACCACGACGCGCTCGCCGGTCTTGCGCTAATCGATTTCCTGCCTTCAACGGTCCACTCATGCGCGCGTATTACCACCCAATGTCGGAAACGGCGAGAACCCCCAATTGTTGCGCGGCGGCAGCGGCGGCTTTGCCCCACATACGCTAATTTCTATATATTTCAGGGTGTTACAAAGCGCGTATGCGCCCACCACC
>JAKBBY010000021.1 GCA_021808315.1 Pseudomonadota bacterium | reverse complement strand
GTCCGACCAGGGCGGTCGCCGGAAGATCGGCGGTGAAAGTGGCGCGACCGGTAATCTTCTCCACCGAATCAATCAACGGTTGGCGACGGCCGATGGCATGCGGAGGTCCCCGGCTGGAGAGGGACTCGGGTTGGCAATTCTGACTCGCCTCCCGAACCGCTTCGACGATCTTGACGTACCCGGTGCAACGACACAGGTTGCCGGCAAGCGCGGCGCGAATCTCCTGGTCGAGCTTCGCGATCGGCTCAATACAAATGGAGTCGTCGTTCTCGACGTCCGATCCGAGTCGGAATACCGCTTCGGCCATATCGCGGGAGCACGCTCCATTCCCGTGACGGAGCTCGAGAAGCGACTCGGTGAAATCCCCAAAGATAAAGAAATCGTCGCCTATTGCCGGGGACCATATTGCGTGTTCTCCGTTGAAGCCGTCGCTCTCCTGCGGGCGCAGGGTTTCGAAGTTCGGCGCCTGGAAGATGGACTACCCGAATGGCGAACGGCAGGGTTATCGGTCGAACCGTGACGCCGGTTCCGTGGTTGGGTCTGGGATGCCAATTCCAACTGATGGCCACTCGGGCAAGTGCCAAGGTAGACACGAGCAACATTCTTGTCGCGTGCCCGACGCGCAGGATCAAGGCTGGCGAGCCGTTGATTGCCCTGCTTCCGGCCCGACGGGCACGTGCCATTCATCAATGATGCATGGTCGCAGCGGGCACGATTGTGCGGAAGATTGCCTGTTGGTTTGGATTTAGCGCTGCATAAGCCTTCAGATGATAGGGGACCATCGCCATTCCAACATTGGTTTGGGCCTTGCCGACGGCATGAACATCGGCAGTGATTTGCTGCAGGCTGGGATTTTGCTGCGCGGCGTCCTTTTCATATTGGGCGTATTTGGCCTGCAAGACGGCGACAGCGGATTTGGTAGCGTCGAGCATGCCCATGGCCAACATCTTTTCCTGCTTGATCTGCGCTGGCGTCAGATTAAGCACTTTGGCGCGCCGCAGCACCCAGCCCGGACCGGGATGGTGGGCGCGAAATACCATGGGGAAGCCGAGCGAATGTGACCGGAAATAGAGCTTCCAAGACGCCACCTTCGCGGCAATAGGGTGGGCTGTTGTTGCGGCAAACGCCGAGGGACCGATGGCGACGAATGCCAACGCTGCGGGGAAGATCAGAGTGTGAAGTTTCAATTCGTATTCTCCGTGAGATCGAGGCCGAGATGGTTCTCGCCCTTCCACCGTTCGCATGAAGCGACTCTCAGGTTACGGTCATCGAATATAAAATATTTGTGAGCTCGCGCAGGTCAATCGGCACCGGGAGACCTTATCCCGCCTCGCCGAAGTTCCCGCCGGCAAAACGCGGCTCGAGGCGGATCAAGCGCGATGTCTCGACGGCGGCCTGCCGATGTTTCACGGCGTCGCGATAGGCGGGATCACGCACCATGGCAACAAAAGCGGCAACCGAGGGATATTCAGCGATGAACACTGCATCCCAGCGCTCTGTGGTCGGCCCAATCAGCGTGTGCTCGAACCGACCGAGCCAAACCTGCCGACCACCAACCCGACTGAATATCGGACCACTCTCGCGGGCGTAGGCCCGATATGCCTCAGCGCCGGATATATCCCGCCCGTCCGGATACATCGCCCGGTCTCGAAAGCGAACGAGGTTGAGCATATGGATCGTGCCATTGCGCGGCAATGCCTGGAATTCAACAAATTGCTCGCGGGTTGGATCGATGAATTGGTCCATGGCGTGTTGCTTCTGCGCAGTTTTTACCATGCGGCAGGTATGTTTTGCACTGAATGTGACGGTTAGTCGATCCAGCGTGCGCGACTGGTTATGGTCCACCCAAAGTTCAAGAAAAATTGGCTTTGGCATTGATCAGCGGTCGCCCCCCCCCTCGCGGGGGCGTGGATCGAAACGCCGCTCTGCGCTCCGATATGGTGGATGCGGCCAGTCGCCCCCCTCGCGGGGGCGTGGATCGAAACCCATCATGCCTCAGACCACTCCAGTTCATGCAGGTCGCCCCCCTCGCGGGAGCGTGGTGCGGATTCCGATTGATGTCGGCCATCATTCCGATTTGAAGCCGGCCAGATCCAATTCAGAAGGCAATGGCTCCGTGACAACCGGTTCGAACGCGGCCCGCAATGCCTCGCGCTGACCGATCCAGGCGTCAATCCGACGACGCTGACATGGTGCCCGCCCATGCTGGGATGAACCGTCATGCTTGCCCGCAAAGTGACACCGATCAGTTCCGGCTCGAATCGCTTGAAATGAAGACTTCAGTTGACCTCAAAACGCCGGTGTGACACACGCAGGTGTCATCACTCGGCGGCGTGCAAAATCTGGTGGTAGTTTCAGTATTTGCGTCAATAGGGGGTAGGTATTTTGGGTTCCCGTCCCCTACGGGACGCCAAATGCCATAACCCGTTGAGAATAATTCATTAAATTTTTGCGTCCCGCTGGTCTGACATACGCTTGTGACACACGCGGGGAGTCAAAACGGGATTATGCTCGTTCACCGAACGGTGTCGGCGGCTTTACGATTTTCGGGTCCGTTGACCATCTGGCGTTGCGGTGATTCTGTAACGGACGCACGTGGTTGCGTTGCTCCAAACAGGTTATCCTGGAGCGGCAAAATTCCGCGCTGCAATGATGTGTTTGGCCCTGGCACCTTCTCTGGCGACACGACGTCGCAGCATGTTGGACGACCAACGCATTGATGGGCAGATCGAGAATGCGGCGGCGAAGCTGGTCCGTGCGGCCTTTGTGCTGGGCCACATCGCCAGTTCTGCCCCCCGCCCGTTTGGCCGTGGTTATTTGGCGCGGGCATCATCACCGAACGCAATCCGAACCTGGGTTTGTTAAAAATTTGGGGTTATCGCGGGGCCTTGCTGGCGGGTGTATCGATTATCGCCCTGGTTCCATGGGGCGCTTTTCAGGATTTTTTCGCACCCATCTCCTCCATTGGCGCTGAATATGGTATCCATCGGTCCTTATGGTGATCCAGTTCATCGCAGCATTGCGCGCTTTTTATAAAACCAAGCGTTTGGCTCGACGATTATCAACCCAGACCGATGTGGTCGCTTGGCAGCAAACGCAGATAGCAAAATTTTTGCGCCGCGATATTCAGCGCGTGGCATTCTATGAAAACATGCTGCCAGCGCATTTATCGGATCTACCCGTGCTCGATAAGCCCGCATTGATGCGAGATTTTATTCAATTTAATCGCCCGAGGATCAGCGCGCAGGAGGTTCGCACCGCCTTGGATGCTGGCGGGGAGCAGGTTCAAGGTTATGTTGTGGGGCAGAGCACCGGTACCAGCGGTAATCGCGGCTTGTTTGTGATTAGCGAGGTCGAACGCTTTACATGGCTTGGCGTCATTTTGGCGAAAACATTACCGGACTTCCCTTGGGTTCGGCACAAGGTTGCGCTGATCTTGCCAGCCTACGGGCAAATATTTAAGTCGGCTGCCCAAATTGGTCGGCTTAATATACGATTTTTTGATCTACGGGACGGCATTGATCGTTGGGTTGACGCGCTGATAAATTATGATCCCGATACGATCATGGCACCACCGAAAATTTTGCGCGCGGTGGCCGAACGGACCAAGATCAAACCGCGCAACGTATTCTCCGGCGCCGAAGTGCTGGACCCGGTTGATCGGCACGTCATGGAGGCGAGCTTTGGCACGCGTGTCCGCGAGATCTACATGGCAACCGAAGGGCTGCTCGGCGTTGCCTGCCCGCTCGGTGTTTTGCATCTCGCTGAGGATGTCGTTATTTTTGAATTTCAACCAGTGCCCGGCAGTGATCTGGTGACGCCGATCATCACCGATTTTACCCGCACCACCCAAATCATGGCGCGCTATCGGATGAATGATTTGCTGCGCTTAAGCCGAGAGCCATGCCGCTGTGGATCACCGCTGCAAGCGGTCACCGAAATTGTTGGTCGGCACGACGATGTTTTTCGCCTCGGGCCTCATTTGACTCTGATTACACCCGATATTTTGCGCAACGCTATCCTCGATGCAGATCGGCGGATCGATGATTTCAGATTGGTGCAAACGGGCCAACATCATATTCGGCTGCATTTGGCTGCCAATTTGCCCACTGAGTCGGGCATTGCGGCGCGCGACAATCTCGCCACTGTGCTCCGCAAAGCCGGTATTGCCAACGTCACGATTGAGCTGATCAATCAGATCGAACAACCGCTTGCGCAAAAACTCCGGCGGGTGCGGTGCGATTGGCGATGCGATACGCTGTAGGCTTGACTACAAATAGAGCGTTAGTCTTTGTTCGGCAGCGGCAAGCGTATCGCCCGCCATCAGAGCGGTAATGGCCGGGCGCAACGGGTCAAGCGGCCCGAGCGCGTAATTGGCCCGACGCAGCCGGGCGATATTCTCAGTTTGTTTTCGTAACATAGCCTGATCCTGCCGCAAGACCGGAACGTGGAACGCAATCAACAATGCGCGTTTAATAATGGCGGGAGCGAGACGCCTCGGTGTTGCGAAATGGGCGAAGGGGCGAACGGATGTTGCGGTTTCTGGTGTAAAGAAAACAGAGATGGCCAAGCGAACCCCGTCCGGTCCTTCGAATATTAGTTGCGCGGTGCTGGGTGGCATAAACCGGCCAATACCGATGGTGCGCACGCCCTCTAACAGGCGCGGCATCCAAGCGCTCGGGCGGCTATTTTCAACATAGATCGCCTCTGCATGATCCGGCTGGAACCGCACTGTCACGTCTACAGGGCGGCGGATTTTGGCTGACCGCACGATGCCCGGATGGAGAAAATGCGGATGCGCCGGGTCCAGCAGATTTTCAACCGCATCTGCTAAGCCCGCGCGCGATGATGGAATTTCCCACCAAAATTGATCAAACCCCGGCGCCGATATGATTGGCGGTAAGCAAGGAAACGGGGCGGTGCCAAGCGTCGTCCAGATCAATCCGGCCCGTTCAATAACAGGCATTGCCCGGGCCCGTTGCGTTGCCGGGCTGATGGCGCCGGGTGTGGCGGTGCAGCGTCCATCGGCAGCGAACCGCCAGCCATGATAGGGACATTCAATATCATTGCCGCGCACGCACCCTGCCGAGAGGGCAACATTGCGGTGCGGGCAGCTATCGAGCAACACAGCCGGCCCGTTTTCGCCCCGAAACACCACCAGCGGCGTATCCATCAGCATGCGTGCAAGCGGTTTGCCACGAAGTTTCCGACTGGTCGCGATGGGAAACCAACCGGCGCTCACGGCGTGCGGATACGCACTCATAATCCGCGCGCCCGAATCAGTGGCACGGCCAACCGGTTCAACACCATGGCCATTGCGCCAATCGCGGCCCGGCGCGGTGCGGCCAAATGGTCCGTAAAGAAAGCGGAATATTCAAGTTCGCTATGCGCGCCGCGTAGCCGCTTAAATTCCCCAGCGCCTGCCGAACTATTCAGTCGTACGCCTGATGATTGCGCCATTTGGGTGAGCAAAACACAGGCTAATCGATACAAACCGTGGGCGCGCGGTAACGCCGTGTCATAACCAACGATCGGCGTGGTCAATATATTCCCGCGAATCAAGCAACCAACGATCGCCACCAATTGACCAGCAGCATCCCGTAGCCCGCGATAACGGATCAAGCCGCTTCGATGGGTCATCGTGATAAAAGCCGGCGTGAATTGCGGATTAAGCGTTGAGTACCGATCAAGATACAGCAAGCCATAAAGCTGGGCGATGCGTTCAGCATCACCGGGGCGCAGTTGGTCCATAGTATCATCCTGGTAGGGGGTGTTGCGCAGAAGGCGCAAATCCTGCTTGGTATCGCGCCGAGGCGCCCAATCGCGTGCAAGATCGTCCGTGACATAGATTTGCCGGCTCGGGAGTAATTGCCAGCCATCAGCGCATAAGGCATCGGCCAGCGGTGCGTCGGACCACCGATTGATCGAGCGGATCGCCATCATATGATCAGGGAATTCGTAT
Organism: Pseudomonadota bacterium; assembly: GCA_021808315.1. Classification (GTDB taxonomy): domain Bacteria; phylum Pseudomonadota; class Alphaproteobacteria; order Acetobacterales; family Acetobacteraceae; genus Acidiphilium. The sequence continues at coordinate 16,576 of JAKBBY010000021.1, read as the reverse complement.
ACTAACAAACGACGGATGGCAGCCAGCTCGTTGCCTTGCCAATCATGATGCAAATTGGTCGACAGCATCCAGTTATTGACGTGCACGACCCGATTTATGCGAATGGCACGCATCAGGCCACCGGCGAGACTGGTGAGCAAGCGCAAGGCGGGTCGCCAAACACCAATATCGACCAAATCTAATTCTTCTCGAGCATAGAGCGCATAGGACGTGTGCGGCAGGCAAACATAGCTATCGCCATACTCTGCCTCGTTGACCGTTAGCGGGAAAATGCGCTCACCGACGCGTAGCCCATAGATTTTCGTGCGCACATTGGCAATCATCGCCGGGGCGCCAGCTTGCGCGAAGGCGGTGAGATAAGCCCGCTCCAACGCCGCTTGGGCCGGCCAACCGCCTTGCGGACCAATCATCGGATCAAATATCTCAGGCCTCATGCAATTGGCTCGCCGTTCCACTCAATGTCATCGGTGCTTTGGCCGGCAGCGGTGCGGCCATTCCGCAGTCCGGTGGCTAAAAACCGCATCGCATCCAGTATAGCAGCGACATTGCTCCAATGATCACCGGTAAAATTCAGGGCGTTGCTGCTCCGTCGCAGATCGCTCCGAAATCGTGGCCATTGGCCTCGCCCCAGCGCCCGTGGCGCACCGAGCAGCCACATTGCGGGTGCCAGATGGCGCGGCACTATCGGGGCGAGTGCCAACTCTGCCTCTCCGGTCAAGGCTCGTGCCAATGACGGGGCGGCCGCAAACAGATGAATGCCGCTCACGCCACGTGGATTACATTCGAGCGGATGGATTGTGCCGGTCGGATCACGGATGATATCGAAGGCTAATTGCCCGGTGACGTTGGTTCGTTGAGCAATGATTTTACAAAATTCGAGCAATTTTGGATCATGATCCGGTTCAAAATAAAAGCTGGATGAATGACCAAGCCGCCAGCGCGGCTGATAGGCAGCGAAAGCAATAATCTGGCCTTGCCGCGCCGCCGACCATAGGCAAATTTCGGTGCCCTCGATAAAATCCTGCACCGCCCAGGCGGTCTTTGACGTTGGGTTGATCTTTGCCAACGCACGCGCCGTCGGCCTGACCAGCGTATTCGTCGCAAAGCGGGAAAATTCCGGTTTAAACACCAAGCTGGCCGCGTGCGGAACCCATTCCTGCAAGGCAGCGCGCGAGGTGACCCGGCGTGTGGCAGGCCCGGTGAGACCGCAACTTTGCACCAGCGACGCAAATGCAATTTTCGAGTGGAGCTGGCGCAATAGGGGCAGCGGCGGTGCGAATACCCGATCATGCAATTGCAACGTTGCCGCGGCTTCGGCGAGGTAGAAAACCTCTTCACAAGCCGGGATAATCAGAACGGGATCGAGACGGTCAACCAAGCGCGCTATATCCGCTGTAAACGCAGAGAATTGCGTTCGTGGGGGCGCAAAACGATGAAGCTGGGATCGGCCAAAGCGTGACCAATGCGCAGTCCAAGGCCGGATACAATCGGCCAAATGCGGTTTATAGCCGGCGGCATGAAAACTATGCGCAAGGTCGAGCGCAATTGGTGCGCGGGCGCCGGTTATCAGCACCGTTTTCATCGTCCCGCTTCCTCCAGAGCACGCTCCTGACAATGCGACGGCGTAATGAGGATTTCTCTGTTGCGCATTCGTAAATCATGGAGTTGCCCCAGCGTCGTGCGGTAGGATTGAGTGCCGCCGAGTAACGCGGTGGTTAGTCGCGGTGGTGGCGCATTGTCGCGGATCGCCCGGCTTGACCATGCAGCATCCGCAGCCAGAAAATTTAATTGCCCGGATTGACCGCGCAGCACCAGCCCGAATTGGCCATCGGCATGGCCAGCCAGCGGCACGGCGAGGACGGCGCCGTCGCCAAAAACATCCACCGCATCGGTAAAAGGCGCGAGGTCTTTCGGCAGCGCCGTCGGCGCAAAATCTTCAAAAAATGACGCGCGCTGATCAAAATCCGGCGGGATCAGCGCGCGCAAAACACCACGCCGCAGAGCGGCCCACGCATGACCCTGACGCGCCGACTGCAAACCGCGCCGGGAGCAGATCAGCCGCGCGTTCGGGAATTGCCCCAATCCGGCGATATGGTCGGCATGGAAATGCGAGATGATAACGCAACGAATATCATCAGGGCGCAGATTATAGCGGGCAAGCTGAGCGCCAACACTAGTTTGCGGCGTGATCTCTGGTGGCGTCAGCCATCGGTAGAGACGCTGGGGAAATGGCGCGGTCGCTGTGAAAAATGCCGGATCATAACCAGTGTCAAATAACACCGGGCCGGATTGATGCAGGATCAAACCAGCCAATGCTGGGAAAATGACGGAACGCCATTGACCACCGCGCCGGGTCATCGCTTCGCAATGTCGGCAGAAACCGGCTTGAATGAAGTGAATGTCACAATGGCGCATATTGTCTCCAAGCCGCAGCCGTGCGGGCAATGGCCTCAGCCGGGGTGAAGCGCGGTTGCCAGCCTAATTCATCACGCGCGGCCCGCAGATCGAAGGTTTGCGAGAAGGCCAAGGTCGATAGCGTATAAACTGTCGCCGGCGGCTCGGGTCGGCCAGGTAATCGTGCGTAGATGATCTCAGCAAGACGGCCTAGGCGGGCGGTTGGCGCATAGGGTAGCGCAAGCAAGCGTGGTCGCAGATTAAAATGAGCAAACACCATCGATAATGCCGCCGCAACGCTCAGCGGTATGCCGCCAGAGATATTGAAGCTGCGCCCGGCAGTTTGGCGGGGCTGCGCGGCGATGGCCAGCACGGCATTGGCGGCATCGCGCACGTCGGTGAGCTCGATCATGGCCTGCCCTTGGCGCAAGAGTGGGAATAGGCCGCGCTCGGCCACACGGAGCAGCCTGGGCAGCAGCACCGTATCATCAGGCCCCACCAGCGCACGGGGGCGCAGCACCACGGTGGCAAAGCCGGGTTGGTTAGCAGCCAGAACGAAACGCTCTGCAGCATATTTGCTGGCCGCGTAGTCATTCGCGAATTGTTCAGCAACCGGGCTCGCTTCGGTCAGACCCAGCCGGTCGCGCGGTTCACTGTAAATTGAGGGGGTGGAGATAAAAATGAATTGTTTGCACCCAGCGATCTGGGCGGCGGCGCTTAAATCGCGGGTGATGGTTACATTGATGCGCTGAAAATCCTCGCGCCGGCCCCAGGGGCTTGAGAGGGCAGCGGCATGGATCAAAATGTCAGTATCAGCGACTAATGCCGGAAGGCGTGTTTTATCGCTCAGGTCGGCAGCGATGAATTCTGCGCCCGCGTCACGCAACCGAGCCCCCACGGCGAGGCGTCGCCCTGTCGCGCGAACGGGGTAGTTTTGCGCTAACAATGCCTGAACCAGCGCAATCCCCAATCCGCCCGTCGCACCGGTCACCAGAACGCGGCGCATCGGCTAATATCGCAACACGGCGCCGCCCAGCGAGACACCCGCTGAACTGCCGATGAACAAGGTTGTGTCGCCACGCTGTAAGCGCCCGGTCGTAATGGCGGCGTGCAATGCGCTTGGCATCGACGCCGCGATTTGATTGCCATGATGGGCGAAAATATCGATAATGCCTTTGCGCGCCTGAGGAAAATTGCGCTTAAGATATTCCAACGCGCCAGCACTCGCTTGATGCGGGATTACGAGATCGATCGCGTCGGCGGTCAGCCCTGCCTGCGCCAGCAACCGTGTTAGAAAATCTGGAAAACGCCGTGCTGTAGCCTTGAATAAGCGTTGTCCATCCATCTTGAATTTGGCATGGGCGAGAAAACGCGGCAAATCATCATGCGGATGCAGGCGGGTGCCACCGGCGGCCAGTTGGCACGCCTCGGCATCCTCGCCATAGGTCTCGAACCGATAAGCGCGCCAATCATTTTGCTCAATTTGTGCTTCCAAAACGACAGCGGCTGCCCCATCGCCAAAAATCACCGAGGCTTCCGGGGTGCGGAAATCGAGGGCTGCCGATGCAACGTCCGCCGCCACAATGAGCGCCCGCTGCCAGCGCCGGGCCGCGAAACCAAGGGCGGCGATGTCGAGCGCTAACAGAAAGGACAGGCAGGTCGCGTTGACATCAAAGGCGGCAATACCGCTCTGGCCCAGCCCTAACCGGCGCTGGACCAGACAGGCAGTGCCAGGAATCGGCTGCTCCATAACGCCGCAAGCACCGATGATCACGTCGAGTTGTTCTGGTGCCCAGCCCGCAGCGGCCAGGGCCTGATGTGCTGCCGCCGTGCCGAGGCTGGAGCTGGTCTCATCGCCGGAGGCGACGGCGCGGCTTTCGATTGCGAAATGCTGCGCCGTCCACCCCGGCGCTTGTCCGATGCGGCGGTCGATCTCCGTTGAACTGAGCCGCAACGCGGGCTGCACGGCACCGGTGCCGCAGATTCTGAACGACATGATCAGGATGTTCCGAGCGTCACAGGCAGTCCATGGATGATGGCGCTGACCAGAAGCGAAATTTGCGCCTGCAAGATCGGTAGCGCCATTGGCGTTAGTCGTTGCTCGATGCCGAGCGCCACGACGCCATGCACGGCAGAAAACAGGGTGCGGCCAAGCAAGCGCCGATCCGCGTGAGTCATGGTCGGACACAGGCGCGTCAAGGGTGCTTCGATATGCGAAAAAGCGCGATCTTGCAGAGCAAAAAACCAATCGGGGGCAGGCTTGTTGGATGGCAGCCGATAGCGAAATAGCGCGTCCCACAAGCGCGGGTTTTCGACCGCATAATCGAGATAGGACGCTGCCAGGGCAAGACAGTGCGCCAGCGGCTCTTGAGGCGCAATCCGCGCCATGGCGCGGTCGAGGGCTTCCAAACTCGTCGCGTTGACCGCAAGGATCAGCGCATCAAGGTCGCTGAACAAATTATAAATTGTGCCCAACGAGCAGCCGACGCGCGCGGCGAGGTCGCGGGCGCGCAATTGTTCGAGCCCATGCTGATCGACGATGTCACGCGCCGCCGCTAAGAGTTCCTCGCGCAAACCCTGACGGCGCTGGGCGCTGATGGCGCGGGCCGAAGCCGCACTGATCGGTTCACCTTGGTTCATCGACTGCGAAATCCATTGGTTGAACATCGTTCATACCCTAAATATGAACAATGTTCAAGAGCGTAAAAACACCATATTTCGTATAAATGCTTGCGGTGCAGATCGGGTCATGCCAATTTTCACGGCGATGCCCGAGAAGTTCAGACCGTCTGAAAAGGATGCGGGTCGCGGCGATGACCGGCTCTGGGCCGTTGTCGCCACCATGGGTCGTGTGGTGCGGATTGCCGATATCCACGCGAGCCACACGCGCGCCCAGGCCGATCAGCTTTGGCGTGAGCAGCAGGTGAAGGCGTATCTTGGCTTTTTACAGCGCTGCGAGCAGCCCGTGCCACGCTATAGCATTCGCGCCTTGAACCGCGCGCAATTACCCCGCGGCTGGCGGCCCTTGCCTGCACTCGGCTTTCTGGATGGACGACTGTTCTGACCGCGTCATACCCTCATTGGACAGGGTGCTGAACCGGGATTGGATTTTTTTTTGAACCGGCTCATATTGGTCAGTGTTAATTCCCTATCTCGACCGCCCGTGTCCCGATGCGGGTATGGACATTATTGATTGGAGTCGATCATGGATTATACCAAACTTGGCCGGACTGGCCTTGATGTTTCTCGCATTTGGCTCGGCTGTATGAGTTACGGCGTGGCCAATTGCGGCAGCCATGCTTGGACGCTGAGCGAAGATGAGAGCCGCCCGTTTATCCGCCATGCCCTAGAGGCGGGGATTAATGTGTTCGATACGGCCAATGTCTATTCTGATGGTACCAGCGAAGAAATCGTTGGGCGGGCGCTGAAAGATTTTGCGCGACGAGAAGATGTTGTGATCGCAACGAAAGTGCATGGCCGGATGCATAAGGGGCCGAATGGTGCAGGTTTGTCGCGCCGCGCGATTATGCAGGAGATCGATGCGAGCTTGCGACGGCTCGGCACCGACTATGTCGATCTCTATCAAATTCATCGTTGGGACTATCACACCCCGATCGAAGAAACGCTTGAGGCGCTGCATGACGTGGTGAAGGCGGGCAAGGCGCGTTATATCGGGGCGTCCTCGATGTTTGCTTGGCAATTTGCGAAGGCGTTGGCGGTGTCCGAGCGGCATGGTTGGACTCGTTTTGTGAGCATGCAGAATTATGTCAATTTGCTTTATCGCGAGGAAGAGCGCGAGATGTTGCCGCTCTGCCGCGCCGAGGGAATTGGCGTGGTACCGTGGAGTCCGCTCGCGCGTGGCCGGTTAACCCGCGATTGGGATGCGGCAAGTGCCCGCTCGGAAACCGATGAGTTTGGCAAGAGCCTGTATCAGAAAACTGCGGACGCTGATCGCAAAATCGTCGATGTGGTTGCGGAAGTTGCCGCCGAACGCGGTGTGCCGCGCGCACAGATTGCGTTGGCGTGGGTGCTCAGCAAGCCAGCGATTACCGCACCGATTATCGGTGCGACGAAGCTTGCCCATCTGGACGATGCGATCGCCGCGACGTCGCTGACGCTTAGCGCCGATGAGATCGCCCGCCTCGAAGCCCACTACGTGCCACACGCCGTTGTGGGCTTCTCCTGATCCAGAGGCCGCAATCCTATTGGCAGGTTCCGGTCGTGACCGGGCAGGGCGGGTAGGCCGGCTGCTGCGGGAACGCCGGACGCCAAGCGGGTGGCGGCGGTAGGGTCACTTTTTTCGCGGCGATTTGCGTCATCAGCACCTTCACTGCGGCTTGGATTTGGGTGTCTTTATTCTGCCGTGCGAGCAAGCCCGGATTGAGCGTTACCGGCATTGAAGGCACCACGCCAATATTTTCCACCGCCCATTTCGAGTCTTTGCCATACATGGCGATTTCGGAGACGACCTGCTGACCACCATCGAGCAGCGTGAATTGATTATCATAGCCCCGCACACCACCCCAAGTGCGTGACCCAATGGTCGGGCCGAGGTGATATTGTTGGAAGCGATAGGCGAAAATATCGCCATCCGAAGCGGAGCCACGATTAATCAGGGCGGCCATATGGCCGATGAAGGCATTGCTGGGGCTTTGATTGTAAAAGCCGTGACGATTAACCCAGCCAGCCACCATTTTTTGTGTGAGCTGATTGAATAAAATCGTGTCGATGAAACCGCCGAGATTCCAGCGATCATCAATAATGAGGCCAGGTTTGTTGATCTGGCTGTAATATTGACGGACGAACTCATGCAGACCGGTGGCTTCCATATCCTCAAGATAGATATAGCCGACCTTGCCGCCGGAGAGCCGGTTCACTTCGCGGCGGTTATTATTGATCCAATGCAGCAAATGCAGCTTCTCGTCATTGACAATGGGCTTGACCAGAATTGACCACGGTTTGCCGGTTGGCGTTTGCGCAAGGGTCAGGCGGATGGTTTGGCCGAGCGTGCCTTGCAACAAGGCATAAGGGCTGGTTGGTGCGCGGAGCTGATGGCCGTTGATCGCCAGCACATAATCGCCGGTTTTTACCTTGAGCCCCGGTTGCGCGAGTGGCGCATAATAGCCGGGCACGGTGTTGTCACCACGATAAATGCGGGTGATTTGATAGATACCGGCTTGCGCGTCGAGGTGGAAGCGCGCACCGAGGCTGGCGGTTGGTGCGGAAGGCGACTTCCAGCCCACATCACCGCCATAGATGTACATATGGCTTTCGCCCAGCGAGCCGATCATGTTACCCATGATGTCATTCAGATCTTCGCGGTCCTGCACCAGCGGCAATAATGCCCGGTAATGATCACCAATCGTGGCCCATTTCCGTTTGATCAGATCGGGATTGACGAAGTAATCGCGCACATTACGCCAAGCTTCGTTGTAAATCTCGTTCCATTCCGCGCGCGGGTCGATTTGCAGTTGCATATGCGCGGTATTCAGCGGTTTTGATTTCGGGTGCGGCTTGAAGGCGGCGGGCAGCACCACCCATTTCCCTTTCTGCTCATAGAGCAGGGTTGAGCCATCGGCTGACAGAGCGAAGCTGTCGCCAATGGATTTGGCGAGGGTAAGGGCTTTGCGCTTTTTCAGATCATAGGCGCGCAGCTCAGGCACTTGGCCGGGGATGCCGCCGCCGAGCACGGGCACCGGCGCGGTAGCGTAATAGATGACGTGCTTAAAGGTTGCGATTTTATTGATATTGGCTGCAGGCACCGGCAATTGGACGGCTCGATCAATCAGACCGGTGAAGTCGATTTTCACCGCTAATTTTTTTGCTTTGGCGGGCTTCTTTGCCTTGTCCTTCGGCGCTTTGTGCGGTTTGGCAACGGCGCGCTGGGTGCGTGGGCCGATCAAGGAGGGGGTGTTGGCTTGCAAGGTCGTGGCGTACAGCCCGTCCGGCACCACGCCCGAGGCGCCGAAATCGTAGCTCGATAACACCGGGTTGACGAGGCGGGCCGAGACGAAAAACAGATATTTGCCGTTATGGGAGAAAGCGGGTTCTTTATCGCTGAAATTACCACGACTCACTTGATGGACGGCGCCGGTTTTGACGTTATCGATAAATAAAGCGCGCACTTGGTTGGGCAGATGTTTGGAATAGGCAATCCATTGGCTGTCCGGCGAGAAGGTGACATCCTGGAAGGCGCCGACGATCATTTGGCGGTCCGAGGCGAGTTTTTTCGCGGCACCGGTTTTGACATTGACCAGCCATAATTGCTGACGGGAGTTGGTGTAGGTCAGCCAATGGCTGTTGGGGCTCCAGACGAGCGGGCCGGTGATGGTGATGTTGCCAGTCTTGGTCAGGCTGCGCGGTTTGCCATCGCCATCGGCCGGGCGGATCATTAATTGGCTGTTGGCGCCATTATCGTTGATATAGGCGATCCAATGACCGTTGGGCGACCATTTGGGGTCTTTGTCATTGCTGGCGGCACTCAAGCTCAGATCGGTCGTGTGGCCGTAATCAAGCGGCACGGTGAATAGGGCGCCGCGCGCGCTGAAGATTGCGACTTTGCCATTGGGCGAAATGCCAGCGGCGCGGATCATTTTCGCGGCTGCATAGACATAGGGCAGGGTGTGTTTGCCGCTGAGCGGGACACTCACCGGGATGGGTTGAATTTTATGGGTGGCGAAGGAATAGAGATAGAGCTTGCCGCCATCCGACAGGGCGATGCCGGAATTGCCCGCACTCGGCCAATCGACATCATAGGTTGGGAAATGCGAAATTTGGCTTGTGGCGCCGGTCTTCAAGTTTTTTACCCAAAGATTGAGCACGCCGCTCTTGCCGCGATCTGAGGCGAAATAGAGTTTGTCGCCAACCCACATCGGGAACGCGTCTTCGCCTTTCCAATGGGTTAGTTGGGTGCTCGCGCCGGTGGCGAGGGTATAGGTGTAGATATTGTCGGCCTGACCGCCGAAATAATGTTTGCGGTGAAAGGCGCGCAGCATGCGCGACATTTTGTTATAGGCGATCACGGTGCCGGTTGGATTGAAGGAGAGCGCGCCGGTCCAGGGCATCGGCAGGCGCTTGGCAAGGCCGCCGGTGATTGGCACTTCGAAGGCGCGTTCGATTTGTGGGTTAAAACTGGAGCGACGCGAGAGGAATACCACGTTTTTGCTATCGGGGGTCCAGCCGACGACCACATTATCAGGGATGGTGATGATTTTGCCTTTGACCGGCGCGTTGATCGACCGCCAGGTTAATTGCTTGACCGGGCCACCCTTGATCGAGACGATGAAGACATCGGTGTTGCCATTATACCAGCCGGTGAAGGCGACCCATTTGCCATCCGGCGAGATGATGGGGTGTGACTCATAGCCGGGATCCGAGGTCAGGCGGGTGGCAACGCCGCCTGTGGTGGGGATTTTCCAGACGGCGCCCGCAGCTTCGAACACGATCAGATTACCGTGGATGCTGGGGTAGCGGATCATCGCTTGGACCGGGCCGGGCGCGTCCGTCGCGGCGTGAGCGCGGGATAAAAAGAGAATCGACAGGGCAGCGCTAATCACGCGGACGAAAGTTTTTGCTCGCATCATAAAGCCTCGGTTTGCCGCCAAGAAGCGCGGATCGTTGCCGTGCTCCAAGCCGTGTTTGTTCTTGTCGGCAATTCCGACATGGCAGACATGACCGCAATGGGCGGGAAGATCAAGATTAAGGCGATGGCATGGTGGAATCGGCTGTCGTGGAAAATTGCGCTGGGCTGATCAAGATTGTCTTGACGATGCTGTAAGGGGCGTGAGTGGCGACATAATCTATTTGGCGGTGATTATGTTCACGAGAAATTGATTATGGACTGTGCGCGGGATCATTCGGCGGCTTGGCTGATGGCGGCGAGGCGGGCGGGTTTGAGGATGGCGATTCGGTGATCGCTGCCGATGCTGACAACCCCTTGTTTGCGCAGGGTGGCGAGGGCGCGCGAGACGGTTTCGATGGTGATGCCGAGATAATCGGCGAGTTCGCTGCGTGACATGGGTAAATCGAGAGCGGCGTTGGGCGCAGCGTTGGGCGCGGCACAGGCGGTGGCGCGGCTGCGCCAGCCATCGAGGAAGGTGGCGACGCGCTCAAGGGCGGTTTTGCGGCCCAGCAGGAGCATTTGCTCCTGGGCGATGACCAGCTCATGGGAGGCGACGTCCAGCAATCGGCGCTCAATGATCGGAAAGCGACCAAAGACGCCGCGCAGTTCGGTGCGATCAAACCGGCAATATTGGATTGGTTCGAGGGCTTCAGCGGTGAAACCAAAGATTTTTTCGGCGGCGAGGCCGACGAAATCGCCGGTGCTGACGAAGCCGATGATTTGGCGCCGACCATCCGGGAGGTCTTTATAGAGTTTGGCGGTGCCGTGATTGATATTGAAGAATTGCTTAGCCGGGTCGCCTTCGGTGATGAAAATCTGGCCACGCGCGGCGCTGGCGCGGCGGGCGACGCCGGCGAGGAAATGCAGATCATCATCGCCCAACGCATCGCACAGCCCGACATGGCGGGCTTCGCATTTGACGCAGAGACCAGCATTCATTTCCGCGGCCACATTAATCGGCCCACGCCGAACGATGGTCAGATCATCGGGCATGATGCCCCCCTTCAGAACTCTTGACCAAAGATTCATTTTATTGGGTGTTGCTGATGGGGAGGGTATGCTGGCGTGATGGTGGGGTCAAGGTTTAAGTTGATCGTAGGCCTCCAGGGCTTTGGCGGCGTACATGGCGGACGGTCCAGCGCCCATATAGACGGCCATGGCAAGGGTTTCGGCGATTTCGTCGCGGCTAGCCCCGGCGCGCACGGCATCGCGCGCATGATAGGCGATGCAGGGCTCGCAGCGTGTGGCGACGCCGATGGCGAGGGCGATGAGTTCCTTGGTTTTACCATCAAGCGCGGCACCGCCATGGGCGGATTTGGCCAGGGTGGAGAAGGCTTTCATCATATCGGGATGCGCATCGCGCAGGCGACCGACGCCTTGATCCATCGCAGTGATCATGCCGGGCCAATCGTTGATCATGAGGTCGCTCCTTGGGTTGGATGAGGGTTGGGCGGTGATCCGGCGGCGAGCCGGGTCAGGGCTTGGGGGTTGAGGATGCGGATGCGGTGGGCGCTGAGATGTTCGATCCATTGGCTGGTTTGGAACCAGCCAAGAATGCGGCGCAGCGAGGCGGTGCTGAGGGCGAGAAAATCGGCGATGTCGATCCGGCGCATGGGGATGATGAGCAGAGTTGGGTCCTGCGGGTGGGGCGCGGTGCGCTCGTGCAGGCAGAGCAGGAAGGCGGCGATACGCTGGGGGGGCGGGGCGCGGCGGGTCAGGAGATGGGCTTGGCGGGCCCGCACATCGGCACAGAATTGGCTGAGGAGGCGGCGATGCAGGCTCGAATCGGCGGTAAGCAGATGGTTCAGCCGATCATGCGGCAAGCTGTAGGCGCTGAGTTGGGTGATGGCTTGGGCGGAGCATGTATAGGTGGGGGGGCTGAATTGGCCGAGACGATCTTGGCTGAAGGCGAAACCGATCACCACCGGACGGTGATGCGGCGGTTCGGCGATTAATTTGGCGACACCGCTGATGATGTTGAACAGGGCTTGAACCGGCTGGCCGACATGGAACAAATAATCGCCGGGCGCAAAATGGTCGAGCCGGGCGATTTGGGCGAGTTTGTCGGCTTGGCGCGATGACAAGGCGGCCTGCGGCAGCAGGCTGGGCGGCGCTGGCGGTGGCGCGGGCGGGGTTGTGGCAATTTGCATGAGGGCGTGGGGCCTCGCGTTGATGGGCGTTACGATGGTTTATCGGCGCAGCATCGGCTTTGTTAGGCGGTGCGGTCTTTGATTTGGATCAAACGGTTTTGTGCGTCATATTGTTGTTATATCGTAACAAAATGGACGCGTTTGCGCGCCTACCGCTCGAAGCTGATTTTTGGGCTGGGGGTGGGTGCGTATATGTGGCCCGGCAGCGTGGGGCGAGCGGGAGTGGGCGGGTATTTTTGGAGCATGTAGTCGTAAAATGATGGCGCTGGTTTTCGCGCTTGTTTGCGCTGTCGTTTTTGCGCCGGTTTTGGAGCCGGTGGGCGAGGTTTGCGCGCCAATTTGAGGTAATCGGGGAGTGGGATCGCGAGCATGTGGCAGAGCGGGCGCAGCACCCGGCCTATGCTTGGAGTCTCGCTGTGGAGGCGCGACAAATCAGGGTCTTCGAGGAAGCTTATCAGGTGACCGCGCACATAGGGGATGTGATGGCCGGGGAAGGTTTGCAGCAGCCAGCCATTTTGCGCCGGCAATTCTCTCCTTTTTGCTCCAGTTGGAGCGGTTGGTGCTGGTGCTTGTGCTGATTCGGGCGTGGTTTGAGCTTTGGGCTGGGGTTTCCGTTCGCGGATGGGGCGGGGATTGCAGGCGAGCGCGCGGAAACGGAGCGAAAAGCGCGAAATGCGGTGCCAGATGGCCCATTTGAGCGAAAGGTCGAAGCGGGCATAGTCGGGGGCGCCGAGGGTTTGGCGGAGCAGGCGCATCATTGTGGTGAAGCGGTCGGCGAGACTCTGCGCGAGTTGGTTAGTGGCCTGCTCCATGTGCCTAACATGGCATAAGAGGGGGTGGGTGTGAAAGGGGAAAATGGGAGGGTAGTGATGGCGTGCCGTGGCCTGGAGATGATGGGGTGCTCAAGCGCACCCCATCCTACGAGTTCCCTGCTCCATGTGCCTAACATGGCATAGGAGCAGGGGGGTGGGCAAGGCGCAAAGATTAGGGGGATTTTTGCGGGGAAATGGATTTGAGATAGGCGATTAGGTTAATGCGCATTTGCGGGTTTTTTAGGCCGCTATAGGGCATGATGGTGCCGGGCATGTAGGCATGCGGATTGGTGAGGAAGCCGTTCAGGGTGGTGGCGTTCCAGACGATTTTTGAGGCGTGCATGGCGGCGGAGTAGTGATGCAGGGGCGCGCTGCCGGCCTTGCGACCATAGACGCCATACAAGGTGGGACCGAAGCGATCGGCGCCGGGCAGATTGCTGTGGCAGCCGGAGCATTGGTGTAGATAGACCAAGTGGCCGGCGGCTGCGTTACCGTGGGTGGTGCCGGATGCCGCGTGGGCATTGGCGGTAATGGCGAGGGCAAATGCGAGGGTGGCGAGGCGATATTTCATGGATGTGACCTAGGTTCCGTTAAGGGGCTTTGCTGAAGGGCTTGGTTGCGGATCAGAATTTGGCGGTGAGGGCGGCGATGAATTGCCGTGGCGCGCCGGGTTGGACCAGGATGGCGTTGGCGGTGTTGGTGCCGAGAGTGTTGGTGCCGAAATAACCGCCGGCGGTGATATAGCCGTTATCATTATATTGGTTGCCGAGGACATTATTGATATTGAAGGATAGCTCTAGAACTTTGACCGCTTTGGTCATGCTGGGCGGCACCGGCACGTTCGCCGAGATTGAAAGATTGGCAACGTTGAAGCCGGGGAGTTTGCGGTGCGAGACGTTATTGGTGTTGTTATTAAAATAATGCTGCGCGCCGGTATATTGGTCGAGCAGGCCGATTGTGACCAAGGTTGAACCGACGAAGGTGCGGTAATCAAGACCGAAATTCATCAGCACGTTCGGCGTATAGGCGATGGGTTCGTTATGGAACAAGACGCCGCCGGTTTCATATTGCAGATATTGATCTTGATCGAAGCTGGCATTGGCGAAGATGCGCCAATGGAAGTTGGGTTCGATGGTGGTGGCGATTTGCACGCCTTTTAATTCGGCGTTGGCGGCGGCTTGGGTGCTGGTGGTGATGTTGGTGTGATAAATCGCGATTGATTCATCGGTGAGGGTGTCGCTGAAATAATTCACGTTCAAGGTGGCGTTGTGCAAAACAGGCACATGATGGCTGAAAAGTTTGAAGCCGACTTCGTAATCGCGGGCTTGGGTTGGTTTTAGGATCGAGATATTGACCGGGTTTGATTGGTTCGCGCCGAAGGCGTTATCGGTGGGGTTTTGAAAGGAGATCGCGTAATTGGCGTAGAGCGCGCCCCAGGGGAGCGGCTGATAGCGTAGCCCCACCGAGGGTTCGGCGCGGACGAAGGTTTTCGCGGTATTGGTGGCGCCGACGGCGTTATTGCCGCCAATGGGCAGATCATTGGCAAATTCGGTGTGGTAGGACACTTCGGCGATGCCGGGGGTAATGCGCAAGCCCTTCAGCGGGTGGATGGTGTCTTGCAGATAGGCGTGAACATAGGTGGTGTTTAGGGTGAAAGCCTGGGTGGAGGCGGGGTTATTTTGGGTCGAGCCGCCGACACCGAGATTATTGTAGCCGAGATAGGGCGAGAAATATTTTTGGAGAATGGCGTAAGCGCCGAATTTCACATTATTGTAGGGCAGGTGATAATCGAAGTAAAAATTATCACCATATTGGTTGGTGGTTGGGTAGTAATATTCGCTATTGGTGCTGTTGGGGATGTAAAAAACGCCGGAAGCAGGCGAGTTGGTGCCGTAATTATTGACGCGGTAATGCACGCGATGGCCCCAGCGATACCAAAGATTATTATGGAAGGTTAAATCTTTGGAGAGGGCGACTGAGAATTTGCTATAGAAAATTGTGTCGCGCACTTGCAGTTGTTTGAACCAGATGGCGGGTGTGCCCGTGCCGTAAAAGCCGGATGTTTGCTGGCTGAATTCGGGCGAGCCGGGATAGCCGGTCACGGTGACGCCGGGGATTGGGGTGAGGGGGATGAAATTGGGGCGTGGCGCTGGCTCGACGTTATTGACGTTATAGATGCCGAAGGCGAGCGTGCCGTTGGTGAAATTTTTGGCGATTTTGGCGAAAATGGCGTGTGATTGTGAGGGGGAGCTGTAATGGCCAACCGAGGTGCCGGTCCAATAGGTTTTATCGCCCGCATAGCCGCCGCCGATAACAGCGCTCCAGCCATCATGCTGGCCGGTATTGAAAATGAAGTGCAGATTTTCGGTTTGCTGGCTGCCATAGACGACGCCGATTTGATAATGCGGATGTTTGGTGGGTTGCACCGGCACATAATTGATGGTGCCGCCCACGGAATCGAACCAGCGGGTTGCGGGATTGCCGGGGCCGTAGATGATGTTGATGCCGCTGAAGAGTTGGGTGATGGGAATTTCGTTGGAATCCCACTGACCATTATGGGAGATGGTGTTATTCATCGGGATCCCATCGAACAGGACGGTAATGCCGTTGCGATCCGCATCGCCATTGGTTGAGGACCAGCCGACTTTGGAGCCGCGAAGCTGGATTTGATAGCGGGCGGTATCGGAATTGCCGCCATAGCCCCGAATTTCAACGCCGGTGGCGGCGGAAAGGGCGCCCGCCGAGCTGGTGGAAGGGCCGAGGGCTTCAATATCTTGACGGCTGACGACGGCTTCGGATTGGGTGGATTTGAAGATTTTTTTCTTAGATAATTTGATGCTGGATTTGCCCAGATGGGTGTAATATTTAGCCGTCGCGGAGACTTCGCCGGCATTGACCGCTTGAGCATGGGCGATACCGGTGAGTGCGAGCACGCTGACCGCACTCAGGAGCAGAGCGCGCGCGCCAAAGCGCGGGCCATGGGCCGAGATCGACTGATTTTTCATCGGTAGCCTCCTGAAGCATTTTTGGATCGTTGATGTTCGGTAAAGAATCGGAAATATTTTCGCGCAGCCGCTCTGTAACGGCGCGTGACCGATTTGTGTGTGAAGGTTGCGGGACAAATTGGTTGCAGTTTGGTGACGGCGGCGGCGCGCCGGGCGTGGCGGGCGGTTTGGGCGTTTTTGATTATTGTGCCGGTGCCGGGTATCGGGGATGGGCGGTTTGGCGCTGGGGCTGGGCTGGTGGTTGGGAGCGAAAAAATGGGGCGGGCGGCGGTGCGGGCGATGACACAGCGGGTGCGGGACGCGGCGGCGGCGTTTGGGGGTGAGTTTGGCTCGGCGGTGCAGCGGCAGGCGGTTTATGATCGGGTAAGTCAGGATTTGGTGCAGGCGGGTGGGGCGCCGTTGACGAAGCGGCAGGTTGCGATGCTGGCGCGGTTTGTGGCGTATTTGCCGGTGCAGCCGATTCCGGTTGCGGCCCGGCGGATGGCGCGGGTGGCGGCTGGGATTGCGGTTGTTTATGGGGTGTTGTTGCTGCTTAATTTGGTGTTGATTTGGGGCGCTCCGTTACCGGCGGTGGCGGCATGGATATTGACGCTG
>JAKBBY010000020.1 GCA_021808315.1 Pseudomonadota bacterium | reverse complement strand
ATTAGTGGAGGATAATTTCCACGCGACGATTTTGCGGCTCACGCACGCCAGGGCCGGTCGGCACCAGCAGATGCGTTTCACCAAAGCCCTTGATCACGATGTCCTGCTTCGGCACGCCATCGGCCACCAGCTTGGCGGCAACGGTATCCGCACGGCGGAACGACAGCTTTTCATTGTAAGCAGGCGTGCCTGACGTGTCGGTATAGCCATTCACGTTCAGCGAGGTGACATGGGTGGTGCGCGATGCATCCGCCGCCTGGGCAATAATCTGATCCGCGCGCGGGGTCAGGTTATATTTGTTCCAGTCAAAGAACACCAAATAGGTGCGGGCCGGTGCCGGCGCCGGGGTGGCCACCGGAGCGGGTGCCGGCGCGGGCGGGGCCGGCGGTGCGGGCGGGAACAGCTGATAGGTCAGACCCACCAGCACCATGTTGTTGCTGTCATCACCCAGCTTGACCGAAGCGGCCTGCGGCGTTTTGCCAAGGTTATACGATGCAGCATAGGTGCGGCCATTGGTGCGCATATAGCGATATTGCACATTGGCCGAGAGGCCCGGGGCGCCCGGGATCGGGAACGAAACGCCCGCGATCGCCTGATAGGCAAGCCCACCCTTAGTCTGGTTGATACTGAATTCGGACGGACCGCCATCAACAGCCGGGACCGACACGCCATCCAGATGCACGAATTGATAGCCAACGCCCGCGCCGACGAACGGGAACACGTAAGGGCTGCCAACGTCGAAATCATACAGCGCATTGACCATCGCGCCGTATTTTTTCTCTTTGCCCGACGCGGTGACCTGACCCGGCAGGAACACGGTGCTGCCCGCGCCAACATCAACCTTGCTCAGCTGATTATCGAAATAATCGCCTTCCAATTCGACGCGGAAACCATTGCCGAAGCCATAGCCAACGCTGGCCTCGCCGGTGAAGCCATTATGGAACACGGCATGCGCGTCGGCGTTGCCGCTCAGATTGAGCGCGGGGACCGCAACGGTCTTGACCGACCGGCTGCCCATGATGTTGTAGCCCAAGCCAGCACTGACATAAGGGCCGGTCACCGGCTGCGCCATCGCAATCGCAGGTACCAGAGCAGGGGCGGACATCAGCGTCGCCGCCAAAAGTATAGAGCGCATTTTCATTCGTTTTCTCCTTGTGCAGATCAGTCTGCGGTTGGAAAACAGCTTGTCACAGCCGTTGCCTGGTCCAGCATGTAGCATCGCAGACTTGGGATTTGCACCAGGGGGCGGGCATTTCCGCCGCGATGTGGCGCAAGAGCCACAAATTCCGCGTCTACTATCGTTTCTTCCTGACAACATGTATAAGGCCGATTGTGTCGGTATCAGGGATCTTGACGCAATTGTAGCCATACCCTATAGGGTAGGATCATGCGGTTTGCGTCAAATCTCAGTTCCTGTCATGACTATCCCGGCACGCACGTTAATTGGCTTGCGTATAGTGTCGCAGCATCACGCGACGAAATCTTGAAGGACGAGCGACGGATGACAGAGATGGCAGCAATCGATCTGCAAACCTCCCAAGCAGCGCGGGCGGCGCGGCGCGGCATATCCGGCGATTCGCCGGCCGAATCAGGCCAGGCGGAGGCCTTATTCTCGGTGAGCCAGTTGGCCCGCCAACTCGGCGTGACTGCACGCACCATCCGCTTTTACGAGGATAAAGGCCTGCTCGCGCCGAGCCGGGCTGGCACGACCCGGGTTTATACCGTGCGCGACCGCGCGCGCCTCGTGCTGATTTTACGCGGCAAGCGGCTTGGGTTCTCGTTGCGCGAAATCAAAGAATATCTCGATTTGTACGATATTGATCCAACCCATCTCGCCCAAGTGCGCCAATTGCTGGTCGCGGTGCGCAAGCGCATCGCCAAGCTGCATGACCAACGCTCAGCCCTTGAGCAAAGCCTCGCCGAACTTGCCGATATCGAACACCAAGCCGAGGCCGTTTTGAACGATCCTGGTCTGCCCAAAAAACCTCGACCCTGAACCAACCAAAATATCCGTCTTCATCGCAGAGGAGCTTGTCATATCCATGACCCATGCAGTCATCGCCGGCTACGCCCGTTCCCCGTTCACGCCGGCCAAAAAAGGTGGATTGACCCGGGTGCGCCCCGATGAAATGGCAGCGGAAATTGTGCGGGCGTTGATTGCGCGCACCGGCGTGAAGCCCGATGATATCGAGGATATTCTCGTCGGTTGCGCTTTTCCCGAAGCCGAGCAGGGTCTGAACGTCGCCCGGCTGATTGCGCTGCTGGCCGATTTGCCGATCAGCGTGGCGGGTGCCACCGTCAATCGTTTCTGCGGCTCTTCGATGTATTCGGTGCATATGGCTGCTGGCGCGATTGCCATGGGCGCGGGTGAGGCGTTCCTCGCGGTTGGCATTGAGAGCATGACCCGGGTGCCGATGGGCGGCTATAACCCCATGCCCTCGCCCACATTGTACGCCAAAAATCCCGCCGCCTATATGGGTATGGGCGATACCGCCGAGAATGTCGCCCAGCGTTGGCAAATCACCCGCGAGGCGCAGGAACAATTCGCGCTCGCCAGCCATGTCAAAGCCGCCGCTGCGCAGAAAGCCGGGCGCCTTGCCGACGAAATCGTGCCGATCACCCTCAACAAAGCCAACGCCACCCAAGATGAGTGCATTCGTCATGACGCCTCGCGTGAGGGCTTGGCCGCGTTGAAACCGGCGTTTGATGCCAACGGCACTGTTACCGCCGGCACGTCCTCGCCCCTGACCGATGGCGCATCGGCGGTGCTGGTATGTTCGGAGGATTACGCCAAAAAACATGGGCTTGGGATCATCGCGCGGATTAAATCAACCGCTGTCGCGGGTTGCGCGCCGGATATTATGGGTATCGGCCCGGTCGCGGCATCGCGCAAAGCCCTCGCCCGTGCGGGCTTGACTGTGCGCGATCTGAACGTGGTCGAACTGAATGAAGCCTTCGCGTCGCAAGCTCTCGCCTGTATTCGGGATTTGGAACTTGACCCTGCGACCGTCAATCTGGATGGCGGCGCCATCGCCCTTGGCCATCCGCTCGGCGCCACCGGTGCGCGCATCACCGGCAAAGCCGCGCAATTACTCAAGCGTGAAGGCGGCAAATACGCCCTCGCCACCCAATGTATCGGCGGTGGCCAAGGCATCGCCACGGTGCTGGAGGCGGTCTGATGACTGAAATCAAATCAGTCGCCGTCATCGGCGCGGGCGTGATGGGGGCGGCCATCGCCGCTCACGTCGCCAATGCCGGGGTCAAGGTCAAGCTGCTCGATATCGTCAAGCCGGGCAGCGCCGATCGGAACGCCATTGCCAAAGCCGCAATCGAGCGATTCAAAAAAGCCCAGCCTAGCCCGCTGATGTCGGCAGCCGCCGCCAAGCTGATCACGCCGGGCAATACCGAAGATGATTTCGATAGTCTGGCCGAATGCGACTGGATTGTTGAAGCCGTCATCGAACGGCTGGATATCAAACAAGCACTTTATGCCCGCCTCGCGCGCGTGCGCAAGCCAGGGTCCGTGGTGTCCTCGAACACCTCGACGATTCCCTTGGCCGAGTTGACATCGGGGATGGATGAGAACCTCAAACCCGATTTCATGATTACCCATTTTTTCAACCCGCCGCGCTATATGCGCCTGTTAGAGCTGGTCACCAGCCCGGCCAATGCGCCAGATGCAGTGCGTAAACTGCAACAATTCTGCGATGTCACGTTGGGCAAGTCCGTTATCATTTGTAACGATACACCCGGCTTCATCGCCAACCGCATTGGCACGTACTGGATCCAAACCGCGATGGTCCTCGCCCTTGATCTCGGTCTTGAGGTCGAGGAGGCCGATGCGATCATGGGCAAGCCGATGGGTTTTCCCTCCACCGGCGTGTTTGGTTTGATGGATCTGGTCGGCATTGATCTTGGTCCGCATGTGAATGCCTCGCTCGCGCGGTTGCTGCCGCCCGCCGATCCGTTCCACAGCATGAACCGCGATGTATCCTTCATCGAAAAACTAATTGCCGAAGGCTATACCGGCAAAAAAGGCAAAGGTGGCTTTTACCGCAGCCAGGGCCGGGGCGCAGAGCGGGTCAAGGAAACCTTATCTCTCGCCGCCGCCGCCCAGGGTCGTCTTGAATGGCGTGCCAGCATCCGGCCCAAAATCGCCGAAGTCGCTGACGCCAAAAAAGATCTGAAAAAGCTGGTGGGCGCCACCTCGAAACCCGGCCACTATGCCTGGGGTGTGCTCGGCCGGGTGTTAGCCTATGCCGCATCCTTGCTCGGTGAAATCGCGCCGGATATTGCCAGTATCGATGAAGCGATGCGCCTCGGCTATACCTGGAAATACGGCCCGTTTGAGCTGATCGATAAATTGGGTGCGCCCTATGTTGTCAGCAAGCTCAACGAACTTTCGATTCCAATCCCGCCGGTGCTGAGCAATATCGGCGATGGCAAATTCTATAAAACCGAAGGCCGCACCCTGCTGCAATTTGGCATGGATGGCGCCTATCATCCGGTGCTGCGCCCTGATGGCGTGTTATTGCTTGAAGATGTCAAGCGCGGCGCCAAGCCGGTGCTGAGCAATAAATCCGCATCGGTCTGGGATATTGGCGATGGCGTGCTTTGCGTCGAATTCCATTCGATCATGAATGCGCTGGATGGTGATATTCTGGCGCTCCTCGAAAAAACCGTTGCTCTGGTGCAAAAATCCTACAAAGCGATGGTGATTTATTCAGAGGATCTACGCGCAGGCCCAGGCAAGGAAAATTTCTCGGTCGGCGCCAATCTTGGCCTCGCAATGTTCGCGGCCAATCTGCGCATGTGGGGCAAAATCGAAGGAACGATCAAGGAAGGTCAGCGCGTTTATCAATTAATGCGCACGGCCCCGGTCCCCATCGTCGCGGCCCCTGCCGGTCGCGCTCTGGGCGGTGGCTGCGAGATTCTGCTGCATTGCGCTGCTGTGCAAGCCTATGCCGAGACCTATATCGGCCTCGTTGAGGCCGGTGTCGGTCTGGTTCCCGGCTGGGGTGGCTGCACTCAAATGCTCACACGCTGGCAGGCCGATCCGAAAATGCCGCGCGGCCCAATGCCGGCCGTGGCCAAAGTGTTCGAAATGATCTCGACGGCGAAAGTCAGCCTCTCAGCCGCCGAGGCGCAGGCGCTGAAATTCCTCCGCCCGACCGATGGCATCACCATGAACCGCACCCGCGTGCTCGCGGATGCGAAAGCGCGGGCGCTGGCCCTGGTCCCCGGCTACGCGCCGCCGCCTGACCCGGCGCCGCTGCAACTGCCCGGCGCCACCGGGCGCACTGGCCTTGCCATGGCCGTCAATGAGTTTCGCAAAAAAGGCATCGCCACCCCGCATGACGTGACGGTGGCAACGCATCTCGCCCGCGTGCTCACCGGCGGTGATACCGATATCATCGATCCGGTGCCGCAATCCGCGATTATGGATTTGGAGCGCGAAGCCTTCATGGCGCTGTTCCGCACCAAAGAAACCCAAGCACGGATCAAGCAGATTATCGATACCGGCAAGCCCTTGCGCAACTGATTTTAACACCTTTCTCTCTGCTATCGTTCGTCAAAAGGAGCGTTACCCATGCCCGTCTATCATGCCCCGATCCAGGATATGCGCTTTGTGTTGCACGAATTATTCGACAGCAGCACCATCACTGAGCTGCCCGGCAATGCGGATTTCACCCCGGAACTGATGGATTCAGTGCTGGAGGAAGCTGCAAAAATGGCGGAGAACGTGCTGTTCCCGCTCAATCAAGTTGGCGATCTTGAAGGTTGCGTCTATGAAAACGGCGTCGTCCGCACGCCAACCGGCTTCAAAGATGCCTACAAGGCCTTCTGTGAGGGGGGCTGGAGTTCGATGGCCGCATCCCCCGAATGGGGCGGCCAAGGCATGCCGATCCCGGCTGCGATGATGGTCGAAGAAATGCTTTGCTCGGCCAATGTCGCATTCGGCCTGTATCCCGGCTTGACCCATGGCGCTTACGTCTCTTTATCTCATGTCGGCAGCGAGGAGCAGAAAAAAACCTATCTGCCAAATCTCGTTAGCGGCAAATGGTCCGGCACGATGTGCCTCACCGAGCCGCATTGCGGCACCGATCTGGGCATGCTGCGCACCAAAGCCGAGCCGAACCCGGATGGCTCATACAGCATCACCGGCAACAAGATTTTCATCAGTGCCGGCGAGCATGATTTGACCGAGAACATCATCCATCTGGTGCTCGCCCGCCTGCCCGATGCGCCGCGCGGCGTGAAGGGTATTTCGATGTTCATCGTGCCGAAATTCCTGGTGCGCGAGGACGGCTCGCTCGGCCCGCGCAACAGCCTGCAATGCACCGCCATCGAGCATAAAATGGGCATCAAAGCCTCGGCCACCTGTGCCATGAGCTTCGATGGCGCCAAAGGTTGGCTGCTCGGTGAGCCCCATAAAGGCCTTGCCGGCATGTTCAAAATGATGAACACGGAGCGTCTATCGGTTGGCATGCAAGGTCTCGGCATCGCCGAAACCGCCTATCAAAACGCCGTCACCTATGCGCGGGACCGCATTCAAGGCCGCTCGCTCACCGGCGTGAAAGCGCCCGACAAGCAGGCCGACCCGATCTTGGTGCATCCCGATGTGCGCCGCATGCTGCTCACCATGCGCGCCTATATCGAAGGCTGCCGGGGTCTCGCCGGCTGGGTCGCGCGCGAGCTCGAAATCTTGAAAAAATCCACCGATGATGAGGCGAAACAAGCCGCCGATGATTTCTCCGCGCTGATGACCCCGGTGGTCAAAGCGATGTTCACCGACATGGGCTTTGAAATTGCTTCCCTCGCGGTGCAAACCTATGGCGGGCACGGCTATATTCGCGATCACGGGATTGAACAATATGTCCGTGATGCACGCATCTCGATGCTCTATGAAGGCACGAACGGCATCCAAGCGCTCGATCTGGTGGGCCGCAAATTACCGCAAGATGGCGGGCGCCTGCTCACGCGATTCCTCGATCCAGTGATGGAATTTATCGACGCCCATGCCGATAACGCGGCGTTGGAGCCGTTCCTGCCGCCGCTGCAGCAAGCGCTTGAACATATGCAGGAAGCCACCGGCTTCATCATGGAAAACGCCATGTCCAATCATGATGAAATCGGCGCCGCCTCGGTCGATTATCTGCGCCTGTTCGGTCTCACCGCACTCGCCTTTATCTGGGCGCGCATGGTCGCCATCGCCGCACCGAAAGCCGAGGATGAGGGCGAAGGCCAATTCTATCGGGCCAAGGTGCAAACAGCGAAATTCTTCATGGAGCGCCTATTGCCGCAAACCGCCGCCCTGCTCGCAGCCATTCGCTCCGGCTCTGCGACGATGATGGAATTCGAAGACGCGGCGTTCTAATCGAGTGCAACCCGTCAAAGGGCGTGACCCACAAGGTCACGCCTTTTTTTGCGCCCGATCAATCCGAAAAAGCAATGAAATTGATCGGATGAAGTTGCGCGCTACAATAATGCTTTAGTCGCGTAACGCGTTCTGAATGTCGGTATGGGCGAAATCGTCGCCCTTATAGAGCAAGGGCAAATTGCTCGCGGCGGCCAACGCATAGGAAAAGCAATCACCAATATTCAGCCCCGCCCGGTGCCGCCCCTTGCCAAAGCGCCGGAACGCCTCAATCGCCAAGCCAGCCTGCTGGGGCGTGACGCTCACAATCTCGAAATCTCCTTCATCCAATAGCCGATCAACAATCCGGCGTCCCGCCTCGCCCTTCCGGCCCTCCACCACCAACGAAAGCTCAACGCGGGTCACCGCAGACAGTAACCGCACGGCTGCCTCGGCCAGCGCCGCTTCATACCGCGCCGCATCCGGCTCGCGGAATAAAATCGCAATCAGCGCTGAGCTATCAATAACCAATTAGCGCCACAGGCCGCGATCATCATAACCAATGATCTGCTCGGGCGTGCGCGGGTCCAAATCCGGCAATATGGCACAATCCTCGCCAAGCGCCCGTAACCGATCCGCCAGCCCAACCGTCTGCCCACGCTTGCGCCGCTCCCGCGCCAAACGCTCCGCCAAGGCCGTGCGCACCGCATCGGTCAGCGTCTCACCGGTCAAAGACGCCACCGCCCGCGCCAGCCGGTCCGTCTCCGGATCTTTCAAACTGAGCGCCATACACCTCTCCAGTATATATTTCGCCCTAATTTATATACGAAAGCGCGGCTGCCAGCAATGATTTTCGCTCCCTAAGCCTGCCGCATGCCCACCAGCGTGATAAACAAGGTCGCGACCAGCACCAGTAGCACCACCAAACTCACCACCCAGCGGAGCAGCAAATATTTCGCGGGCACCAAATCACGCCCTTTCCCCACCGTTTCGGCCAGGATCGTCGCGAAAAATCCGGCAATCAGCACCGCAAGGGCAAGGCGTGGCGCACCGAGCGGGGTGACGCAGAGAAGCGCCAGAAACCCAATCAGCGCGGGGAGCACGCCGAATGCCAGCCGCTGATCATTGGCCCGCGCGTCGCGCACCATGCCGCCCGGCTCCAGGGCAAATCCCCAATGCACCGCGCCCAGAAAACTCAGAATAACCGCGCCATAATCGATCATACTCACCGTCGCGGTGGGCGCATCGAGCGGGCGGGTCGCGATCATCGCGAGCAGCGCGATAAACGGAAGGGTCCCGGCCAGACCCAATAGCGTCGCCGTCATCATCGGGGTGCGTGTCATGAACACACTATTCCACGAAATCGAGCCCAATATCCAGTGCGCGGCTGCTATGGGTCAGCCAACCCGCTGAAATCAAATCCACCCCGCTCTCGGCAATCGCCGGCGCGCTGCTCGGTGTGATGCGCCCGGACGCCTCGGCAATCGCCCGCCCGCCAATCATGGCCACCGCCTCGCGCAGCAGGGCAGGGGTCATATTATCCAGAAGCACCGCATCCGCCCCCGCCGCCAGCGCCTGTTCCAACTGCGCGAGCGTATCCACTTCGCATTCAATTTTCACCAAATGCCCCACCGAGGCCCGCGCCCGCGCAATCGCAACGCCAACCCCGCCCGCCATCGCTATGTGATTATCCTTGATCAGCACCGCATCATCGAGGCCGAACCGATGATTCGCACCACCGCCCGCTCGTACCGCGTATTTTTGCAAAAACCGCAAATTCGGCACCGTCTTGCGCGTGCAGCTCAACCGCGCCTTGGTATGCGCAATCGCCGCGACAATCCCCGCCGTCGCGCTCGCCACGCCCGAAAGCTGGGCCAGAAAATTCAGCGCCACCCGCTCGGCGGAGAGAATTGGCCTTGCCGCCCCGGCCACCCGCGCAATCACGTCGCCGGGTGCCACATGTGCGCCGTCGGCCAGCACCGGCACGAACAGCAAGCCCGGATCAAGCAGCGCAAAAGCGATGCGCGCACACGCAAGCCCGGCAATCACACCAGGCTCGCGCGCAACGAAATGCACCGTCGCCCGCGTCTCCGCGGGAATCACCGCCTCGGTGGTAATATCGCCAGCCCGGCCCAAATCTTCAGCGAGGGCCGCGCGAATCACCGGCTCAATCAACAAATCGGGCAAGCTCATGCGGCAATCCTCTGGCGCAAAATAGCCTGGGCGCGCTGCAACGCGCTGGCACGGGTCAGCGTCGATGATATCGGCGCCGCCGCACTGCGCGCTGGATAATCGCTGGTCGCATGTCCGCCCCGGCTTTCGTGGCGATCATACGCCGCCACCGCCATCATCAGCGCCACCAAGGCGGCCTGGTTGCGCGTCGCCAGCGGCAACAATTCCGCCATCGCCCGCCGCAGACCAGCCCGGTTGCGCTGCACGAACAAATCACGATCCATGACCGAGCGGATCATCCGCAGTGAAGCCGGGTCCGCCGCCGGGCCGCTCACCAAGCCAATCCGCTGGTCAGCCCCCGTGGCATCCAAGGTGCGAAACAAAAACCCAACATCGGCCCCGGTCACAAACGCTTCGAGGAGCGAATTGCTCGCCAGCCGGTTCGCCCCATGCAGCCCGGTGCTCGCCGCCTCACCGGCGGCAAACAGCCCCGGCACGCTGCTTTGCCCTGCCGCATCCACCGCAATCCCGCCCATATGATAATGCGCCACCGGCGTGACTGGCATTGGCATGTGCGCCGGATCAATCCCTGCCCGCGCACAGGAGGCCGCAATCGAGGGGAATCGCGTGTGGAACCGCGCGCCAATCGCCCGCGCATCAAGAAAACAGTGATGATTTTGCGATTGATGGGCATGAATCGCCCGCGCCACCACATCGCGCGGCAGTAATTCGTCAATGAAGCGCGCCCCGGTCTCATCCACCAGCACCGCTCCTTCGCCGCGCACCGCCTCGGAAATCAACGGCAAGGGTGAGGCGCCGGCATCCAATCCGGTGGGGTGAAACTGCATGAATTCCAAATCGCGCAATGTCGCACCCGCCTCGGCGGCCAAAGCGAGGCCCGACCCGGTCGCGCCGCTCGGCGCGCTGGAGGCGCGATACAGCCCCGCCGCCCCGCCCGTCGCCACCAGCACTGCCCCGGTGCGCAAAAACACGATTTGATCCGGCGTCGCGATCCAAACGCCGATCACCCGCCCCTCATGCGTCGCGATTTGCAATGCCGCCGCATGCTCAATCAAGGTTACATGCGCCGCCGCCCGCACCGAAGCCGCCGCCGCCGCCGTTACCGCGGCCCCAGTATGATCGCGCACATGCACAATCCGCCGCCGCGCATGTGCGGCCTCCAGCCCCAGCGCAATCGCCCCGGTGGCATCCCGGTCGAACCCAACGCCCAGCGCCACCAACCGCTCGATCACCGAAGGCCCGGCCCCAATAATCCGCGCCACCGCCACCGGGTCGCACAGCCCATCGCCCGCAGCAATCGTGTCGGCGCCATGCAGTGTCACATCATCATCCGCGCCAATCGCGGCGGCAATCCCGCCTTGCGACCAGAGGCTCGCCGCCCCATCGCTCAACGTGCCTGCCGTGATCAGCACTACCGGGCGCGGCGCTGCTTCCAGCGCTGCGGCAAGCCCGGCCAACCCACCGCCGATAATCACCGGCCGATCCGCCAACGCCTGAAAATCGGTCATATCGCCAACATCCGCTCAACCGAAACCCGCGCCCGGGCGGCCAAGTCTGGATCAATCTCAATCGCGCCCGTCATCGTCTCCAGCGCATGGCGAATATTGCCCAAATTGATCCGCTTCATATGCGGGCACAAATTGCAGGGCTTCACGAAATCCACGCCCTGAAATTGCGAGGCCAGATTATCGCTCATCGAACATTCGGTAATCAGCGCCACCCGCGCTGGTTGATTTTTCGCGATGAATTGCGCCATCCCCGCTGTGGAGCCAGCAAAATCCGCCGCCGCAATCACCTCTTCCGGACATTCCGGATGGGCCAGCACCGTCACATTATCATATTGCGCCCGCACTTGCGCGATATCGGCTCGGGTAAAGCGCTCATGCACCTCGCAAGCGCCGTCCCACGGGATAATCTGCACGGAAGTTTCGCGCGCCGTGTTCGCCGCCAAATACCGATCCGGCAGCATCACCACCCGGTCCGTCCCCGCCGCCTTGGCCGCGAACTCCACCACCTGCTTGGCATTGCCCGAGGTGCAGCAATAATCCACCTCCGCCTTCACCGCCGCCGATGTATTCACATACGCAATCAACGGCACGCCCGGATAGCGCGCCCGCAACCCGCGCACATCCTCCGCCGTGATGCTCTCGGCGAGTGAACAGCCCGCGCGGGCATCAGGGATCAGCACGATTTTGCTGGGATTGAGCAGCTTGGCGGTCTCCGCCATGAAATGCACCCCGGCCATCACAATCACCGCCGCCTGCGCCGTCACCGCCTCGCGGGCCAACGCCAGACTATCGCCGGTGATATCGGCAACCCCATGATAAATCTCGGGTGTTTGGTAATTATGCGCGAGAATAATCGCATTCCGCGCCTGTTTAAGCCGCCTGATCGCAGAAATATCCTCCTGCAACAGCGCGAACTCCGCCGGCGGCATGTGATGCGCGAGGGCTGCGTAAGCCGGGTCGGAAACCAGCATGGTCATGGATCGCTCCATTATACTCAATTTGAGTATAATTAAGGTTCAAAAAAACGCGACGAACAGCCGCGCGACAACATCATTTATACTAAGAATGAGTATAATAAAGTCAAGTCCGCACCATCGGCAATCGGGTGTCGGTAATGTCGCGCTCGGCCCGGATCGCTTCGCGAAAGCGGAATAATTTCGCCGGCCGCCCCGGCCCTGAGGTGAATTTTCCGGTCTCTTCCAACAGGTTCTGCGCCTCCATCACCCGCCGGAAATTCGATTTATGCATGCGCTGCCCCGCCAACGCCTCGACGCAGCGTTGCAGATCCAGCAAGGAAAAACTCTCAGCCAATAATTCGAACACCACAGGCCGATACTTAATTTTCGCCCGTAATCGGCTGATTGCGGTCGCTAAAATCCGGCGATGATCTGCCGCCATCGGCGTGCCGGAGACCAACGCGCCATGCGCCGCCCGGCCATCGCGCGCCGCCTCATGCACCAAGCCCGCCTCGTAAAGTAATTGATACCGGGCGAGGACCAATTCCTCGTTCCACGCCACCCCATCCAACCCGAACGCATTGGCCACCCGCATCCGGCGCGTCGCATCGCGGCCCTGCCAGCGCGCCAACCCATCGCGGATCGGCGCCTCCAGCAGCGTCGGCTCGCGCTTGGTTTCGCTCCGCCGATCCTCCCAGGGAAAATAGCGATACCAATCCTGCCACGAAATCGCCCCTTGCGGCGCAGCCTCGCGGGTCAAGCCCAAATAGGAAATCGAAATGCTGCGCCCCTCGCTGCGCGCTTCGGCGCTGCGTGCCTGATCCGCAAAAGTATAAAGCTGCTCGACATAGCCGAGCGGATGATGCGTCTGCCGCTCCACCCAGGCGCGCAACCCCGCTTGCAACGAACGATGGGTCGGCTCCAGTGGCCCTTCCGGCAGCGCGCTGCCATCCGCCAAGGTCAGCACGCGCGGCACGCCCCGCGTCACCGCCACCAGCACTGCAATCAACTCGGCATGGATCGTCTGCGCGCTCTCCGCCATTATCAAACCATCACGGCTTGATCGTGCGATAGGCAATTTTCGCCGCCAGCGCCCGGGGCGCAAAGCGCGTTCCGAACGCCATCGCTGCATTCATCGTGCCCGCCACCACGCTTGAGCGCCCTTTGGCCAAGGCATCAAGCCCGATTCGCGCCACCTCGCTCGCGGTCATCGCCGATTTCTGGGTGAAGTCCGAGCGCGTCTGATCGGCCACCGCAAAAAACTCGGTCTCGGTCACGCCAGGGCACAATACCGAAACCCGCACCCCCTGCGGCGCCAACTCCACATCCAGCGCCTCGCCAAGCGCGAGCACATAGGATTTGCTCGCCGCATACGCCGCATAAAGGGGCACGGGCTGAAACGCGGCGGTGGAAGCGACCAGCATAATCCGCCCATAGCCACGCTGGCTCATCAATGGCGCGAAGAGCCGGGTCAGATGAGTCAGTGCGGTGATGTTCACCGCTAACATGGCATCAACCCTGTCCCAATCTGCAGTCGCCAGCGCACCAAATACGCCAAGCCCGGCATTATTGATCAGCACATCCACCGTTGAAAATCGTTCGGCCAAATCCACGCGCGCCTGAGAATCCGCCAAATCTGTAGGGGCAACCACCGCGTTCACCCCGAATAATCGGCATTCAGCGGCCAAAGCCTCCAGCCGCTCGGCCCGCCGGGCCACCAACACCAAATTGGCACCAGCTTGGGCCAATTCACGCGCCATTGCCGCCCCGATACCACTTGACGCCCCAGTAATCAGCGCGGTTTTGGTCCGAAAATGAT
This sequence comes from Pseudomonadota bacterium, assembly GCA_021808315.1. GTDB lineage: Bacteria > Pseudomonadota > Alphaproteobacteria > Acetobacterales > Acetobacteraceae > Acidiphilium. Next base: position 8,747 of record JAKBBY010000020.1, on the reverse strand, counting down.
CATTCATGACGTATTCCTTGAAGTGCCAGTTACGTAATACATCATCATTGTCTCAGCATCTAGGCGCAATTTAATTGCATCGATTGTCCGGGCCGCATTGCCAACATCACGCAAATGTGGTTATCACCGCCCTGTTCAGGGGCAATGCTAACGGCATCAAAATAAAAGATATATGCGGAGGACTGCATGATAGCGTATGCGTTACAGCAATTAATCAACGGGATCACGCTGGGCATGGTCTATGGATTGATCGCTGTCGGCTACACCATGGTGTACGGCATCATCGGCATGATCAATTTTGCCCATGGCGATGTGTTCATGGTTGGTGCTTATGTCGGTATCATCGTGCTCACCGCCTTTTCAGGCATGGGCATCGCCGCCGTCCCTGTCGGCTTGCTCGTTGCATTATTGGTCTCGGTCGCGCTGTGCGGGGTCTATGGTTTCACCATCGAACGTGCGGCCTATCGCCCGTTGCGCGGCTCGTTCCGCCTCGCTCCGTTGATCTCAGCGATTGGCATGTCAATCTTGTTAGAGAATTTCGTGCAAACCTCGCAGGGCGCTAAAGACCGTGCGATCCCCGAGCCGATTCCCGGTGGTTTTACAATCATGCAGCAGCATGGTTTCGTTGTGCAAATGTCATATATGCAAATCGCGATCATCGTCACCACTTTGGTCACACTCGGCATTTTCACCTATATCGTGACCAAAACGCCGCTGGGCCGGGCGATGCGCGCGATTGAGCAAGATGCGAAAATGGCTGCTCTGCTCGGCGTCAATACTAATCGGGTGATCAGCCTCACCTTCGTCATCGGCTCCGCCCTTGCCGCCGTCGCGGGCATCATGTTCCTCAGCTATTACGGGGTGATCAATTTTTTCATCGGCTTCAACGCCGGCATCAAGGCCTTCACCGCCGCCGTGCTGGGGGGCATCGGCAGCTTGCCCGGTGCGGTGCTCGGTGGCTTGCTGATCGGCCTGATCGAATCGTTCTGGTCCGGATACGCAACAATTGCCTATAAGGACGTCGCCGTCTATTCGATCCTCGCGATTGTGCTGATGTTCATGCCCACCGGCTTGCTTGGTCGCGCCGATATCGAGAAGGTCTGATCAATGTCTGATGTGCGCTCTGCGCAGGGTGGCCGCGACACACTCATTCGCTACATCCGCGACGCTGGCGGGGTCGGTCTGCTCGCCCTCGCTATTTTCGTCCCCTTCATTGGTTTGCGTCTGCATGGCGAAACCAATGGGTTGGTGCTGCATTATCGGCCGAAATTGCTGGTCATCGGTGTCGTCCTCGCCATGCTTGCCCGCCTGCTGGTGCTGATTTGGCAAGAGCGTCGCGTGCATCAAGGCCGCGCCGCTTGGCGGGCGGCCCGCGTCGCCTCGGCGGGCAAATATGTCGCCCCGGCCTTGCTCGCCAGCGCCGCGCTGCTGCCGTTAGTGCCCGGCATCGCCAATTTCTATATCGATCTCGGCGTGTTGGTGATGACTTATGTGATGCTCGGCTGGGGCCTTAACATCGTGGTCGGCTTAGCCGGCTTGCTTGATCTCGGCTATGTCGCGTTTTACGCTGTCGGCGCTTATTCGTTCGCGCTGCTCGCGCATTATTTCCACCTGTCATTCTGGGAGTGCCTGCCCCTATCAGGCATTTTCGCCGCGATCTGGGGCATGTGTCTCGGCTTTCCGGTTCTGCGGCTGCGCGGCGATTATCTCGCCATCGTCACGCTCGCCTTTGGTGAAATTATTCGCCTTGTCATCACGAACTGGATTTCGCTCACCGGCGGGCCCAACGGCATCTATAACATTCCGCACCCAACCTTCTTTGGTCTGAACTTCAATCTCGGTGGCGGGCCCGGCACATTCTCAGGATTTTTCGGGATCGATCCAGACCCCAAGCAACTCACCACCTATCTCTATTACATCATCTTTTTCCTCGCACTGCTCACCAACTGGGTCACGCTGCGCCTGCGCCGCCTGCCCATGGGCCGCGCCTGGGAAGCCTTGCGCGAAGATGAAATCGCCTGCCGCTCGCTCGGGATTAATGTGCGCAACACCAAACTCACCGCCTTCGCCATCGGCGCCATGTTTGGCGGCTTCGCCGGCTGCTTTTTCGCCACCCGCCAAAATTTCATCAGCCCCGATAGTTTCACCTTCATCGAATCGGCAACCGTCCTGGCCATCGTGGTGCTGGGCGGGGCGGGCAGCCAACTCGGCGTCGCCCTTGCCGCCGTGGTGATGATCGGTATCCCCGCCTTGCTGCAAGATTTATCAATCTATCGCATGTTGTTTTTCGGATTGGCGCTGGTGATCATGATGGTGGTGCGCCCGCGTGGCTTCGTTTCCACGCGCACACCCTCGATTGCGTTGGGAAAACGCCAGCAAATCTCAAGCGAGTTGATGTCCGAGGGGCATGGCTAATGACAGCATTGCTTGAGGTTCGCGATCTGGTCATGCGATTCGGCGGGCTAACTGCCGTCTCCCGCTTGTCCTTCACCGCCGTCAGGGGCGAGATCACAGCGGTGATCGGCCCGAATGGTGCTGGAAAAACCACGGTCTTTAACTGCATCACCGGCTTTTACCGGCCCAGCGAGGGTGAAATCACCATTCATCGCGAGGACCAATCAACGCTGGCGCTGCATCGCCTGCCCGGCTTTGCCATCGCTAAGCGGGGCCGGGTGGCGCGCACCTTCCAAAATATCCGGCTGTTCGGTGGCATGACCGTGCTGGAAAATCTGATGGTGGCGCAGCATAATCGTCTGCAAGCCGCGACGGGGTTTACGCTCCTCGCCGTGCTCGGGCTTGGACGCTACCGCCACGTTGAGGCCGAGGCCTTAGAGCGCGCCAAATATTGGTTGGATGCCACCGGTCTGACTAAACGCGCCGACGAACCGGCCGCCTCGCTGCCCTATGGTGCCCAACGTCGCCTGGAAATTGCCCGCGCCATGTGTACCGATCCGGTGTTGCTCTGCCTTGATGAACCGGCAGCCGGCCTCAATCCACGCGAAAGCGAAGAGCTCAACGCGCTGCTCTTAAAAATCCGTGCCGCCGGTTGCTCTTTACTGTTGATCGAGCATGATATGGGCGTGGTGATGAAAATTTCGGATCATATTATCGTGCTCGATCACGGTAAAAAAATCGCCGATGGTACGCCCGCTGAAATCCGCACCAACCCAGCCGTCATCGCCGCCTATCTGGGCGAGGGTGATGATGATGATCTCGATGTTCCGGTGGCCGCGCAATGAGTGTTATGCTTTCTCTCTCCGGTGTCACCGCTTTTTACGGCCAAATCCAAGCGCTGCGCGGGATCGATCTCACCGTCGAAAAAGGTGAAATCGTCACCCTGATCGGCGCAAATGGCGCGGGCAAATCAACCCTGATGATGACGATTTGCGGTAACCCGCGCGCCCGTTCCGGTAGCATCGTCTATCAAGGTGAAGATATCACCCAATGCGCGATGCATGACATCGCACGCAAGCGCATTGCCCACGCACCAGAAGGGCGGCGCATTTTTCCGCGCATGAGTGTTGAAGAAAATCTGTTGATGGGGGCACAAGTCGTTAAGTTTGCCGATTACGACAACCAACTTGCCTTGATGTTTGATTTGTTTCCCCGCCTCAAAGAGCGGATCAACCAGCGCGGCGGCACGCTCTCGGGCGGCGAACAACAAATGTTAGCGATTGCCCGCGCGTTAATGTCCAAACCTGATCTTTTGATGCTCGATGAGCCAAGCCTTGGCCTCGCGCCGCTGGTGGTCAAACAGATTTTTGGAGCTATTCGCCAGCTTAATCGTGAGCTGGGCTTGACCGTGCTGTTGGTCGAGCAGAACGCCTATCAGGCATTGCGCCTCGCGCATCGAGGCTATGTGCTTGTGAACGGTGCCATCACCATGCAAGGGGAGGGTGCCGAATTGCTGGCCCGGCCAGAAATCAAAGCGGCTTATCTGGAGGGCGGGCATTGATAAAAACTGAAAACGTAACGACTAGCAACCAAGGAGCGAGTGTTTTGGGGAACAAGTTTTACAAAGTCGCCGCGATGACGGCTCTGGGGCTCTGCCTCACCGCCGGCGCCGCACAAGCGCAAGTCAAGATCGGCGTTGCCGGTCCGATGACCGGCTCTAACGCCGCGTTCGGCACCCAGCTGGTCAATGGCGCCAATCAGGCGGTGGCCGATATCAACGCCCATGGCGGCGTGCTCGGCAAAAAAGTTGAAGCGATCACTGTCGATGATGCCTGCGATCCGAAACAGGCCGTCACCGTGGCAAACCAGCTGGTCGCCGATCATGTGGTGATGGTCGATGGCCATTTTTGCTCGGCGTCAACCATCCCGGCAAGCAAAGTCTATAGCGAGAACGGCATTCTCGAAATCTCGCCCGCGTCAACCAACCCGCAATATACCGATCAAGGTTCGTGGAACACGTTCCGCGTTTGTGGCCGCGATGACGAGCAAGGCAAAGTTGCTGCTAAGTACATCAAAGCCCATTTCGCCAAGGACAAAATCGCCGTCCTCGATGATAATTCCACCTACGGCAAAGGCATCGCCGATCAGGTGCGGATGAACCTGAAAAAGCTCGGCGTCAAAGTGGCCTATAATGCCTCCTACACCGCCGGCGAAAAAGACTACTCCGCCCTGATCAGCCGCCTCAAGCAAGATGGTATCGGCCTCGTTTATATCGGTGGCTATTATTCGGATGCCGGCATCATGGAACGCGAAGGCGCGGCCCAAGGCTATCACCCGCAATATTTCGGGGAAGACGCGATGGCGACTGATCAGCTTTGGCAAATCGCCGGCCCCGCCGCGCAAGGCATGCTGTTCACCTTCCCGCCGCCGGCTGAAAAAAGTCCGTCTGCGGCTGCCGTGGTGAAAGAGCTTTCCGCCAAAGGTCAAAATCCAGGCGGCTACGTGCTCTACTCCTATGCAACCATCCAGGTCTGGGCTGAAGCGGCGAAAAAAGCGCACAGCATTAAGCCGCTGGTCGTCGCCAAGGAGCTGAAAGCCGGTGGTCCGTGGAATACCGTGCTCGGCGAAATTCGCTTCAACAAAATTGGTGACGTGGTTCCGGCGGCTTATGCCATCTATATCTGGAACAACGGCAAATACACCGTTCACGCCATGCACTAATCAATACCCCCGGGCGTAACCCGCCCGGTCTAAATTGATGAGCGTTGAAGGCGCGATGATCGCAAGGTCATCGCGCCTTTTTGATGATCAGCCCCGCCGCACCCGCGCCGATCAGGCGGCGCGCTGCGCAGGTTGGCGCCGGACAAACTCCATCGTCCCGTCATTCACCTGACCATAACGCAGCGTTATCAAATCGAGAATATAGTTTTGATAGAGTTTCCATGGCTTCTTTGAGCCTTGCTTGGGTAATTGATGGATCGCGCGCTGCACATACCCTGAGCTAAAATCCAGAAACGGCTCTTCCCGCACCGTCGGATCGGTCTGCCGGGGCGTGCATTGGGCATAGCCATGCTGATCCATATAATTGAGCAGCCGACAGACATAAGCCGCCGTCAAATCCGATTTCAGCGTCCAAGAGGCGTTGGTATAGCCAAATGATGAGGCCATATTCGGAATATCACTATTCATCATACCTTTGTAATTCATCGTCTTTGATAAATCAGCGCGCACCCCATCAACAAACACCTCAAGCCCGCTCAAGAGCTTCAACTTCAAACCCGTCGCCGTGACAATAATATCCGCGGGCAAAACCTTGCCCGATTTGGTCAGAATCCCGGTCTCGGTAAAGCGTTCAATCTGATCGGTGACCACCGAAGCTGTCCCCGCCTTCAACACGCGGAATAAATCACCATCCGGCACCAAGCATAATCTCTGATCCCAAGGATTATAGCGCGGCCTGAAATGCGTTTCGACATCCACCGCGTCCCCCAGTTGCTGACGCGCCAAGGCAATCAATTGCTCCTTAACTTTCGCCGGGCGGCGACGCGCCAATTGATAGAAAAACATGGTCAATAACACATTGCGCCAGCGCGCCAGCGCATAAGCGAGCTTGCCCGGCAAATAATCGCGCAGCGTGTTGGCAAACGCATCTTCCGCCGGGCGCGATACCACATAGGTCGGCGAACGCTGCAACATCACCACATGAGCGGCCTTCTCGGCCATCGCGGGCACCAGCGTCACCGCCGTCGCGCCACTGCCAATCACCACCACGTGCTTGCCAGCATAATCCAAATCGTCGGGCCAATGCTGTGGGTGCACCAAGCGCCCGGCAAACGCATCGGCCCCGGCGAATTCAGGGTTATGCCCCTCAGCGTAATCATAATAGCCGCTGCACATGAACAGAAAATTGCAGCTAAACACGGCCACATCGCGCGCTGGCCCCACCTCCGCCTCTACAATCCACAGCGCCTCGCTTGATGACCAGCGCGCCCGCTTCACCGCATGATGAAACCGAATATGCCGATCCACGCCATAGTCATGCGCAGTCTCGCGCACATAAGTCAAAATCGCAGGACCATCGGCAATCGCTTTCGCCTGGGTCCACGGGCGGAACGAATATCCCAGCGTGTACATATCGGAGTCAGATCGAATTCCAGGGTAGCGAAATAAATCCCACGTCCCGCCAATCGCATCGCGCGCCTCTAACACCACATAGCTCTTGTTCGGGCAATGCATCTGCAAATGGCAACCCGCCCCGATGCCCGAAAGCCCGGCCCCTACAATCAACACATCAACATGCTGCGCGTTCATCGGTGCGTGCTCCTTTATCGTCAAATCATCGCTTGACGTATAGGTAAACACCGAACTCACCGATGTAAACAGATTTTAGCAGCCGCCCGCGCAGGCGGTCAGCCTTCCGCGCGCTCTTCGCTCGCCCATTCAATCGCCCGATAATCAAACCCGGGCGGCAATCCCGGCTTGACCACTTCAAAATAAGGCGACACATCAAAATCGCGTGGAACAAAAAAACTATAATGCCGCGCTTGCAAAATCTCGCGCACGCAGTCCGGGCAATCCGGCGCATCCGCCGAAAATTCCCGCACCAGCGGCAGAATCGGATAGCCCGCCGCATGAAAAGCCTGCGCCACCAAGCTTGAACAAATCGCCCGCGTCGGATCGCCGCTGCCCAAGGTGAGCAATCGGCGCCGCCACCGTCGCGGCACCGGCGGCGTCGGCAATAAATATCGGGCCAGATCCGCCACATTGCGCAAATCATAACGATCACCGATGCGCGCCCGCGCAAACCCAATCACCGCCGCGCAATCCACCGCCGTCAGCCCAATCGGGCGGCAAATCCGCACATGCAGCTCGGCAAATTCGCTCAAGCCCACATAACGCACCCCATCGCTGATATCCGCCTCGATAAAGCAAGGCTCGGCCACGCCTCCGGCCCGCAACGGTGCTAGGCCAACATAAAGGGCCGCGTGCGACCATGTCGATTGCGTCAAATATTTGATCGCGGTGCTAATCCGGCTATTGCCCTCCACCAGCACCACATCGCCCGGCTGCAACAATGCCGCTAATCGATGCGGCTTGGCCGCCGGGGCAGTGCCGTGAATATGCACCGGCTTTGATAAAAACCGCGCCAGCCTTTCGCCCAATCGCTGTCTCAGATTTTTGCCCATAGCATGTGGTAGCATGGCGCAACCGCGCCGCACCAATGCCAATCATGCATGGTTTCGATAAAACAACCTTATCCCAGCCTCACCCTGGCTCGAATGAAACATCCCGCTGGCGGCGCATCAAATGCTCGCCAGCATCCACATAAAACACCGTCCCCGTGACCGATCCGGTCTCCACGATAAATCGCACCGTCGCCGCAATATCCTCAGGCGTTGAGCCACGCCGCAATGGCGTCGCCGCCTGGCCACGGGCGAAATTCTCTGCCGATTGCCGCTCACCAATCAACGTCAAGCCGGGCGCCACCCCGCACACCCGCACCATCGGCGCAAACGCCATCGCCAACATTTCCGTCGCCGCCGCCAGGGCCGCTTTTGACAGCGTGTAAGCGAAAAAATCCGGATTCAAATTCGACAGTTTTTGATCCAGAATATTCACAATCACCCCGTGCCGCCCGGCGCAAGAGGCGGCAAAATCCCGTGCGAGCAGCACCGGCGCCACCAAATTCGGCGCCATATGCGCCGCAATCGCTTCTGCCGTAACCGTGCTGGGCTGATCAAACTCGAAGCGCGAAGCGTTATTCACCAGCACCTCTAGCGGCCCGGCCAACGCCTCGGCCCGCGCAATCAACCCCGCCACCAAAGTCGGATCGCTCAAATCCGCCTCCAGCGCAAAGGCGCGCCCGCCTGCCTGCATAATCTCGGCGCGCAACGCCTCAGCCTCCAGCGCCGATCCCCGATAATGGATCACCACCGCCCGCCCGCTGGCCGCCAGCCCGCGCACAATCGCAGCACCCAGCCGCTTCGCTCCACCGGTCACCAGCGCTGCCATCAGCGTTGATCACCCGTCACGCCGCTCGCGTTCGCATCCAGCTGAAACCCAATCAACGCCTCTTGCTGCGCTGAAACCGGCGCATTCGGCATCTCAATCTTGATCGGCTTGGTGGTCGCCACCGCCGCCGACGCGCCATTTTTGAAATCAAACGTAATCGGGTCGAGCTGCTTGCCGATAATCTGATCGCCCTGGGTCAACGCAATGAAATAGGGCAGGGTGATCTGATCCCCGATCAAAGCCGGTCCCCGGGTCGCCGCAAAGCCGATCCGAAATGTCGTCAGCACCTCGTCCTTGCCGTGCGTTGCGCAGGTCCCGGCAACCCCGGTGATCCGTGCTGA
>JAKBBY010000187.1 GCA_021808315.1 Pseudomonadota bacterium | reverse complement strand
TCTCGCTATGTCGATATGCGGCGGCTGGGCAAGGATGCGATCAATACCAGGCGGGTGCTCGGCGAATTGCCGCCCTTGATCAAAGGGTATTTGCGCCTGGGCGGCTTTGTCGGTGACGGCGCGGTGATCGATGCGCAGTTCAACACCACCGATATCGCGGTGGTGGTGCAGACCGATCTGGTGACCGAGAAATATTACAAACATTACGAGCGCCAGGTGCGCCCGGAAGCCCAAACCGATCTGACGTGATGATGGTTGATCGGGGCTAATCGGGGCTGCTCTGCGCGGCCACACTTGGCCGCAGGCGGCACTCGGGCTATGGGCAGCGCATGGAAGATGATGATGCGCCGATGGAAAGCCTGCTCCCCTATGATGCTTGGGCGAGTGAAGCGTTACGCGCGGTGGTGCTGAACGCGCTGGATCATGCCGCTCAGCATGGTCTGCCGGGGAACCATCATTTTTACGTGACGTTTCGCACTGATTATCCCGGCGTGACGCTGCCTGATCGCCTGCGCGAGCGCTATCCGCTGGAAATGACGATTGTGCTGCAGCATCAATATCGCGATCTCTGGGTTGATTTCGCGGCGAAGCGATTTTCGGTGACGCTGTCGTTCGGGGGGATTCCCTCGACGCTGGAGATCCCGGTTGAGGCGGTGACCAGCTTTGCCGATCCGGAAGTGCAATTCGGGTTGCAATTCATCGTCACACCGCCCGCCAGCCCCGCAGCCGAGCCGGAACCGGCCTCTGCGCCGGAGGTTGAGCCGAGCGAAGCGCCTGAAGCCGGTTCCGCGCCGGTGGTGAGCCTTGATGCGTTCCGGCGCCGAACGCCGCCAAAATCCTGACCGCACGGTCTGACCCTAGTCTCGGACAAAAGGAGCGATACGATGAATGCGATCCCCCAATCCATCGAGGCGACACCCTACGAACCGCTCCTGCCGCTTGGCCCGGATCACACGCCCTGGCGCAAGCTTGATCTGGGCGGGGTTTCGACCATCAACGTCGAGGGCAAGCGGATTGTCAAAATTGCGCCCGAGACGCTTTCCGCCCTCGCCTTCGAGGCGTTCCACGATGTATCGCACCTGCTGCGCCCGAGCCATTTGCAGCAATTGCGGGCGATTTTGGATGATCCCGAAGCCTCCGAAAACGACCGCTATGTCGCGATGGCATTTCTGAAAAACGCCAATATCGCCGCCGGCGGGATTTTGCCGATGTGCCAAGATACCGGCACCGCCATTGTGTTTGGCAAAAAGGGCCAGCGCATCTGGGTCGAGGGCGATGAAGAGCGCGCTTTGTCGCACGGGGTGATGCGCACCTATACCGAGACCAATTTGCGCTATTCGCAAATGGCGCCGCTCAGCCTGTATGACGAGGTGAATACCGGCACCAATCTGCCGGTGCAGTTTGATATTTATGCCGCACCGGGCGAGGCGCATGCCGAAGAATTCGAGTTCATGTTCGTCGCCAAAGGCGGTGGATCGGCCAATAAATCCTTTCTCTACCAAGAGACCCGCGCGGTGCTGAACCCGGCGAAATTGCTCGCCTTCATCGAGGCCAAGGTGAAAACGCTCGGCACCTCGGCCTGCCCGCCTTACCATCTGGCGATTGTGATTGGCGGCACCTCGGCCGAAGCGACGATGAAGACCGTCAAGCTCGCCTCGACCCATTATCTCGATACGCTGCCCACCAGCGGCTCGCGCGCGGGGCATGGGTTTCGCGATCTGGCCCTTGAGCAAGAGATTTTGGCGATGACCCGCAATTTGGGCATTGGCGCGCAGTTTGGCGGCAAATATTTCTGCCATGATGTGCGGGTGATCCGCCTGCCGCGCCATGGCGCGTCCTTGCCCATCGGCATTGGCGTATCCTGCTCGGCGGATCGGCAAATTAAAGCGAAAATCACCGCCGACGGGGTGTTTTTAGAGCGGCTGGAGCACGATCCGGCGCGCTATCTGCCCGAGATCACCGACGATCATCTGGGCGGTCCGGTGGTGCGTATCGACCTCAACCAGCCGATGCAAGCGATTTTAGCCACGCTCAGCCAGCATCCGATCAAAACCCGGGTCGCACTCACCGGCACCATCATCGTCGCCCGCGACATCGCCCATGCCAAGCTGCAAGAGCGGCTCGATCGCGGCGAGGGTTTGCCCGATTATATCAAGAACCATCCGGTTTATTACGCAGGCCCGGCGAAAACCCCGCCCGGCATGCCCACCGGCAGCTTCGGGCCGACCACGGCGGGGCGGATGGATAGCTATGTCGCCGCGTTCCAAAAAGCTGGCGGCTCGATGATCATGCTCGCCAAAGGCAATCGCTCCAAACAAGTGCGCGATGCGTGCAAAACCTATGGCGGGTTCTATCTCGGCTCCATCGGCGGTCCCGCTGCGGTGTTGGCCGAGCAAAATATCCGCCATGTCGAGCTGCTCGAATATCCGGAATTGGGTATGGAGGCCGTGTGGAAAATCACCGTCGAGGATTTTCCCGCCTTCATCGTCATTGACGATAAGGGCAATGATTTCTTTGCGGATTTAGGCTGAAGCGATGAAATTCACCATTGACCGGATCGATCACGTGGTTCTCACCTGCGCCAATATCGACGCAACCGCCGATTGGTATGAGCGTGTGCTTGGCATGGAACGCGAAGAGTTTGGCGCCGACCGGCGCATCGCGCTGCGCTTTGGCGCGCAAAAGCTCAATTTGCACCAAGCGGGTTCCGAATTAGCACCACATGCCGCCAAGCCGCAGCCCAGTGCGTTGGATATTTGCTTTATCACCGCCCTCGGCTCGGAAGACGTGGTCACGCATTTGCGCAGCCAGCAGGTCGAGGTGGTGGCAGGTACGGCGGTGAAAATCGGCGCGCTAGGGGCCATGCGCTCGGTCTATTGCCGCGATCCGGACGGCAATCTTGTCGAAATTTCCACGTATCTTGAAGATTAATTCGCCGTTGCTGCTGTCGGATTTCGATTACGCGCTGCCGCCCGAGGCCATCGCGACCGAACCGGCCCGCCCGCGTGATGCCGCACGGTTGCTGCATGTTGGACCAACGGCGCTGACCGATTGGCAGGTGCGCGATTTGCCGAACTTGCTGCGCCCTGGCGATTGTTTGGTGGTGAATGATACCAAAGTGATCCCCGCGCAACTCACCGCCACCCGCGGCGATGCCACCATCGGGATCACGCTGGATCGGCCCCTCGCTTCGGGACATTGGCGGGTGTTGCTGCGCAATGCCCGGCGGGCGCGACAGGGTGATATTCTGACTATGCGCGGTGCTTCCGATTTCACCGCTGAAATCATCACGCCCGCGCAAGATGGCAGTGCGGAGCTGCGCTTTAACCGCAGCGGCGCTGATTTCGATGCTGCCCTGGCCGAAGCCGGTGCCTTGGCTCTGCCGCCTTATATCGCAAGGCCCAGCGGCCCAACCGCGCAAGATGCCAGCGATTATCAAACGATTTTCGCAGCCCGCGCCGGTGCCGTGGCCGCGCCCACGGCGGGGCTGCATTTCACCCCTGCCCTGCTTGATGCGCTCGCCGCACGCGGCATCACCACGGCGCGGCTGACCTTGCATGTCGGCGCGGGAACATTTCTGCCGGTGCGCGGCGAGCAGATCGATACCCATAAAATCCATGCCGAATATGGCGAGATCAGCAGCACCACCGCCGATCACATCAACGCCGTCCGCGCCGCCGGGGGGCGGGTGATTGCCGTCGGCACCACCTCGCTCCGATTGCTCGAATCCGCCGTGACGCCGGAACGCCGCATCATGCCGTTCACCGGCGAGACCGATATTTTTCTGCATCCCGGTGTTGTCATGCAGGCCGCCGATCTGCTGCTCACCAATTTCCATTTGCCGCGCTCCACCTTGCTGATGCTGGTGGCCGGTTTCGCCGGGCTTGACCGCATCCGCGCGGCCTATGCCCACGCCATCGCTTCGGGCTACCGGTTTTACTCCTATGGCGATGCTTGCCTGTTAGAACGCGCATGACCGCATTTGGCTTCTCGCTGCTCGCGACCGACGGCACCGCCCGGCGCGGGCAACTTCACACCGCCCACGGCACAGCGCAAACCCCGGCCTTCATGGCGGTGGGCACCGCCGGCACAGTGAAATCCCTGACCGCCGATGCGGTGCGCGCCACCGGCACTGAAATTGTGCTCGGCAATACCTACCATCTGATGCTGCGCCCCGGCGCCGCACGCGTCGCCCGGCTGGGCGGCTTGCATAAATTGATGGATTGGCCTGGGATTATTCTCACCGATTCCGGCGGCTTTCAGGTGATGTCGCTCGCGGGTCTACGCAAACTCGATGAAGCAGGCGTGACATTCCGCTCGCATCTCGATGGCGCGGCCCATCACCTGACCCCGGAATCATCAACCGCCATCCAGCATGATTTGGATGCCACCATCACCATGGCGTTTGATGAATGCACGCCCTTCCCCGCGACGCACGCCCAAGCCGCCAGCTCCATGCGCCTGTCCATGCGCTGGGCCGCCCGCTCGCGCGCAGCCTTCGTGCGCCGCCCAGGCTATGGGCAATTCGGCATCGTGCAAGGCAGCGTCTTTGACGATTTACGTCACGAATCAGCAACCAGCCTGCAGGCGCTCGATTTCGAGGGCTACGCCATTGGCGGCCTCGCCGTC
>JAKBBY010000186.1 GCA_021808315.1 Pseudomonadota bacterium | reverse complement strand
TCACCCAATTCTGGCGCGCTTGCGCCCCGAACCGCCCGTGGGCGTTGCTCGCGCTGGCCGGTTTCCCGCCTTTTGCCCTGTTCGTCGGCGACGCCATCACGCTGCAAGCCCTACGGGTCCAGCACGCCGACATGGCCCTCATCATGGCGGTCGGCTGGCTCGCTATGGCGATGATCGCGCTGATCCGCCTGCGTGGGGCGCGGCGATGACCGCACCGCCGGATGAGCTGATCGCGCTGCTCTCCCGCGCCGCCATCGAGCCCGCAGCCCCCGAGCCGTTGCGGGTGCTCAGCGCGCCCGATTGGGCGCGGCTCGCAACGTTGCCAGGCTATCAGCTTGCCGCCCTCTGGGTGGAGCAAGACCGCGCGCTCGGGCTCGTGCAACGGGATGATTGGGTCGCGCCAATCGCAACCGAGGGCGCCGAACCCGCCTTCGCGCTCATGCGCAACGCCCATCCGCACTTAGCCCTCGCCCAGCGCAGCGGTGAGTTCGCCGATGCGCCGGGCGAGGGGGTCTATCAAATCGGCGAAGGGCCGGTCGGTGGTGAAATCGCCGAGCCGATGCATCGGCGCCTGCATCTGGCCGGGGACAGCGTGCTGCGCGCCGATCATCGCTTTGGCTACGCCCATCGCGACATTCTCACGCTGATCGAGGGCAAATCGCCCCGCGCCGCCGTGCGCTTCGCCGCCCGCATCGCCGGTTTGAGTGCGGTTGCGCATAGTCTCGCCTTCGCCCGTGCCGCCGAGGCCGCAAGCGGTGCGGCAATCCCCGCGCCGGTCGAGGCGCTGCGTGAGGCGATGGCGGCCACCGAACGCTGCGTGGCGAGCTTGCTCGCCCTCGCCCGGCTCGCGGACATTTGCGCGCTGCCCCGCTTGGCGGCCACGCTGATCGACCTGCGCACCAGCATGGCGGACGCGGCGGCGCAAATCTTTTTTCACCGGCTGATGATGGATATGGTGGTGCCGGGTGGTATCGATATCGCGCCGCGCCTCAGCGCACTGCCCATGTTGATCGCGCATTTGCAATCGGTGCGCGCGGTGCTGCAGCCATTCGGCGCTTGGCGCTGGCGGCGGCGCTGGGCCGATCTGGCTGAACCGGTGCGCGGGCGCGTCTGGCAGGCGATCAACGACGCCGCGTTCGCGGTCAGCGCCTTGGCCCCTTTCAGCGCGGCAGAGCGCGCCGAACCCTGGTCGGTGGCTTTGCCCAGCCAGAACGGCGCGGGCCTTGGCCAGGCGCGTGATCTGGATGGCCCGATCTATTGCTGGATGCGCCTTGATGGCGGCTTCATCACGGTCTGCACCATCGCCAATCAAGGCCTGAACCGCATCGCCGCGCTAGAAGCCGCCGCACCCGGACAAACCCGCGCGGCCTTCGCCCGCCGCGCCGCCCTGCTGATGCCGCCCATTGGCATGATCGATCAATGAAACCTCCGCACCCCGATCCCGCGATCCGCACCGCTCTGGCGCAACGCCTCGCCGCCGAAGGCCGGGCGCGCCCGCATTTGGCGCTCACCATCCGCCATCTCGATGCGGGTAGCTGCGGGGGCTGCGAGTTGGAATTGCGCAGCGTCCGCGCCTGGCAAAGCGGCCTCACCGCCTATGGTATTCGTTTTGTCGATGATCCACGCACCGCCAATATTCTCCTGGTCACCGGCGTTGCCACCCAAGGCATGGCCGCGCCGCTGCGCCGCACTCTGGAGGCGATGCCCGACGCGCGGCTGGTGGTGGTGATCGGCGATTGCGCGGTCGATGGCGGCGTTTTCAAAGACAGCCAAGCCGTGCTCGGCGGCGTCGTCCGGCTGGTCACGGTCGATCTCGCGGTCACTGGCTGCCCACCCGCGCCCGAACACATCATCGATGGTCTGCTCGCGGCACTCGATCCATGACCACGCCACGCCGGATAAGCCTTGCCTATGAACAAGCCTGCGCGGGTCGCGTCGCCGGGGTCGATGAGGTCGGGCGCGGACCCCTCGCCGGCCCGGTGCTCGCCGCAGCCATCATCCTCCCCGCTGCCCTCGATCCCGCCCTCGCCAACCGGATCGATGATTCCAAACGGCTGAGCGAGGCCGAACGCATCGCCATCACGGACTTGCTGCGCGGCTCGGGCGCGATTTGGGCGGTCGCCAGCGCCTCGGTCGCCGAGATCGCCGCGCTCAATATTTTGCAGGCCAGCCTGCTCGCGATGCGCCGGGCGGTGCTGCGCCTCGCGATCATGCCCGATTATGTGCTGGTCGATGGTCATCGCACGCCGGATTTGCCGATGGCGTGCCGCGCCGTGATCGGCGGTGATGGTCTTTCGCTTTCGATTGCCGCCGCCTCGATCATCGCGAAAACCCATCGTGATCGGCTGATGCAGCGTCTCGATGCCCGTTATCCGGGCTATGGTTGGGCGCGCAACGCGGGATATGGCACCGCACAGCACCGCGCCGCGATCAAGTCATTAGGGCCAACCCCGCATCACCGCAGAGGCTTTGGCCCCTTGCTCTCGGGTTGATTAACACACAGCGTCAAACTGTGACGCAAAAATCTTAGCCGTATTTCCGCTCAGGGTGGCGTAAATGCCATAGGCGCTCATGCGCGGCGACCAGGCTTTCAATGCCTTTGCGCCGGTTGGCATCAACCGCCACGGTGCGCCGCGTTAGCATTTGCTCAAGAATACCCAACAGGCGCTCAGCAACTTCAAAATCTTCCTGATCGCACGCATGGTGGAATGCAATCAAAATTTTATCGGAAAGGCGCCGTGTATAGCGCGTCGTCGTGGCGGCAGTCCGGCTCGCCACGGCGGAATCGTCATCAAAATCAGAGTCGTCGGTCACATTATGATCCTGCTGGCTGGATGGGCTTTACTATGTATGATCGCGACTTATGAACGAATTGGTGGTAAATTGCCAGCGCAATTAAATTATTAACACTTGCACGCGAGTCGGGGCGGCAATGTGCCGCGCGAAGCGCCAACGCGCCACGTCGGCACGGGTTAAGAATTCAGCCTAACCTGTCGATCCTGCCAACGCTGATCGCAGTCGGCTTGCCGCGTCCGGCGCGAAAAATTGGGCGCGGATCAACCAGTCAATCAACACAAGATTAACATTAAATTTGAAATCATCCCCCGCCAGCATCACTTCGAGAATGCGCTTTGCTGGCCACAAGGCGAAGGATTCAACTTCGCCATCGGCAGCGCGCGGGGTAAAATGCTCCGGCAGCATAAGGTCAAAGCAATAAAGCCGGTCCCGGCGCAGCCCTTCCGGTCGCTCCATCGCGTAATCGATCTGGGCGGTGAGCGTCGCTTTTTCGATCAATGTCGCCGGAATCGCCGCCTCTTCGTCCGCCTCTTTCGCCAAGGTTGCGGTCGGCGTCAGCCCAGCGGACACGCCGCCGCCAACCAGATTATCAAACTTGCCAGGGTCCAATTTTTTGCTGGCACTGCGCGTGGCAATCCACAGATGCAGACCATCCGCCCGCCGCACAACGCCGTTCAAATGCACCCCGGCGCCAATCACCCCAAAAATCGGCACGGCCCCCCGGTCCAAAACCGCCAGGCTGTGCGCCGAATCGGGGGCGCGCACGTCGAAATCTTCGCCCCGGATCGCAAAGCCAAATTGCGGGGCCAACGCCGCCGCCGCCGCATTCAGCCGCCCCGAAGCCGTCGCCGCCAGGCTGATGCAGCCCGCCGAGCGCCGCGCGTCCGAGCCAAAATAGCCGCAGAAGGCTTCGGCAAAATCAGGTTTAAGGAAGCCCACCGGCACAGCGCCGATACGCCATTCCAGCCGATCACCGGGCAGAGTGGCGGTTTGGCAGGCCGCAATATGGCGGAGCAGGGGGGTAATGCTGGTCAGGGTCAAGGGCAGGTCCATTGGCAATCAAGGGATCAAGTGCCATGTCCGGTCAATGGACCCGCGATCACAAAATCAGCCACCCGGCCCGCAATCGGCCACCACCAACCCGCAAACCCCCATGGAAGCCCGGGCGCAAACAGTCGAATTCGCACGCACCCGCAATAGTTGGCACACAGTGCGCGCCTTGCTGCCCTATCTCTGGCCGAAGCGCGAATGGGGGCTGCGCGTGCGTATGGTGCTCGCCATCGCCGCCCTGATCGCCGCCAAGCTCGCCATCGTGCTGATCCCGATCCTCTATGCCCGTGCGGTGAACGATCTTTCGCCAAAAGCGGGCACCTTGCTCCTGCCGGTCGCGTTGATCATCGCTTACGGGTTGGTGCGGGTGATGTCGTCAGGCTTCGGCGAATTGCGCGATGGCCTATTTGCCGCCGTGCAGCAGCGCGCCGCCCGCGCCGTTTCGCGTGAAACCTTCGAGCATCTGCACCGGCTCTCCATGCGCTTTCATCTCGACCGGCAAACCGGCGGCCTCTCGCGGGTGATTTTGCGCGGCGCCACCGGCATCCAAACCGTGCTGCGCCTCGCCACCTTCCAGGTCTTGCCGACCATCCTCGAACTAGCGCTCACCATTGGCATTCTCTGGCATTTGTTCGGCTGGCTCTATGCCGGGGTCACCCTGTTCACCGTCGCGGCCTATATGGTCTTCACCCTGTCCTTCACCGCTTGGCGGATCAAGTTTCGCCGGCAGATGAACGAGACCGATAATGCGGCCCAAACCAAAGCCATCGATTCTCTCCTCAATTTCGAAA
>JAKBBY010000185.1 GCA_021808315.1 Pseudomonadota bacterium | reverse complement strand
CGGCAAGGGGGTGGCGCGGGCGACACGGCGGAGTGGGATGGTGCCTGCGGTGGTGTATGGCGCGAAGCAGGAGCCGAGTTTGATTGCGCTGGATCCGCGCGTGGTGATGCGTGAATTGAAGCGGGGCGGCTGGCGCTCGCGGCTCTATGAGATTGACGCGGCGGGGGTGAAGACCCGGGCCTTGATGCGCGATGTGCAGTTTCATCCGGTGACGGATGCGCCGGAACATGTGGATTTTCAGCGGCTTGCGGTTGGTGAGCCGGTTCGCGTGGCGGTGCAGGTGGTGTTTTTGAACGAGGCGATTTCGGTCGGGCTGAAGCGGGGTGGCGTGCTCAATGTGGTGCGGCATTCGGTGGAAGTGTTGGTGGATCCGGACAATATTCCGGACCGGTTTGAGGCCGATTTGGGCCCGCTGGACATTAACGACAATATTCGCTGGCATGATTTGAAGGGCACGGAGAATACCCGCCCGACGATCATTGACCGTGATTTCGTGATTGCGACGGTGGCCTCGCCGACGGTGATTGCTGAGGCGGCGCCGGACCCGAATTCGCAGGTGGCGGCAGCGGCACCGGCGAAGGGCAAAGGCGGCCCGGCGAAGGCGGCAGCTCCGGCGGCCCCGGCGAAGGGTGGTGCGGCGAAGGCACCGGCCAAGCCTGCTGCGAAGAAGTAGTTTTGGGCTTCGGCCATGCTGCTCTGGGTCGGTCTTGGCAATCCCGAACCGGGGATGGCGCGGAACCGGCATAATATTGGGTTCATGGCTGTTGATGTGTTGGCTGACCGCCACGGTTTTGCGCCGTGGCGGCGGCGTTTTTCCGGATGGGTGACTGAGGGAAGTTTGGGGGCGGAGCGGGTGATGCTGCTCAAGCCGCTGACCTATATGAATGCGTCCGGGCGGGCGGTGCAGCCGGCGGCGGCGTTTTTCAAGCTGGCGCCGGGGGCGATTACGGTGTTTCACGACGAGCTTGATTTGGCGCCGGGCAAGGTGCGGGTGAAGCGCGGCGGCGGGGCGGCGGGGCATAATGGCTTACGCAGCATCGATCAGGTTTTGGGCACGCCGGATTATCAGCGGGTGCGGCTGGGGATTGGCCATCCGGGCGACAAGGCGCGGGTGACGGGGCATGTGCTGGGCAATTTTGACCGGGCGGATGAGGATTGGCTGGTGCCGATGCTGGAGGCGGTCTCGACGGCGGCGGGGCTGTTGGCGGCGGGGCAGAGCGAGGCGTTCATGACCAAGGTTGCGCTGTTGCAGCAATCATCGGCGGATTGACGGGGCGAAGGGCGGTTATGGGGTTTTATCATGGGTTTTAATTGCGGGATTGTCGGGCTGCCGAATGTCGGTAAATCGACCTTGTTCAATGCGTTAACCGCGACGGTGGCGGCGCAGGCGGCGAATTATCCGTTTTGTACGATTGAGCCGAATATTGGACGGGTGGCGGTGCCTGATCCGCGCTTGGCGGCGCTGGCCGCGATTGGCAAATCGGTGAAGATTGTGCCGACCAGTTTGGAATTTGTGGATATTGCCGGGCTGGTGCGCGGGGCGGCGAAGGGCGAGGGGCTGGGCAATCAGTTTTTGGCGAATATTCGCGAGGTGGATGCGATTATTCATGTGCTGCGCTGCTTTGAGGATGATGATGTGACCCATGTGGAGGGAAGCATTGATCCGCTGCGCGATGCGGAGACGGTGGAGACGGAGCTGATGCTGGCGGATTTGGACTCGCTGCAAAAGCGGGTGCCGAATTTGCAGAAAAAGGCGCGGGGGAATGATCGGGCGGCGGCGGCGGAGTTGGCGCTGATGGAGCCGATTTTGGCGGCGCTGGAGGCGGGCCGACCGGCGCGCAGTGCGGTGCCGCCGGGGGAGGAAGAGGCGGTGCGGCGGTTGAATTTGCTGACCGCGAAGCCGGTTTTGTTCGTGTGCAATGTGGAGGAAGGCTCGGCGGCGACGGGCAATGCGCAATCGGCGCGGGTGGCGGCGATGGCGCAAGCGCAGGGCGCGCGGGCGGTGGTGGTGTCTGCGGCGATTGAGGCGGAGGTTGCGCAATTGCCGGAGGCGGAGCGGGCGGAGTTTTTGGAGGGGTTGGGGCTGGTGGATTCCGGGCTCGATCGGGTGATCCGGGCCGGGTATGAGTTGCTGGGGCTGGTGACCTATTTCACCGTCGGGCCGAAAGAGACGCGGGCTTGGACGATCACGCGCGGCACCAGCGCGCCGGCGGCGGCGGGGGTGATCCATGGCGATTTCGAGCGCGGCTTTATTGCGTGCGAGACGATTGCGTATGCGGATTATGTGGCGTGTCAGGGCGAGGCTGGGGCGCGCGAGGCGGGTAAGCTGCGAATCGAGGGGCGCACCTATATTGTGCAGGATGGAGACGTGCTGCTGTTTCGCTTTAACGTGTAATGGGCTGAGGGCGGCGGCGTGAGCGCCGTCCGGGTGACGGTGTTGCTGCCTTTGCCGTTTGACCATCCGTTCGATTATGCGCTGCCGGACGGAATGGCGCTGTGTGCGGGTGATTTGGTGTCGGTGCCGCTGGGCAAGCGGATGGTGGTGGGCGCGGTGTGGGATGATGCGCCGCACACCACGCTGGCGGATGGCGCTTCGGTGCGGCTGAAAGAGGTGGCGGCCAAATTGGACGCCCCTGCCCTGCCCGACGATTTACGGCAATTTATTGATTGGGTCGCGCATTATACCATGGCGCCGCGTGGGGCGGTGTTGGCGCTGGCGCTGAAGGCGAATTTGCTGGCACCGGTTGGGCTTACGCGTGGATCGCGGCGGGCGGCGGTGGCACAGCCCAATCCGGATTTTCCAGGGCCGGTCTTGTCCGCCGCACAGGCGCAGGAGGCGGCGCGGTTGCAGGCTTTGGTGCAGGCGCGGGATTTCAGCGTGACGTTGCTGGAGGGGGTGACCGGCTCGGGCAAGACAGAAGTGTATTTGGAGGCGGTGGCGACGGCGCTGCGCGGCGGTCGGCAGGCGTTGTTGCTGCTGCCGGAGATTGCGCTGTCGGCGCAGTTTACGGCACGGCTTGCGGCGCGATTTGGCGCGGCGCCGGCGGTTTGGCATTCCGCACTCAGCCCGGCCCAGCGGCGGGCGACGTGGCGAGGGGTCGCTGGGGGGCAAGGGGTCGCTGGAGGGCGGATTTCACTGGTGTTGGGCGCGCGCTCGGCGTTGTTTTTGCCGTTTGCCGATTTGGGCGTGGTGATTGTCGATGAGGAGCATGAGGCGGCTTATAAGCAGGAAGACGGGGTGATTTATCATGCCCGCGATATGGCGGTGGTGCGCGCAAGGCTGGCGGGGTGTGCGGCGATTTTGGCCTCGGCCACGCCATCGCTCGAATCATCGGTGAATGCGGCGCAGGGGCGTTATCGGCATGGGGTGTTGGCCGGGCGGCATGGCGGGGCGGCGGCGCCGATGATCGAGACGGTGGATTTGCGGCTGGCACCGCCGGAGCGGGGGCGGTTTTTATCGCCGGTGGTGATCGAGGCGATGACAGCGGCCTTGGCGGGCGGGGCGCAGGCGATGTTGTTTTTGAACCGGCGGGGATATGCGCCGCTGATGCTGTGCCGACGTTGCGGGCATCGGGTGTCGTGCCCGAATTGTACGGCGTGGCTGGTGGCGCATCGGGCGCGGGATCGGCTGCTCTGTCATCATTGCGGGCATACGATCCAGGTGCCGACGCAGTGCCCGTCCTGCAAGGCGGCGGAGAGTTTGGTGCCGATTGGGCCGGGGGTGGAGCGGATTGCCGAGGAGGTGCAGGCGGTGTTGCCGCAGGCGCGGCAGCTTTTGATGACCAGCGATGCGATTGGCTCGGCGGCGCAGGCGCAGGCGGCGGTGGGCGCGATTGAGGCGGGGTCGGTGGATGTGGTGATTGGCACGCAGATGATGGCCAAGGGCTGGCATTTTCCGAATTTGACGCTGGTGGGGGTGGTGGATGCGGATTTGGGGTTGGCGGGCGGCGATTTGCGGGCGGCGGAGCGCAGTGCGCAGCTTTTGCATCAGGTCGCGGGGCGGGTGGGGCGCGCGGAGCAGCCGGGGCGGGCGCTGTTGCAGACCTATCAGCCTGACCATCCGGTGATGCAGGCCTTGGCGAGCGGCGATTTGGCCGGGTTTCGCACGGCGGAGGCAGATTTGCGGCGCCCGGGCCATTGGCCGCCTTTTGGCCGGTTGGCTGCGCTGATTGTGACGGCGGATGAGGCCGAGGCGGTGACGGCTGCCTGCCGGGCATTGGCGATGCAGGCGCCGATGCAAGCCGGGCTGGTGGTGCTGGGGCCAGCCCCGGCGCCGTTTGCGATGTTGCGGGGGCGGCATCGCTGGCGGTTTTTGTTGAAAGCCGAGCGCCGCGTGCCGGTGCAGGCGGTGCTGCGCGACTGGCTGGCGCGGGTGCCGTTGCCGCGATCGGTGCGGATCATCATCGATATCGATCCCATCTCGTTTTTGTGATGTGTGGTTGCGCGGTGGGGAGGGCTGTGCTAGTGGCCGCTCGCCGCACGGAGACGCGGACGGGTAGCTTTTGCCCGCATCTCAACGGTCCGCTTGGCTCGGGGATTGTTCCGGCAAGTGGAATTTTGGTGGAAACGCTACGAAAGGCTGCGCGTGACAGAAGTCGCCATGGATGACATCGCCTCGACCCTCGCTGAGCGCTATGCGACGGCGCTGTACGCGTTAGCGGATGAGCGGAAAATTCTTGATCGGACCATTGAGGAAATGGACGCGCTGGGTCGGTTGATTGCGGAATCGGCACCGCTGCGCCGGTTGCTCGC
>JAKBBY010000019.1 GCA_021808315.1 Pseudomonadota bacterium | reverse complement strand
CCACGCTGGCGCTGATTCTCTCCGGCACCGCGAAAAAAGGCGATGTGTTGGCCACAGCCCGCATCGCCGGGATCATGGCGGCCAAACGCACCGCCGACTTGATCCCGCTTTGCCACCCGCTCGCTCTCTCCGCCGTCACCATCGATCTGACGCCCGATCCTGCACTGCCGGGGGTGCAGATCACTGCTATGGTGCGCACCACCGGCCCAACGGGCGTTGAGATGGAAGCCCTCACCGCCGCCTCGGTCGCCGCCCTCACCCTCTACGACATGGTCAAGGCGGTGGATCGCGCCATGCGAATCGATGATCTGCGCGTTACCCATAAATCCGGCGGCAAGTCCGGCGAATTTTCCGCGCCATGATCTCCATTGAGGAAGCCCGCGCGCGCATCCTCGCCGCGCTGCGCCCCACCCATCCCGAAATCGTGCCACTCAGTGCGGCGTCGGGCCGGGTGCTCGCTGCCCCAATCCGCGCCCGCCTCAACCAACCACCGCATGATCTCTCCGCGATGGATGGGTTTGCGCTTCGCGCCGCCGATGCCGGCAAAACGCTCGAAATCATGGGCGAGGCGCCGGCGGGGCACCCGTTCGCAAGCGCGCTCCGGCCCGGCGAGACCATCAGGCTCTATACCGGCAGCGTTGTGCCCGCAGGCGCTGATTGCGTGATCATCCAAGAAAATGCAGAGGTTATCGGCAATCAAGTCCGCTTCCGCACGCAGGCCGAACCGGGTCAGAATATCCGCCGCCAAGGCCAGGATTTTGCCCTGGACGATGAGTTACTCGCACCTGGCACACGCCTCACCCCGCGCGCCATCGGCCTCGCCGCCGCTGCCAATCACCCTTGGCTCAGCGTGCATCGCAAGCCGATTATCGCCATCCTCGCCACCGGTGATGAAATTGCACTCCCCGGCACCCCCATCCCACCCGGCGGCATCATCAGCTCCAACGCTCACGCCCTCGCTGCGTTCATCCACAACCTAGGTGCCACCCCGCTGATCCTGCCGATCGCCGCCGATACCCGCGACGCCATCGCGCACGCCGCTGCCAGCGCTCGCCATGCGGACCTTCTGCTCACCACCGGTGGTGCCAGCGTCGGCGCCCATGACTTGGTGCGCGATGCCCTGGCCGATGAAGGGCTGGTGCAAAATTTCTGGACCATTGCGATGCGTCCCGGCAAACCGTTGATGTTTGGCCAGCTCGGTACCCTGCCCGTGCTCGGGCTGCCCGGCAACCCGGTCTCCGCCCTGGTTTGCGCCTTGCTGTTCGCAGGCCCCGCCATCCAATTCCTCTCCGGCCTACCCGGCGATCCGCCCGCGCGTGAACCCGCGCGCTGCACCGTTTCGCTCCCCGCCAATGACCGCCGAGCCGATCATCTGCGCGCCACCCTCGCCCGCGACGCGGATGGAACCTGGCAGGTCACCCCATTCGCCGCCCAAGATTCCGCCATGCTCCGCCGCCTCACCGATGCCGATGCGCTTTTGCTGCGCGCGCCCGGAGCCGCCGCCAGCGAGGCCGGGGCTCTGGTCGATATCATCAATTTGCGCAATAACGGCTTATAACGCCCCTCAATCGGAACCTGATCGCCATGCGCCTGCTCCTCGCCTTACTGCTCCCCTGGCTGCAATTTTTCACCATCGGTCGCCCCATCGCCGGGATTATTTGCCTAATCCTGCAAATCACCCTGATTGGCTGGATTCCTGCCGCCATTTGGTCGGTCTACGCGCTCAGCCAATACAAAACCGACCAGAAAATCAGCCGCGCCCTCGGCCAGTAACGCCTCGCTGGCGTTCAGGCACGAAAACCATTGCCCATCCAGAGTTGAACCTGACCAATCACGCCACGCTGCCCAAGCATTATCGCGCAAGGGTGACGAAGTGATGCCTCGCCGTCGTCACAATCGGCGGCTATAGTCGGCGTGAGACGGGTTCGCCGATTGCAGTCCCGTCACCGTATGGTGTAACGATATCACAATATATAGGGGTTTACATGCTGATTTCGCGCCGTAACACACTAGCCCTAGTCGGTGCTGCTGCACTTGCGCCAACGCTTGGCCACGCCGCCGACACGATTAATCCGTTCGGTATCCGAGCTATCGGCAATCCACACGCCAAACTGAAAATCATTGAATATTTTTCGATGGATTGCCCACATTGCGCGGAGTTTGCCACCCATGCTTTGCCAAAAATCATTGCCGCTTATGTGAAAACTGGGAAATTATATTATATTTTCAGAGATTTTCCGCTCAGTAGCGTGGCACTTATGGCCGCTGCGGTTGCCCGTTCACTCCCTGAAAGCCGCTATGTCGCGTTCAATGAGATGTTGTTTTCTCACCAATATGAGTGGGCTGATGATCCCAAATTGAAAACACTGCCGGAGTATCAAGACGCCTTGTTCAAATTCGCGGCCCTCGCCGGCATGGATCGGGCCAGTTTCAACGCAGCGGTGACCAGTGTGAAGTTGCAGAAATTCATCATTGGTGAGCGCAAGCGCGCTGAGAAAATCTACAAGGTCGATGCCACACCAACTTTCATATTTAACGGTAAAAAACATGCTGGGGCCGTTGATTTTCAACAATTTTCGTCGATGATCGGGGAGGCATAGGGCTGCATTGACCGCGCGCCTATCGCATCTGCGGATCGCTGGTTTCAAAAGCTTCGCCGAACCGGCGATGCTGGAGATTCTGCCCGGTCTGACCGGGATTATCGGGCCGAATGGCTGCGGTAAATCCAATATCGTGGATGCGTTACGCTGGGCGATGGGCGAGGCGAGTGCGAAATCGCTGCGGGGCGGCGAGATGGATGACGTGATTTTCGCGGGCACGGCCACACGCCCGGCGCGTAATCTTGCAGAGGTGACGCTCGGTTTGGCCGACGCGGCGGGCACCGCCCCCGCGCCGTTTCAGGATGCGGATTCAATCGAGGTCTCCCGCCGGATCGAGCGTGGATCAGGGAGCACATACCGGCTGAACGGGCGGGAATTACGGGCGCGCGATGTCGCAACGATGTTTGCCGATCTGGGGTCCGGCGCGCGCAGTGCCGGGATTATCAGTCAGAGTCGCGTGAGCGCGTTGATCGAAGCCCGCCCTGAGGATCGGCGCGGGATTTTGGAAGAGGCGGCTGGGGTCGCCGGTTTGCACGCGCGCCGACACGAGGCGGAGCTGAAACTGCGCGCTGCTGAGCAAAATTTGGCGCGGGCGGAGGAGTTGCGCGGCGAATCGGAAAATCGGCTCGAGGCGCTGCGCAAGCAGGCGCGACAAGCGGCGCGCTACCGCACCCTATCGGGCGCCATCCGCGATGCCGAGTTGGAATCGACCGCCATTGAACGGGCTTTGGCGGAAGCCAACCGCGCCAAGGCGCATGAGGCGGTGCAGCAGGCCCGCACCGATGACGCCGCGTTGCGCCAGCAGGCGCGGGAGGCAGCGCAGGCGGCGGAATTTGCGGATGCGGCTCTCGCGCCACTGCGCGCGCGCGAAGCCGAGCATCGAACCGCCCTCGAACGGGCCCGGATTGGCGCCGAGCAGGCCGAAGCGCGTATGCGGGCGGCAGCGGCAGCCCAGGCTGAGATTAGCCAACGGATCACCCAAATCGAGCGCGATTTGGAACACGCGCAGCGGATTGGTCAGGATGCCGACGCGGCAATCCAGCGGCTGCGCACCGAAATCGCGCTGTTGGATCAGCGTTTGCAAGACGCGCCGACGGTGATTGCCGAGGCCGAGGCGGCGTTAGCGGCATCGCTGCCCGCCTTAGCGAATGCGGAATCGGGCGTTGAAGCGGCAACCGCCAATCTGGCCGGGCATAAGGCGGCGGCGGATGCCGCGCAGATTGCGTTCAATGCAGCCCAAGAGCGGGCGAACCGCGCTGCCGACCGCGCCCGTGAGGCGGTCCGGGCGCATGAACAAGCGCTTGCCACGCTAATCCCGGCTGAACAATTACAAGCAGCCCGCGATCACGCAGTGACCGCTGAGGCGACGCGGGAAGCCGCCGAGATGGCGCTGGATGCAGCGCGTCAACGCGCCGAGGCCAGTGAAGCGACGCGCGAAGCGGCCTCGCAACAATTAGACGCCGCGCGCCGCGCCGCGACCGAGGCCGAGGCCGCGCTCTCGCGCATTACCGCCGAGCGTGACGGGCTGGTCGCGATGTTGGCGCAAAAATTTGGCCGAGACAGCGCGCCGGTGCTCGACCAAATCACCGTCGCCGATGGGTTGGAAACGGCTTTGGGCGCGGCGTTACCTGCAGAATTATCAGCCGGGCTTGATCCGCAGGCACCGCGTTTCTGGCGCGCTTTGCCGCCCCATGAGCCGCGTGACAGTGGGCTGGAGGCGTTGAGCCGCTATGTATCAGCGCCCCCTGCCCTAGCCCGCGCTTTCGATCACATCCTGCTGCTCCCCGAGGGGCGTGATGGCGCTGCGCTCCAAGAGCGACTGCAACCGGGCGAGATTTTGGTGGGGCGCGATGGTGCCTTATGGCGTTGGGATGGCTACACGATGCGCGCCGGTGCGCCGAGCGACGTCGCGACCCGGCTGGCGCAACGCAATCGACTGGCGAAACTCAAGCGCGACCACGCCGCGTGCGCGCAAGCCGCAGACACCGCCAAGGCCGCCCGCGAGGCCGCCAGCATGCAGGAGCGGGTGGCCCGTGATCAGGAAGCCGCCGCCCGAATGGCGCGCCGTGAGGCAGAGCAGCGCGCGGATCGGGCGCGCAGCGATGCCGCCACCAAACGCGCACAGGCCAATCGGATCGAGGCTGAAGCGGAGCGTTTGGCGGCCCGCGTTGCACCGTTGAGCGAGACGCGGGAGCGTTTTTCCCAGGAACACGCTGAGGCTGAAGCCGCCGTGCAGGCGGCACAAGCGGCCCTGAGCGCGACGGGAGCGAGTGAACCCTTGCGGGCGGCCCTCGATCAGGCGCGCGCAGCGGCCAGTGCGGCGCGTGGTGCCGAACAATCAGCCCGCAACGCGTTGGCGCAAGCCCGCGATGAGGCGGAGCGCGCCCGATTGCGCCATGCGCAACTCGCCAATGAGGCGCCGCAATGGGCCGAGCGCGCCCGCGATGCAGCGGCACGTATGGTGGATTTGCAGGCGCGCCTGCGCGAGGCCATTCAGCAGCGCGATTATTTGGCCCAAGCCCAATCTGGCGCAGAGGCACGCACAGATGCCGAAGCAGCCCTTACCCAAGCGCGCGCTGCACATGCAGAGGCCGCATCCGACCTTGCCACGGCTGAACGGGCGGCCCGCGATCAGCAAGCGAAGGCGACGGCAGCAGCCGCGGCAGAAGCGGCGGGCGCCGAGCGGCTGAACGCGGCGTTGGCGCGTGCCAGCGAAGCGGATCATGCCTGGGGGAGCGTTGAGGAGCGGATTATCGGTCGGCTTGGGGTGAACCCTACTTTGCCCGTGGTGATCGATCCGAGTCCCGAAGCCGCGGAGCGCGCCCGACGGCGTTTTGAGCGGCTGACCCGCGAGCGCGAGGAAATGGGGGCGGTGAATTTACGCGCTGAGCAAGATGCTTTGGAAATCGAGACCGAGATTGACCGGATCGATCGGGAACGGGGCGAAATTGCCGAGGCAATTGCCAAGCTGCGCGGCTCGATTGGGCATTTGAACCGGGAAGGGCGCGAGCGGCTGCGCGACAAGTTCGTTGAAATCGACCGGCATTTTCAGGCCTTGTTCCAGCGGATGTTTGGGGGCGGGCGCGCGCATCTCGCCCTGGTCGGCTCGGACGATCCGCTCGAAGCGGGGCTGGAGATTTTCGCCGAACCGCCGGGTAAACGGCCCGCCACCTTGTCGTTGCTGTCGGGTGGCGAGCAGGCGCTCACCGCTTTATCGCTGATTTTTGCGGCTTTTCGCTGTAACCCGGCGCCGGTCGCGGTGCTCGATGAGGTGGACGCGCCGTTGGACGATGCCAATGTCGAGCGGTTTTGCTTGTTGCTGCGCGATGTGGAACGCGAAACCGGCACCCGGTTTTTGGTAGTCACCCATCATCATTTGACCATGGCGCGGATGGATCGGCTCTATGGCGTGACAATGCAAGAACGCGGTATTTCCCGGTTGCTGTCGGTTGATCTGACCGCGGCGATTGAGCTGGCCGACGCGCCGCGGGCATCGATTGCGGCGGAGTGACGCGTTTTTCGATCCAATCATATTGATTTCGGCGCATATAATTTCATCGCGAGTGCGTGAGCGCATTGACTTCGCGCGCCGCGCTCGGTAGCACACGGCCGCGGCGGTTGTGCAGCAATTGAGGACGCATGGATCAGGACCATCGAAAGCGTGATGAACGCGCGGGCGATTCCTTTGATCAGCGACTAGAGGCTGCCCGGCGACGTGCGGGCGTTAAGCAGGATGATGATCCGCAAGGGCATCAAGGGTCTGGCCAGAGTTCCGGGCCTAATCCGTTCAGCTTGGCGATGCGGATGGGGACCGAGATGGTTGCGGCTTTGGCCATTGCGGTCGCAATTGGGTACGGGCTGGACCGGCTATTCGGAACCAAACCGTTACTGATGATTATTTTCGTGCCGATCGGTGCAGCGGCAGGGATTGCGAATGTGATCAGATCGGCGGGAACGTCGCGTCAAGATCAGACTGGAAAAGAGTAAAGGGAAGGATTGCAGGTGGCGGGATCGGCTAAAATTGACGCGCTAGGGCAGTTTCATTTGATGCCGGGTATGGGCGCAATGGGGCATATGACCGGCTTTGCCAATTCGAACCAAATGATGGTGGTCGCTGTTCTGTTGATCCTATTCACGTTCGCGATGGCCTTGCGTCAGGCGGCGGTGGTGCCGGGGCGGATGCAAAACATCGCAGAAATGACCTACGAATTTGTGCATCACATGGTGATCGACACGGCAGGCCCGGAAGGCAAGAAATTCTTCCCCTTCGTGTTCACCCTGTTCTCCTTTATTTTGGTCGGTAATTTGCTGGGATTGTTTCCCTATTTCTATGCGTTTACCAGCCAGATTGCCGTCACCGCCTCGCTCGCGCTGTTTGTGTTCGTGCTCACCACAGCGGTTGGTCTTTGGTATCACGGTTTGAAGTTTTTCAAACTTTTCGCACCGCCGGGCATGCCGGTTTGGTTGCTGCCGCTGCTGATTCCGATTGAGGTGATCTCTTATTTGTCTCGCCCGATTTCCCATTCGGTCCGACTATTCGCCAATATCACCGCAGGACATGTGATTTGGGAGGTCTTTGCCGGGTTCATGCTGATGCTGGCTGGCAGTTTCGGCGCGGCTGGGATCGTCGCCGCGATTGTGCCGCTAGGGTTCAACATTGCCATCACCGGATTGGAATTATTGGTGGCGGCCTTGCAGGCCTATGTTTTTGCGATCCTCACATGCTTGTATTTGCACGACGCAATTTACTTGCATTGAGATTTTCGCGCGCTTTTTCGTTGTTTTGCTCTGTTTTCTCTTGAAAGGAACTCTCCATGGTTATCGATACTGCCCTGCTCGCGCGTGACATTGGTGCTGGCCTTGCGACCATCGGCGTTGCTGGCTCGGGCGTGGGTATTGGCAATTTGTTTGGTGCGTTCGTCTCGGCCTCGGGCCGCAATCCGGCAGCGCGTGATCGGCTGTTTCGCGACGTGTTGCTGGGCTTCGCCTTAACCGAAGCGATTGCGTTGTTCGCACTGATCATCGCGTTCCTGATCTTGTTCGCCTAAGTCGTTGCGAATGAAAGCGCGCCTCCTTTCTGGGTCGGCAACGCTGGGGCTGTTGCTCTTGGCGTTGCCGATACGCGGCTACGCGGCCAATAAAATGCCGCAGCTCGATTTTGCCAACCCGCTCACAACGTCGCAGTTGGTGTGGATGGCGGTGATTTTGGTCATTCTTTACCTGGCCTTGTCACGCTGGGCGTTGCCACGCGTTGGTCAAGTTTTGGAAGATCGTGCCACGCGAATCGAGACCGATTTGGCGGTGGCGAAGCAGGCACGTGACGCTGCTGAACAGGCCGTGGCAGCGTTGAACCGGGCGATCAAGGTCGCGCGCGATGCAAGCCAAGCGACGATTGCTGAGGCCATCGCCAAGGCGAAGGCTGAAGCGCGGGCGCATGCGGACGCGCAAAATGCACGATTAACGGCGCAAATCGCAGAATCAGAAGCCGCGATCGAGCAATCGCGGGCGGCGGCGATGGCAAGTTTACCATCTGTCGCCGAGGATGTTGCCAATGCGCTGGTGCAACGGTTGACTGGTGCGCCGGCAGATCGGGCATTGCTGGGCCGCGCGCTTGCGCAAGCTCAGGGATAAAAGGACAGCGCGATGGAATATGCTGATTTTCACGGCGTTTTTTGGGAAAAAGGCGCATTCTGGGTCACCGTCGCGGTGGTCATCTTTGCGGTCATTTTCGGCCGCAAAATTATCGGCGCCATCGTCAGCATGCTCGATCAACGCAGCGCCGCGATCGCGTCGGCATTGCAGGAGGCGGCCAATTTGCGCGCTGAGGCCGAGGCGATGCTGAAGGACGCCGAGCGCCGCCGCGCTGAGGCGGAAGCGCGTGCGCAGGCGATGATTGCTGCCGCTGCACATGAGGCCGAACATATGGCCGCCGAATTCATGAAGGACGCCGAATTGCAAGCCAAACGGCGCGAACGCATGGCGCTTGATCGGATTGCGGCAGCAGAAGCCTCGGCGATCGCCGAATTGCGCGCGCGCGCGACTGATTTGGCGGTGCGGGCCACGGAGATTACACTTCGTGAAACGGTTGATGCGGCGCATGATCGCGCCATGATCGATCAAGCAATTTCGGGCTTGCCCACCGCGTTTCGCCGTAGCGCCTGAGTCGCGGGCGAGCAGCGCCGATGCGAGGATGGCATGGCGCATCCTGCACCAAACCGGTATAGCCGAACTATGAATGAGCGTGGCATCCCTGCCCCGCTTTCATTAATTCACGAGGTCACCATGGCACGGCGCCGTCAACTCTATGAAGGTAAAGCGAAAATTCTGTTCGAGGGTCCGGAGCCGGGCACGCTTGTGCAGTATTTCAAAGATGACGCGACCGCATTTAATGCGCAAAAAAAGGGAACGATCACCGGTAAAGGGGTGCTCAATAACCGGATTAGCGAGTTTTTGATGCAGCGCATCGCCGAAATCGGGGTGCCGACCCATTTCGTGCGTCGGCTGAATATGCGCGAACAGCTGATCCGCGAAGTGGAAATCATTCCCATCGAGGTGGTGGTGCGCAATATTGCGGCAGGGAGCCTCGCAACCCGGCTTGGCATTGCCGAGGGCACCCGATTGCCGCGCAGTATCGTCGAATATTACTACAAGAACGACGCGCTGAATGATCCGATGGTCTCGGAAGAGCATATCAGCGCCTTTGGCTGGGCCAGCGCGCAGGATATGGATGATATCGTCCATATGACGCTGCGGATTAATGATTTTCTGACCGGATTATTTCTGGGTGTGGGTATCAGCCTAGTTGATTTCAAAGTCGAGTTCGGTCGGCTTTGGGAAGGCGAGGAAATGCGGATTGTGCTCGCGGACGAAATTAGCCCCGATAATTGCCGGTTATGGGACACCAAAACCAACGAAAAAATGGATAAAGATCGCTTTCGGCGTGATTTGGGCAAGGTTGAAGAGGCCTATCAGGAAGTCGCGAAGCGGCTGGGAATTCTGCCCGAGGCCGGCGTGCGCGACTTAAAAGGGCCGGAGATGATGCAATGAGGAAGCCGCAATGAAGCTGATTGTTACGGTCATGCTTAAAGACGGCGTGCTGGACCCGCAGGGCAAAGCGATTGGGCATGCGCTGGAAGGGCTCGGATTTGCCGGTATTGGCGAAGTCCGGGTTGGCAAGGTGATAACGCTTGATATCGCCGAGACCGACCCTGAGCGCGCCCGTGCTCAAGGCGAGGCGATGGCGCGGAAGCTGCTGGCCAACACCGTGATCGAGCGGTTCGAAATCGCACTTGGCTAGGCAATAGATAGCGGTTGTAGCAACGGGCTGCATTGCCCATGTCTCCTGACATGAGCAGTGACATCGTCGTCGGTATCGTTTGGTGAGCGCGCGCCTCGCAGACAGCTTGCGTGATGGGCGCTTGCGCCTGTTACGTGTGCGCAATCGGTTGTACCGGCAAGCGCGGATGGATATTTGGTTTCCGCAGGTGCCGCTCGCGCTCGCGGTTGGGGGCGCTGGCGCGTTCGCTCTGCTACCGACCATCCGGCATTTTGCCGTTCAATATCTGCATCTGCATCTGGCAAAATTTTTTGACGCGCTACACCCGATTTCCGGGGCCATACCGGCATTAATCCTGTCCGGCGTGCCGAGTGCGGTTGTTGGGTTTCTGCAGGTGTTGATTGCGCTCGGCTTGCTGGGCCGCTCGCGCATTGCCTGGCTTTCGGCGATCGGCATGACGCTGTCGCAGCTGGCGCTGGCTGTGCATAATGGTGGCGCGATCATCACTAACCAATCGCTATATGTGGTTGTGTTGCTCTGTTTATTGGTGGTGTTTCGCAGGAGCTTTCAGCGATCATCGCTCGCCGCCAGCACATTATTCGCTCTTGCCTCGGTCATTGTGCTGCTGATTTATGGGGTGTTGGGCGCATTTTTGCTGGGCGCTGGGTTTTCACCGCCGATCACGACCTTGCCCGAAGCACTCTATTTCGAAATAGAAACGATGTCGACCGTGGGATATGGCGATATCGTGCCGCACAGCTTGGATGCACGATTATTTGTGATTTCGCTGATCGTGCTGGGCCTGACCGTTTTCGCAACGGCGTTAACGGCGGTGCTCGGGCCGGTCTTACAAAATCAGATTACCCGCACTCTTGGTGAACGGAAACGAAAAATGCCCCATGTCAATCATTTCATCATTGCGGGCGATGGTGTGCTCGCACGCAATACCGCCCGTGAACTGCGCAATCGCGGCGAACCGGTGGTCGCGATTATTGAAGCGGAGAGCAGCCTGTATGGCGATACCGAGATTATTCTCGGTGACGCCACGGATCTTGAGACATTGCGGGCCGCAGGGGCAACGGTCGCGAAGGCGATTTTGGCCTTATCCGACGATGATTCGGAAAACGCGTTTGTCATTCTTGCCGCGCGCGAGCTTGGCACCGAGGCGAAGCTGGTGGCCGCCGTAAGCTCGCGCAAAAATATCGATCGCGTGCGCCGGGTGCATCCGGATATGATCTTTGCGGCCCCCGTCTTTGGCAGCGAATTCCTGGCGATGGCGCTGACTGAGCAAAAAATCGACGGCGACTGGCTGATCAGCCGGATGCTCGATGCCAACCAAGCCACGAGCTAAAAATTCAACGTGAATGCCGCTTCATGCGTGGGTGCGATCAACACAGCCACATTACGGATTGTTGCCAGTCGCACTTTTTGCCGCCGTGTTCACCAAGGTAGCGCCAACCGTAATGCCGTGATCATCGAGCATTTGATCGAGGGCCGCCCCCAGGGCGGTGGTGAAATGATGTACCGGTTCCTCGGCAGGCCGGGCGAAGGGAAAAATTTGTTGCGCGCTGGCGATCACGAGCACCATATCGGTGCCATAGGGAGGGCCGACATGGCCGAGGGGCAACGCGCTGCTGTTGGGCGTTATGAACGGCGTGAGCGTCTTTGGTGGCGGCAGATGATAGACCGTACCGTTACTTGAGACGTAATCGATTTCCAGAAATTTGGTGTATGCTGGCAATGACAAACGGAGCGTGATCGTCTGTCCCTTGGTGAGCAGAGCGGCACCGCTCGCCAGCGCGACATGGGCTTGCTCGGACGGCGCCAAGATCGTGCCTTTGTATAAATTCAGGGCGGTCAATAACGCGCAGTAAGGCCCATCGAAGCGCGCGATATTGTCCTGCGTGGGCATCGGGATTGTGGGAAGACCGACATAAATCGCTGCAGCTTGCCGGGTTGAGGCGATGCCGTTCAGCGTCACTCGATGATCGGCAATGCTCGCATGAACCACCGAGCACGTGGCTGGTGCCACTAATTCCTCGATCTTCGCCTCGGTCATCGTTTTTACCATCATCGCCTTACCAGCAGGCGAGATTGCAGGCGCTTGAGGGGGGGGCGGCGCTTGAGAAACGGGCGGCGGCGCCTGATGGTGCGCGGGGATGGGCGTCGGCGCGGGCGATGGCCGGAGCATGAAGTAGGCCGCCGCACCGAGCGCCAGCACAGCGGCAGCACCGCCGCCGATCACGATGATCCGCTTACCGGAAGGGCTTGGCGGCAAGGAAGCTGGCCGGTCTGGCGGGCGCACCGCGCTGGCGGAGGAGGCGATGGCGGAGGAGGCGATGGCGGAGGAGGCGATGGCGGAGGAGGCGATGGCCGCCGATGCCGGGCGCGCCGGAGTACTGGCGATCATCGTTGCGTCAGAATAGTCCTCAAACCCACGAACCGGCGCAAGCGGCGTTTGGGGTCGTGCGGCAACCGGCTCCATCGCCTGCTTGATCGCGTCACTGAACGCGCTCGCAGAATCAAACCGATCTTCAGGCCGTTTCGCCATGGCTTTCGCAACAACCGCATCCAGCGCCGCTGGCACCGCAACGGACAAGGCTGATGGAGCCGGCGGCTCGGTGTTGAGCACCTTATGCATCACCGAGGTCACGCTGCCTTCGAATGGCTTTTCACCGGTCAATAGCTGGTACATCAACACGCCGCACGAATATAAATCGGTGCGCGCATCGACCGTTTGCCCCATAAATTGCTCAGGCGACATGTAGGACGGCGTGCCGATCATGGTGCCAGCCTGGGTCATGCTCGAGCTCTCGATGCGCGCAACCCCAAAATCGGCAAGTTTGATCTGACCATTATCGGTCATCATCACATTGGCGGGCTTGATATCGCGATGAATCACGCCGTTCGCATGGCTGTAAGCAAGGCCGTTCAGAAGCTCGGTCATGATCCGCGCGACATCCGGCACGGTGAAGCGATCGCCACGATCCAGAAACGATTTCAGTGTTGCACCCGCGACAAATTCCATCACGATATAAGCGACGCCATCAGCCTCGCCAGTATCGAAAACACCCACGATATTCGGGTGGCTCAGCCGTCCCGCCGCCTGCGCTTCGCGCTGAAATCGGGCAAGATCCTCCTGCGCCTCAACATCGTCGGGATCGGGTATCCGCACCGTCTTAATCGCCACACGGCGGGCAATGATCGGGTCATAGCCCTCGTAAACAACGCCCATCGCCCCGCGTCCGAGCGTGCGCTTGATCTCGTATTTGCCGAGCCGTTCCAAATCCATAGCCACAGATTACGACTTGCCGCTTAAGCTGCCAACGGGTGATGATGACGCTGCCGTTCGATCTGCCTTCCCGCCATCGCCGATCACCACAAAGGGCGCCCAATAAAACGGATCGGCAATCCCGGCGGGCAAGCCATGCCCTGCCCCATTAATCAAGGCGAGCTGTACCGCCCGTAAGCTGGCGGACGCCCCCTGCCCTTGCTGCACATGGGCCAAGTCGGTCGCGACCAGATAGGCCGACACTTGATCGCTCACCGACCACTGGGTCACCATCAAAGCGCGCGCGCCGGCGAAGAAAAAGCTACGAGCAAGGCCCGAGAGCGCTTCACCGCCCGACCGCCCATTGCCGCCACCGGTATTACAGGCGGAGAGAATGACCAAATTGGCGTTCAGATGAAGATTAGCCACGTCCGTGCTGGTGAGCATCGCCTGCGCGGCTGAACGGGCACCGGACGGCGCTGAGGTGATGATCGCAGGCTCCGTGGCGCAGGGCAATTCCGACGGTAAGATGGCATGCGTCGCAAAATGCAAAATACGAAACGGTGCCAAATCCTCATGCTCGACGGCAGGAACGGTAAATTGCGCCCCCAGCAGTTCATCCTGAGGCGAGGCCTTGAACAGGGCGCTGGCGGCTGCCAGCTCAAGTTTGGCCGACGGTAAATTCGGCAAGCCCGCGAAGAGCTGCGCGCTATCGCCGCACGTGGCCGGCGGGAAACTCGCGGCGGCTTGGGCGTTAGTCACTTGGTGGAAATCGCCAAAGCCAAACCAAGGCTGCGTCGCTGTCGATGTACCGGCGATCTTGCGAAGGCTGACAAAATTGGCGGCGGCAGGCACGTAATCGAGTGTCGCATCGCGCACCAACCAAGGTGCCGTTGCCAAGGCGGTCGGGGCAACATTACGCGTTGGAAGGAGCGCAAAAGGCAGCGAGAGCAACGAGCCGGACGGCGCGATCACCAAAGCGCGGGTGTGTTTGAGCGGCGTGGCAAACGGGGCGAGCGTTGCCTGATAAATTTGATAGGCGGCGTGCATGGCAAAGGGCGGTAAACCGGCTTGGGTCGGCTCGACCGATTGTCGCACGGTTTGCACCAGCTTGGTCATAGCCGCATCGCCCGTGCCGGTGCGCGCAACGCGCACGTGGTCGTCGCTCAAGTAAAACAGCCACGCATGATGCCGCGATACCATAATATCCAAGAACGCTTCCTGCGGGCGCAACCGCTTGAGCACGGCGCTCGCAGGCACCACCGCCTGCACCAGCTGGCCGAAATTGGGCGCCGCAGCTTGCACGGCAAGATCGGCCGCATTCAACCCATCGGTCGCTTCCCTAATTTGACCGTCAATCGCCTTGATGGCTGCGGGCGTCACTTGCTTGCCGGATTTTTGCGCCCGCGCCAGCTGGTCGCGTTGGCGATAAAGCCGGTTCAACCGCGTAACCGCATCCTGATGCGCCCTGATGGCGGCAGCAACTTTTGGGTTTTTCGCCCCTGCCGCGAGCCGCGCCGCCGCCTCGGCAATTTCAGCACTGGTTGTGGTGCCTTGCGCAAGCTCGGCCATGGCGAACATCTCGGCATGGATCGCTTCCGCCTTGGCCGGGCTTTGCTTCGCCCGTTGGTCCAGCGCACTTAAACAAGGCGAAATCAACCGCGCGGAGGTGCCAAGCCGCAGCCCGGTCAGTAACGCGACCGATTTTCGACAAATCGGCACGGCCTCGGCATCGTGATGTTGGCGCACCAGCACGTCAGCGCGCAGCAATCCGGTATCCGCAACCGGCCTTGATCCCGGTAACGCCCGAGCAAAACCAGCACCCGCCTCACTTAATTTGGCATCCGCATGAGCCTCTTGCCCGTTCGCGACATCAATCGCGGCCTCGGTCCGATCAAGCCGGGCATTGAGCACCACCGGGGCAATCCCATTGCCGAGGGCAATTTGATTAGCGCGCCGGATCAACGACGCCGCACGGTTCGCTTGATGTAATTCCAAAGCAGCAATGGCTTGATAACGCAGCGATTCAATCAGTCCGAGCAAGCGTAGCTGGGTCACCGGGTCCAGCACGATCGATTGCGACGTGAGCAACTGTGCCGTGCTGCTGGCACCTTGCGCCAAGCCGAACAAACCCGCATGCGAGGCTTGGTCACCGCGCGGATGCAGCAAATCAGGCGGCAACGTCCCCGCATAGCCGAGCGCCGCTTGGTGCAACAATTTCAAAGCCCGGTGCGGATGATGCTGATTCAACGCATCAAGCCCCCGCGCATGTTCAAGCGCAGGCAATGCTGTCGGGTCCGCTGATCGGGGTGCCAGGGTCTCGGCGGTCGCAAATAACGAGGCCGCCTCATGATAACGCTGGGCATCGGATAAATTCAGCGCCAAATCGGTTAGTGCCGTCACGGTATTGGGGTTGTCGATCCCGAGGGTTTTCTGCTGCAAGGCCAGGGCCGCTCGATACGCCGTGATCGCCGCCGGAAAATCTTCCTGCTGATTTGCATCAGCCCCCACGCGCATCAATTTGTCATAGGTGCCGATATCCCCGGCGCTGAACGCTTCCGCCGCCAACCGATTAGCCAATAGCCGATCTGACGTTGTCACCGGCAACGCACGCGCCTTCCGGGCCGGCAATACGCCCGCTTCGATCCCGATGGCCCGCTGCATCACCGGGAAGGCCGGTTGCACCCCATCGGCATAAAAAGCTCTCCCGCGCACCAATGCCACTAACGCCACATGCGGCCAACCGCCGAGGCGCTGTGTGCAGGTCAGCAACTCCGCCGGATCGCCGTTCAAAATCGATGTCGCGGTTGGTGCGGCACAGGCATATTGCTGCTCAATGCCGGCGCGCCAATCGCTCGATGTGGCCAGCGTCAAAATTCCAGCCCGATTGCTTGATGGCCCATCAACCACCGTTGCGCTCGGCTGTGACCAATTTCCGCAATAAATTAGCGCCCCATGAGCATCACGCGTGGCAGCGCATTGCTCGCCAGCTTGGTTGGCGCCGAGCGCAATCCGCGCTGCCGAAACTTTCGCTCCACCGCTGCTCACATAGGCTGACGGCGGTGGTGCCGTGCAGCTCACCAACAATGCAGCCAATCCAAATGCCAAAAGCGATAATTTGAACATCAGTAATCCCTTGCCGCAATGCCTGGCAGCCGCACATTTCGATCAAGCTTGCGGCGGCGCGGCGGCGTTAGGTCAAAATTCAGCAGCGGGCTGGCTTCTGGCACGGTTTCGATTGGCAAAATGGTGCAATCCACTGAGCCAATCGGGCACGCATTAAACTGATAATTGCTGCTCGGGAACGGAAACACCGTGCCATTATGGGCAGCCCCGGTGCCCGACACGCCGCCAAGTGTGCCGATAAAATTAATCCGCCCGCCAGCATTACCAACCACCAACAGTCGGTTGAGAAATAGCTGCCCGCTTGCGATGCCGCTATTGAGCTCTAGAATCAACTCTGTTGTGTTCGCCTGCAAATTCTGGAACGTCGCATTCGATCCGGAATTTGATTTGCCTGGGTCAAACAGCACAAACACCGTATTGTCGGAATTCGGATAAACGCCGGTTCCCGCCAAGGGCGGACCATCGATGGTAAATATCCCGGTTTGCACCAGTTGCGGCGCGGGGCCGTTAATCGTCAACACCGTGTCAATGCTGGTGGGGATTGGTGCAACGGTTGCACCAGGCGGGGTTTCATAAACACCGGAAATATAAAATCCGCCACCCGCCACGCCATCCA
Source organism: Pseudomonadota bacterium (assembly GCA_021808315.1). GTDB lineage: Bacteria > Pseudomonadota > Alphaproteobacteria > Acetobacterales > Acetobacteraceae > Acidiphilium. The sequence continues at coordinate 6,302 of JAKBBY010000019.1, read as the reverse complement.
GCGTCAGCAAACCCTGCGCGGTGAGGCTGACCGCCTTGGCCGCAACGGGGCCAATCACCGTGAGCGCTTGGCTGTCGATGAGCGAGAAAGTCTGGTTGAGAAGCAAGAACTGACCAATCGAGCCGATTTGATTGGCCTGGCTATCCAGCTGCACTGGCCCGTCTAGTGTGCCATAGCTCTCCAGCAACGGTGTGCCAATAGTCGCGCTCCCAGCCTCGGTGACGGGGCCGGAACTGCCTAATAATAGTCGTGTTGCCGCCTGCAGATCGCCGACCAAATTAATCGCTGACGCATCAAGCGTAATCGCTTGCGCCGATGAAACCGGGTCACCCGCCGTCAGCGCCGAAGCATCATGCAAGAACAAATTGCCCTGCACAGCAAAGCTGGCCAAATTCAAAATCGCGTTGCCAGCGGGGAGATTTACCGAACCACCAATGACGCCGTCCGATACCAAAGTCGGCACGGCGATTGTGCCTCCCGTTTGCACCACCGATCCGGTGGATTGAACAGCGAGTATTGTATTCGCTGTCACCGGGCCGGCAAAATCAATCGATGGCGCTTGCAAATGCGCGGAACCGGCATCAAACGGACCCGCCACGATCAAGTTTTGGTCATCCACTAAAGCGAAGCTGTCCGAATTATTCCAAGCCCCAAGCGTGCCGATCAGGTTCGCATTCGTCAGAGACGCATTGCCTGCACTCACGCCAGCACTTTCCAAGCTATTGGCCTCAATGGTTCCGGATTCACTGATCCCGCCCGATGCTGAAGTACTGCTCAGCGCCAATGCGCCGCTAACCGACACAAGACCCGCAATCGCGAGCGAACTGGCCGTCAATGTTGCTGTTGGCGCAACAACCACCCCTGCAACGGTAAGACCCGCGTTGTCGGCCACGTCCAACAATCCTTGATCGTTGAAATTTCCGAGCACCGTGATGGAATTGGACCCCGTCAGTATGGCATTGCCAATGATCGGGCCAACACTGGTCAAAACCCCCGCCGCGATGGATCCGGCCTCGGCAACGCCCCCTGAGCTTGCCAGCGCCAAAGTGCCCGGCATTGAAACCGCGCCGGTAAAGTTCAGCCCCGCGGCCGATAAGGTTGCAGAGCCGCCGGTCACGGCGCCATTGATTGTCAGGGCGCTTGCATCGATCAGATCAAGCGTCGCGGTCGAATCCTGGCTAAAATTTCCCAACGCGCCGATCTGGTTCATGCCGGTGAGCGAAACATTGCCACCAATCACACCCAGTCCAACAAGCGCCGGCGCAATCACCGACCCGCCTTCGCTCACTGAACTCACTGCGCCTATTGCTAAACTATTCGCCACCGATATCGCGCCCGCCAAATCAAGCGTCCCGGCCACCAACGAGGCCACCGCACCATCGACCAAACCGTCAACCATTAACAGCCCATTATCCCGCAATGCCAATGTGCCAGCGCCGACACCGCCAAAATCGCCGAGAATACCTATTGTGTTCGTCCCCGTCAGCAGCGCATTCTGCCCAGCGGCACCTGACCATGTCAGCAAGCCGGCATCGATGGCACCTGCTTCGCTCACACCCGAACTGCTTGCCAGCGCCAATGTCGATGCAACCGAGATCAGTCCATTAACCGCCATTGAGGGCGCGGTGAGGAAGGCGGACTGCGCATCCAGCGCGCCCGCAATCGTCAGCGGAACGCTATCCGTCAAATAGATTGTGGCGTTATCGGTTACCGCGCCGATGGTGCCGATATTGTTGGACCCGGTCAGGGATAAATCACCGCCAATCGAACCGTTCAAACTGGCCCCAACCGTCAGGCTGCCGGGTTCGCTCACGAGACCGGTACTGTCAATCGTCGCACCTTGATTGACACTGAGCCACCCACCAATCGTGAGCGAGGGCACCACAAAAGCCGCGCTTAAGGCTGATACCGTGCCGCTCAGCAACAGATCAGCGCCATCATGCACAACCAATGCGCCATTATCGAAAAAGTTAGCGATCTGCGCGATCGAATTTGTCCCAGCCAGTGACACGTTGCCTGAAATCGAATTAACCGATTGCAACAGATTAGTATCAATCGAGCCGGTCGACGCCTCGGTTACCTGACTACCGCCGAGCGCCAGCGTGCTCACCGCAACTGTGCCAATGATGCTCACGCCGGGACCGGCATTGAGCGAAACCACCCCGCCAGAAACTGATCCACGCACCGTCAGATTCTGGTTATCATCCAACACCAATGTGCCCGCGCTCGATTGCGAGAATGATCCCAGATAGGCAATCTTATTGGAACCGTACAATTCGACCGCGCTGCTATTCGGCACGCTATTAACGAGAGTTCCCGCATCAAGTGAGCCGGTCTCTTTGATCGATCCAGTGCTATTGAGCTCTAATACACTGGCAACCGACAACAAGCTGGGAATCGAAATGCCATCCGCCGTCAATGTCGCCGTCGCGGCGCGTACAGGGGCGGCCACCGTCAAAGAACTCAAATCATTCAGAATAAGGCCGCCCGAAATCGTCAGATACCCAATATTATTAATAGAGTTTGTGCCCAGCAGCGCAACATTTCCGCTAACAGAACCCGACGAACTGACCGAGGTTGCGTGGATCGAACCGGTCTCGGTAATCGCGCCAGAGCCGCCAAATGCCAGCGTGCCAGCCGTTATGATCGCGCCCGAAATGCTCATCCCGGCGGCATTGAAAATCACATTGCCCGCCGTGACCAAACCCGATACCAGGAGAGATGAACCATTACGCAGATCGAGAGGAGCCCCGCCGGAAACGCTGAAATTCGCCAAATCGGTAATCGAATTGCTACCCGTCAGGAATACCGCCCCGGAACCGCTGCCAATAAGCACCCCCGCCGTGATAGATCCAGGCTCATCAATGCCGTTGGTGCCCGACAGCGATAATGTGTCCGGCACATTGATGAAGCCTGTCAAATCAAGCGAGGGTGCCGAGATCGACGCTGTATTGGCCAATAGCGCTCCCGCTATTGTGAGATTTTCGTTATCTAAAACTGAAAAATATTGTGATGTGGCGGTGAAGTTGCCAAGCGCACCGATTTGGTTCGTCTGATCATTCAACACCACACCCCCCGACGCGGTGCCGATCAAATAGCCAACATTCAACGCTGCCGATTGGCTGATTCCCCCAGCGCCCGCCAGCAAATCAAGCGTCCCAGGAACGACCAAACTACCGCCAATATCAATCGTCTTAGCCACGAAAGAGACATTATTGATCCCAAGCGAGACGCCCTGATTGACCGTTAATACCGGCGTATAATGATCGCCAATCACCAAAGCCGCCACATTGGGACTAATCGCGCCGAGTAGATTGACGCCAAGACCCAACGTTCCCGTGCTCGCACCTGTCCCAATCACCACGCCATAGGTGCTACCCAACGGCGCGAACGACACGGTTCCGCCCGGGTCCGAAATCGACGCCCCCATCGTCGTCTGCACTGTGTTGACCAGAAACGATATCGGCCCCGCTGGGCCCGCCACAATCGGTCCATCAAGCGTCAAACCCGCGCTATCATCAAGTAAAATACCTGCCGTACCCGCGGTGAGCCCGCCAATATTATCAATCGAATTCTGACTATTACTTAAGCTGATACCCGCACCCGCCGAACCCGTCAGCATAACCGCATCAATGAGGCCGCCGCTGATGAACGAGCCGCCGGAAACGACATTGAGCGTTTCTGCCTGCACTGTTCCGGCATTAAAAACGCTGCCAGCCACGTCGATCAGCACCGATGAACTCCCACCGCCGGTCAGCGTTCCTTGATTGGTAAACGCGCCCGTGCTCAGCAAATCGAGCGCATTCGTGACCGTACCGATCACCCCTGCGCCAATAATCGACGATGCGGCGAATGACGTGCCACTTGCCGTCGCCGATCCCAACACAACCAATTGCGCAGAACCCAGCAAGGCATTTGCCAGGGAATTGGTAATATTGAGCGCTTGCGCGGAAGTTCCAGACGATCCTAAATACAACACTGTGTTGTTGTAAGGTGCAACCGCAATCGTGCCACTCGGCGCCAGAAAAACCCCGGCAGGATCACTCAACGCATCACTAATCAGGGCAATGGAGCCACCCGCGCTCACTGAGATCGTGCTCCCAAACGTCAATCCAGCCGGATCAATTAGCTTAACATTCGGCGCCAAAAGCCCATTGCTCAAACTGAGCGGATCATTATCGTGCAGGATAAAATTGCCGGACAAGACATCGAAACTGCCAAGATTGGTGATGCTATTGGCACCGCTCAAATCAACTGCGTTAGCAAAGCTGGATATCTGAACCAAGCTGCGCGCATCAATCGTACCGCCCAAAATTTCGGCCAACCCTGTCGCGCCAAGGGCGAGCGTGCCTGCCGTGCTGACACCACCGATAATGGCCAACGATCCATCGGTGCTGAGAGAAATATCACCGCTCGCGGTTATTGCGCCCAAAGAACCAATAGCATTCACGGCCATTCCAACAGGAACCAAATTAACGGCACTGAACGTACCCGTGCCCTCCAACGTGCCTGCGGTTACCGCGCCATTGGTGCCCTCAGTTATCACGCCTGGGCCGGTGAAACTCATAATACCAGTACCCACCGAAATCGGTGCCAAGATATCGACGCCCTGATTACCGAGCGTCACGCCAGTCGCGGTCAGCGATCCGGCAATCGTCAACATTGTAGAGTCGGCCAGATCAAGGCTGCCCGACGCGCCAAGGTTAATCGCATCCAACGTATTGATCGAATTATTGGTGCCCCCCAACGCCACGGTGCCAGCCAGACTTCCGTCAGTCATCAGCACCGAAGCTGTGATCGCACCAACCGATCCTTGTGTAACGCCGTCAAGGCTGCCCAGCGCAACCGTCCCAACACCCGCATTCAGCACACCGTCCAAATTCAATCCGGCCGCAGCAAGTGTGATCGCGTTTGCAACAAACGATCCGTTTTGCAAGGTCAGACGCTGGCCTGGATCGTTCAAAACAATCCCGTTAGTGCCCGCATTAAAAGCCGCAAGCGTCGCAATCGAGTTCGCACCACCCAACGTCAGCCCGGTTCCCAGTGCCGTATCAGAGAAAAGCGTTGTGCTGATTGTTCCGGTATTTTCAGCAAGACCACCTTGTGCGCCCAGACTGATCGACGTCGCCTTGACCAACCCCGCGATGGTGAGTGACCCGGCTTCATCGATTGTCAACGCTCCAGTCGTAGAAAACGCAGCCAGAGTATTGATATTATTCGTCTGTGCAGACAGATCCACAGCGCCATTAAACGAGCCCGTGCCGGTGGTCAGCATTGGTGCAATGATCGATCCGGTGCTGCTTTCCGAGACAGACGATCCATTCGTGCCAACGCTGGCGAGCGTCAATTCATTCCCAACGCTGACCAAAGCCGCCAAATCCAAACTCGTCGCACCCAGCAAGACCGAGGGCGCTTCGATGGGGCCCGTTAGGGTCAATGTGCCAGAGTCAAGTAGTGAAAACGCACCCTTACTCAGCGAAACACCCGTGAAATTAACAACCGTATTCAGCGTGCTTGCCAAATCAATGGCCGCACTGGCATTGGCCAACGATAGGCTGTTCGCAACGATGCCACCCGTGGATGATTCAGTTATCCCGGCCGTGTCATCTAAATAAATTAAATCGCCACCTGCATCGACAAGTCCGTTCACCGTCAAGGCCGATCCGTCAGCGATCACCACAGAACCGGCGGCAACGCTCAGTGCGCCGATTGTGCCAATTTGATTGGCCGCATTCCCTAGCGAAACGCCGCCACCAATCGTCCCACTGCCCGATGACAATGTGCCAATTGTCAAAACGCCCGAATAGGTCGGGTTCGGCCCTCCGCCCTTCTGGTCAACCAAGCCGCCCGAAGTGATCGTTGCCGAGAACAATGATCCAACCTGGATCGGTCCAGAGAAGGTTACTCCATACCCGTTGTTATTACGATCAGTCACGTAAAAATCGACGGCATCAATCGCACCCGCAAGACTGACGCCTGCACTGCTTTGGATCGAAATCGTCCCCGAGGCGCTGATTGTGCTACCTGCTTGCGCCGCGACGCCACCGGCATTCGCCCCCGCGCTCGTCAAACTGATCCCTGCAGCGTCGAGCGTGCCTGATATCCCTATTGTTGCCGCATTGAAACTCACAGCGCCCGCAGCATTGATAGGGCCATTGATTGCCAGCGATCCTTGATCAACCAATGAGAATGAACCATCGCCACCCGTTGAGCTCGCAATACTAAAAGCACCGACGGAACCAACGGAATTATACCCCTGTGTGAGATTGACAATGCCCCGCAATCCGGAACCCGACTCAATC
>JAKBBY010000184.1 GCA_021808315.1 Pseudomonadota bacterium | reverse complement strand
GCCGGCACGCTGGGTTATGAAACCCAGCCTTACGTGCTGGTGGTCGGGGGCGGGCAGGGCGGCATCGCCCTTGGTGCGCGGCTGCGGCAACTCGGCGTGCCGACCATTGTGGCCGATAAGCATGACCGCCCCGGCGATCAATGGCGCAAGCGGTACAAATCGCTCTGCCTGCATGACCCGGTTTGGTATGATCACCTGCCTTATATCGATTTTCCCGCCAACTGGCCGGTCTTTTCCCCAAAGGACAAAATTGCCGACTGGCTGGAAATGTACACCAAAGTCATGGAGCTCAATTACTGGACCCGGACAAATGTGAAGAGCGCCGCGTTCGATGAGGCGAGCGGCACCTGGCGCGTCATGGTGGATCGTGATGGCGAGAGCATCGAACTCCGCCCGACCCAGCTTGTGCTCGCAACCGGCATGTCCGGCAAACCAAACATCCCGCACTTTAAAGGCATGGACCGCTTCCGGGGCGAGCAGCATCACAGCTCCCAACATCCCGGACCCGATGCCTATACCGGCAAGAAAGTCGTGGTCATCGGGTCGAATAATTCCGCGCATGATATTTGCGCCGCGCTTTGGGAGCATGGCGCTGACGTCACCATGGTCCAACGCTCCACCACCCATATCGTCCGCTCCGACTCGCTGATGGAAATCGGCCTGGGCGATTTATATTCCGAACGCGCGGTCGCGAATGGCGTCACCACCCGCAAAGCGGACATGATTTTCGCCTCGCTGCCCTATCGGATTCTGCATGAGTTCCAAATCCCGGTTTACAACGCCATTCGCGAAAAAGATGCGTCTTTCTATGCCGCCCTCGAAAAAGTCGGCTTCATGCTCGATTTCGGCGCCGATGACTCAGGCCTGTTCATGAAATATCTGCGCCGTGGCTCGGGTTATTATATCGATGTCGGCGCCTGTGATCTGGTGATCGATGGTAGCATCAAGCTGAAAAGCGGCGTCGCGATTGATGAGATCACCGAAACCGGGGTGAAAATGGCGGATGGCGAGGAGCTTCCGGCGGATCTCATCGTCTATGCCACCGGCTATGGCTCAATGAATGGCTGGGCCGCTGATCTGATCAGCCAAGAGGTCGCCGATAAAGTGGGCAAAGTCTGGGGCCTTGGGTCGGATACCCCGAAAGACCCTGGCCCCTGGGAAGGCGAGCAGCGCAATATGTGGAAACCCACCCAGCAGCAAAATCTCTGGTTCCATGGCGGCAATCTTCATCAGTCGCGCCATTACTCGCTCTATCTGGCACTCCAGCTCAAAGCCCGGCAGGTCGGCATACCAACGCCGGTTTACGGCCTGCAGACGGTGCATCATCTCGCCTAACATGAGAATTAACGCACGGCTTGGCGGTGGCGGCGCAAAATTCCGCCGTCAGGCCGTGAATTTTTGCAGCCTGATCACAAACCGCGCCCCGATAATCCGCCCATCGCTCGCCCGCCGGTTCTCGGCGGTAATCCGGCCTTGATGCGCTTCGATAATTTGGCGGCTGATCGACAGGCCAAGCCCCGAATGGCTGCCGAACCCTTCGCTTTGCGGCCGTTCAGAATAAAACCGGTCAAAAATCCGGTCCAATTTCGCATCCGGAATCCCCGGCCCCTCATCCTCGATGGCCATTTCAATCACATTGCCGGTCGCCCGCCCGCGCAGCCAAATATGCGCGCCGCCCTTGGGGCTGAAGGAAATCGCATTGCCCAGCAAATTGCGCAAAACCTGCACCAGCCGCCCCTCCGCGCCGCGCACCACCAGCCCCACGCGCGGTGCATCCAGCTCCAAAATCGGGGCCTCGGCATCGCGCGTCGCCTGATGAATTTCCACCAACGCCGCCAGCACCGGCGCAAGATCAACCGGCTCCATCGCCACCCGCGACATTTCCGAATCCAACCGCGAGGAATCGCTGATATCGGAAATCAGCCGGTCCAGCCGCCGCACATCCTGGGCAATAATCTCCAGCAGCCGCGCGGCGCGGGCCGGATCATTCATCCGCCCAATCGTCTCAATCGCCGAGCGGATCGAGGAGAGCGGATTTTTAATCTCATGCGCCACATCGGCGGCGAACCGCTCAATCGCATCCATCCGCGCCCACAGCGCCTGCGCCGAATTTTCGAGCGCCCGCGCCAGCGCGCCAATTTCATCCTGCCGCGCGGCGATGCTGGGCGGCACCGGCTCGGCCATCGCCACCCGCCCCTCGCGCAGCCGCGTGGCCGATTGCGCCAGCCGCAGCAATGGTGTGGCAATCGTGCGCGCCAAATACAGGCTGAGCAAAATCGTCAGCGCAATCGCCACGCCAAACAATCCCAAAATCGACACGCGGATCGAAAACACCGCCCGGTCCACCCCGCCGGCCTCGCGGGTCAACAACACCACCCCCATCTCATGCCCCGCCCGCACAATCGGCTCGGCCACCGTCACCAGCAGCCGCCCATCCGGGGCGCGGCGAATAAAAGGCGGCGATTCATGATGCGGCGTGGCTTTGGTGGTCAGGCGCAGCGTCTCGCGCACGCCGGGTTGCCACCCGGATTTCAGCGCCTCATCGCTCCCCGACGGCAATTCATGCCCGCGCGGCAAAAAACTGGAAAACTGGTCATAGACCGTGCTCACCAGCCGGGCGAACCAGCCGCGCGGTGCGGCCTGCGGCAATTTCTCGGTGATAATCGCCCCGCCCGGCCCTTCGCGCACCCGCGAATTGGCCACCACCTGCCCGTCAGGCCCGTAAATCAGCGCAAGCGCATTCGGTGTGGGCGCAATCAGCCGATAGAGCAAAGGCCGCGCCAAATCCGGGTTGAGCACCTGCTGATTGGCCGCATTGGTCTCCAGCGCCGATTCCGCGAGCGCACCGGCATAAATCCGCGCCTGCTCGCGCAACGCCGTGACCTCAGCGGTCAGCAATCCCCGCTGATATTGATCGAGATACAGCAACGACACCACGATCAAGGCGATAGGCAGCACATTGACCAATAGAATCCGCAGCAATAGCGGCGAAAGGCGGCGCCGCAAATGCACGACGCTCACGCCTCCTTATAGCGATAGCCAATGCCATAGAGCGTTTCGATCTGATCGAACTCCTCATCGCAGGCGCGAAATTTTTTGCGCAGGCGCTTGACGTGACTATCAATTGTCCGGTCATCCACATAAACGCTCTCCCCATAGGCCGCATCGATCAGTTGATCGCGCGACTTCACCATGCCGGGCCGCGCCGCCAGGGCTTTGACCAGCAAAAATTCGGTCACGGTGAGCTGAATATCCAGCCCTTTCCACAAACATTGATGCTTGGTCTCATCCAGCGTCAAATGCCCCCGGGTAATCACCCCGCTCGGCGCGGCACCCGATCCTTCCGCACGCGAGGTTTCATTGCGCCGCAACAAGGTGCGAATTCGCTCCAGCAACAAACGTTGGCTGAACGGCTTGGTGATGTAATCATCCGCCCCCAGCCGCAGCCCCATCAGCTCATCAAGCTCGTCATCCTTGCTGGTCAAAAAAATCACCGGCATCGCCGAGCGGGTGCGCAGCCGCTGCAACACTTCCATGCCATCCATGCGGGGCATTTTAATGTCCAGCACCGCCAAATCGGCGGGTTTGGCGAGCAGACCCTGCAGGGCCGATTCGCCATCTGTATAGGTGCGTACAATGAACCCCTCTTGTTCCAAGGTCATTTGCACACTCTCAAGGATATTGCGGTCGTCATCGACCAGGGCGATGGTATGTTTCATGGAGCTCGCTTTGCCGGAATGGGTCTTGCAGGAATCTGGCTAAGACGTGACTTGAATGGAAGGACAACGCAAGTGGCACCCGAACCCACCGATCGCGCCGCCCGCCGCCTGTTGCGCGGCTGCCGGGTCGCGAGTTTGGCGGTCATCGCCGATCATCGACCCCTGCAAGCCTTGGTCACCCCCGCCATCGCGGCGGATGGCGCGCCATTGCTCCTGCTCTCCACCCTCGCGGCCCACACCCAGGCCTTGGCGCAGCACAGCGCTTGCGCCCTGCTGCTGGTTGGCCCGGCCTTGGAGGCCAATCCACAAACCAGCCCGCGCCTATCATTAACCGGCCACGCCCGGCGCAGCGATGACCCGACGGACCGCGCCCGCTACCTCGCCATCCACCCTTATGCCCGGCTTTATGCCGATTTCGCCGATTTCGGCTTATTCCGGATCGAGATCACCGAGGCGCGCTTCGTCGGTGGTTTCGCCCGCGCCGCGACGCTCGATCCCGCTGATCTCCGGCCCGATCCGGCCTGGCTCGCAGCCCTGCGCGAGCAACCGCCCACGCTCGATCCTGACCGTCTCGATCATATTGCCGCCCGCCAGGGTCACGCCCAACCCGGCTGGCGCCTCGCCGCCTTCGATCCGGATGGCTTTGACCTCGCCAAGGATGAGGCGGTCCTGCGCGTTGATTTTGATCGAAAATTATCCAATCCAGCCGAATTGCGGCAAGAAATAGTCCGTCTGGCGCAAGGCGGCGATGCTGCAGCGCATGGTTGACAGTTGCCCAGCGCATTGCCAGATCGGATCGGATCGGATTGGGCAGCGTCTCGGCTGAGATGGTCGCCAATCACATTGAACCGGGCTGCGGCTGATTTTGAGACCGCGAGAGGAAACCGACCATGAACACCACCGCACCCCTTGGCGCGACCGCGCCGCATGCAACGACCACCCCGCCCAGCGCCGCGCATGGCTTTGGTCCGCTCGCCGGCACCGGCCTGCATTGCGGGCCTGCGCATCAGCCGGTCAGCCAAAATCAAGTCCATGCCAATCTAACCCGCGCCACCCTGGTCG
>JAKBBY010000183.1 GCA_021808315.1 Pseudomonadota bacterium | reverse complement strand
TGATAACCCGCAAGTTTTCCCACCGGGCGCAGCAAAGTCGCAATCGCCTCCAAAATCACCGCAGGCTCTGCCAACCGGCCCGGCCCAAATTCGCCGCACGCCATCGGCCCGTCATCCGGCCCCACCACCTGCACCCCGCGTGCGCGCAACTGCGCCATGTTCTGCATCGTTGCTGGATGCTGCCACATCCGCACATTCATCGCAGGGGCCACCAAAACCGGCTTGTCGGTCGCAAGCAGCAGGGTGCTGGCGAGGTCATCAGCAAGCCCCGCCGCCATTTTCGCCAAAATATCCGCCGAGGCCGGCACCACCACCAGCACATCCGCACTGCGCGAAAGCTGAATATGCCCCATCTCACTCGCCTCGGTGAGCGAAAATAGCTCGGTGTAAACGCGGTCTTCGCACAAAGCCTGCACCGATAACGCGGTGACAAATTCGGCCCCACCCCGCGTCAGCACGGCGCGCACCTGCGCCCCGGCTTGGCGCAACAGCCGGATCAATTCCAGCGCCTTATAGGCGGCAATCCCACCCGTAATAATCAATAAAATCCGCTTGCCATCCAAGTCGGATGAAGCACTCACAGCCGCCAACCCGCATGGATCGCGGCGATCCCCCCGCTCAAATTCCGATATGTCACCCGCGCAAACCCCGCCGCGCGCATCATCTGCGCCAATGTCTCCTGATCGGGAAACATCCTGATGCTCTCCGCCAAATATTGATAACTATCCCGGTCCTTGGCCACCAGCGCGCCAATCTCGGGCAGCGCCTTGAACGACCAGCGTTCATAAAGCGGGGCCGCCACCGCAATTTGCAGTTTGGAAAACTCCAAGCAAAAAAACCGCCCGCCCGGCTTGAGCACCCGCAGCGCCTCGGCCAGCACCCGCTCCTTATTGGTGCAATTGCGCAAACCAAACGCCATGCTCACCCGGTCCACCACGCCATCAGCCAGCGGCAGCGCCTCGGCATCGGTCACCAGCCAGGAAATCCCCTCAACCAAGCCGCGATTCTCCGCCCGCGTCCGGCCCACCGACAACATCGAGCCATTAATATCGCTCAGCAATACCGGCCCGCCACCCCGCCTGCGCCATTGAAAGCTAATATCCCCGGTGCCGCCCGCCAAATCGAGCAAGCGCAAATGCGGTCGCGGCCCCAGAGCGGTGACAAAATCACGCTTCCACAGCCGGTGGACGCCCAATGACATCAAATCATTCATAATGTCATAGCGCCGCGCAACACTGTCGAACACATCGCGCACCCGGGCGGATTTTTCCGCGCGCGGCACCGTGGAGAAGCCAAAATCAACGCTATCGCTCATGCTGGTCTCGCTCATCATCCCAGTCTATAGCCTCAAACCCATCATGCCGGAACTCCCCGAAGTCGAAACCGTCATGCGCGGGCTGGATGTCGCCTTAACCGGCCACATCATCGCCCACGCCGCCTTGGCCCGCCGTGATTTGCGCTGGGCGGTGCCCGATGGCGTGGTGCAAGCGCTCACCGGCGCGCGGGTCGCGGGGTTTCGTCGGCGCGGCAAATATATCCTGCTCCGCCTGGATCACGGGGCCTCGCTGCTGATCCATCTCGGCATGTCAGGCCGCATGACCATCGATCAAGCGCCCCAACCGCATCAGCATTTGACGCTCCGCACCGCCTCAGGCCGCCAAATCGGCTTTGTCGATCCCCGCCGCTTCGGCGCGCTCGATCTGGTGGCCACCCACGCCGAAAACCAGCATTGGCTGCTCGCCAAACTCGGCCCCGAACCGCTGGAACGCGGCCTCACCCCGGCCTATCTGGCTCGCGCCCTCGCCCGCAAATCCACCCCCATCAAAATCGCCCTGCTCGACCAAGGCTTGATCGCGGGCATCGGCAATATCTACGCAAGCGAAGCCCTGCACCGGGCGCGCATCAACCCCACCACCCCAGCCGATCAGCTCAGCCGCAAACAGCTCACCACCCTGATCGCCGCCATCCGCGAAACCCTCAAGGATGCCATCGCGGCGGGCGGCTCCAGCCTGCGTGACTATGCCCAACCCTCTGGCGAGCTTGGCTATTTCCAACATGCGTGGCGCGTCTATGACCGCGCAGGTCAGCCCTGCGCCCAATGCCCCGGCCCGCCGCAATGTCCGGGCATCACCCGCATCGTGCAGTCAAACCGCGCGACTTATTATTGCCCGCGCTCGCAGCCCTGACGCGCCGCCACCACAAACGCCTCAATCAGTGCTGCCGATTTCTGCCCCGGCGCGGTCTCCACGCCGGACGCCACATCCACCGCATGCGCGCCACTCGCGGCCACCGCTTGCGCAACATTCGCGACATTCAGCCCGCCCGCCAACAGCCACGGTGCGGGCGATTGCCAGCCACGCAGCATCGCCCAATCAAGCTGCACCCCGTTGCCACCGGGCCGGTCCGCCCCGGCGGGCGGCTTCGCCTCAATCACAAACCCGTCCAACCCCTCATCATCCTGCGGCAAATCCGCAGGCGACCTCACGCCCACCGCCCGCCAAACCGGCACACCAAACATCTCGCGCACCGCCCGGCAGCGCGCGGGGCTGGCATAAAGCTGCACCACATCCAACCGGCAGACACTCAGCACCGCACAAATCGCCGCATCCTCCGGCTCGACAAACAACCCCACGCGCGGCGCCCAATCGGCCCCGGCGATCGCCGCCGCCTGCGCCGCCGTCACGAGGCGCGGTGAACGGGCGAAAAAATTAAAACCGAGCCAAGTCGCCCCAGCCCCCACCGCCGCCCGGTACGATTCCTCGCTATTAATCCCGCAAATCTTCACCGCAATCATCGCCCCGCACCCGCCGATCCCATCGCAGCGCCCATGGCAGATGCGATGGCCAAAGCCGCCGCCGCCGGGTCCGCCGCTTGCGTGATCGGTCGCCCGACCACCAAATAATCAGCCCCCGCCGCCATCGCCGCCTCCGGCGTCGCCGTGCGCGCCTGATCATCGAGCGCCGATCCTGCCGGCCGGATCCCCGGCACCACCAAAATCGGCTGAGCGCCAAACGCTGCGCGGATCGCGCCAATCTCCGCCGCACTGCACACCAGCCCGTCCGCGCCCGCCTCCAGCGCCATCCCGGCCAGGCGCAACACCTGCTCGCGCGGCGTCGCCATCACCCCGGTTGCTGCCAAATCCGCACCCGTCAGGCTGGTCAGCACCGTCACCGCGAGCAACATGGGTCGCGCCGCCCCCGCCGCGTCCGCCGCCATCCGCGCCGCCGCAATCATCGCTGGCCCGCCCTGCGCATGCAGCGTCAGCATCGCGGGCGGGCGGCGCAGCAACGCCCGCACCGCCCCGGCCACGGTGTTGGGAATATCGTGCAGCTTCAAATCCAAAAACACCGGCGCGCCCGCGGCCCAGTCCAAACAGCCTGGCCCCTGCGCGCAAAACGCCTCAAGCCCCAGCTTGATCAGCCCCACATGCGGGCGCAGCATCGCAGCCAGCCGGGTCGCTTGGATCGCCTCCGCCGTATCAATCGCGGCGATCAGCCGGGATGATTGCATCACGCGCCAGGGCGCGCGGGCGGGATCTCCACAGGCTTCACCGTGCTGGCCGCCTGCAGGCTGGCAATCTGCTTCTCAGCCCGCTTCGCCCGCCGCGTCGCCCCCATCCGTGCAGGCAAATGCCAGAGCAGCCCCACCAGCACGCCGAGCACCAAGGCCACCAGCGTCACCACGCTCAGCGGCAATTCGGCCAGCGTGCCCAGCGGCCAAAACCCAACCGGCACCGCCTCGCGGTTGGAGAGCAAAAATATCGCCAGCAGCAAAATAACCAGCGCGCCAAAAATCAATCGAACGGTTTTCAGAGGGAAACTCCATCGCGCGGGGCCGGTCGGGATGAGCGGGCCTTCGCCGGGCTACCCGCATTGACCATTTCGCGCAATTCGCGCCCCGCCCGAAAAAACGGCACGCTCTTCTCCGCAACATCGACAATCTGCCCGGTGCGCGGATTGCGCCCCACCCGCGCGCGCCGCCGCTTCACCGAAAACGCCCCGAAGCCGCGCAGCTCAACCCGTCCGCCTTCCGCCAACGCCGCCGTCATCTCGTCAAAAATCGCCGTGACCACCCGCTCAATATCGCCCAGGGTCAGATGCCGATGCTCTTCCGCCAACGCCGCCACAAGTTCGGATCGCGTCATAATCATGCTCCTCCAAACCCATCTCTCTGCCGCAGATTTTCGCGCTGGTCAACAAAATGTTAATCTGCATCGCCTTGATAAATCATCGAATTGGCATGTAAAACCCGCCCAACCACAACGCAGGGTTATAGATGCAGCGCGGTGCGCAGCCCCTCAATCATAAATTGCGCCGCCAACGCCGCCACCAAAATTCCGAGCACCCGCCCCATCACGCTCGCCCCGGTCGCCCCGGTCAAATGCGCGAGTAGCCGTGAGGCGCGCATCGCCATGAAGGTGCCGATAATCAGCGCCGCCAAAGCCAGCGTCACCGCAATAATCGCGACCAAATCAGACCCCGCCTTGGCGTGCAGCAAAATCATCGTGGTCATCGCCCCCGGCCCGGCAATCAGCGGAATCGCCAGCGGAAACACGCTAATATCCTCGCCGGTCGCCGTCACCGCCGCGCGCTCCTCATCGGTCGAGCGCAATTCATGCTTCGCCGTCACCATGTCCTTGGCCGAGAGAAACAACAGTGCACCACCGGCAATCTGCAACGCCGGAATCCCAATCCCTAGCACCCGCAACAGCGCCTCACCGGCAATGCCGAACACCAGCAACACCACAAAACTCACAATCGAAGCCCGCCGCGCCATCACCCGGCATTTTTCCGGCGCATCATT
>JAKBBY010000182.1 GCA_021808315.1 Pseudomonadota bacterium | reverse complement strand
GAATATCGAACCGGCGCTCACCGCACTCGGCGCAACCGCGATGACCAGCGCCATGGAAATCACCTTCACCGCATCGGGCCTGCCCAGCACCTTTGTGCCGGGCCGCAACCTGTTGTTTCTGACCTATGCGGCAGCCCTCGCTTATCGGCGTGATGTGCAGGCCGTGGTCGGCGGGATGTGCGAGACCGATTATTCGGGCTACCCCGATTGCCGTGCGAGCACGATGGCCGCGATGCAATCGGCGCTGACCCTGGGGCTGGATCGGCCCATCCTGATCGACACGCCCTTGATGTATCTCGATAAAGCGGCCACCTGGCGCCTCGCTGAGCGTCGCGGCGGGGCGGGCTTGGTTGAGGCGATTCGGGTGCTCTCGCATAGTTGCTACCGGGGTGATCGACGCCATCTGCATGAATGGGGCTATGGCTGCGATGATTGTCCTGCCTGCGCGTTGCGCAAATCAGGGTGGATGCGCTACCGGCACTTGCGGAATGACGAAGCGGGCCGATAGATATCCAGTAGCGTCTGTGGTATACTGCGACGATATCATCTCGCAGCGGCATGCGTCGGCTGTCTGCCCGCTTTTGGGTTAATGACGCGTTGAGAGAATGGGTCTAGCGAATTATGAAGGCGATCAACTCCATCCGCATGGGCGGCGTCGATGTCCTGCCCCTGGTGGAGGGTGGCAAAGGCGTTGCAGTTTCGAATGGTCTCTCGGCCGGCCATTGGGCCGCCGCCGGTGGTGTTGGCACGATCAGCGCGGTCAATGCCGACAGCTATGATGCCAACGGCAAGCCGATTCCGCAGATTTATCATGGCCGCACACGGCGCGACCGCCACGAAGAACTCATCGCCTACGCCATTCAAGGCGGCATTGTGCAGGCGCGACGGGCCTATGAATCCTCGAACGGCCAAGGCCGGATCAATGCCAATATCCTCTGGGAAATGGGCGGCGCAGAGCGGGTCATCACCGGCATTCTTGAAGGGGCCAAAGGCCTGATCAACGGCATCACCTGTGGGGCCGGTATGCCGTATCGGCTCTCGGAAATCGCGGCTAAATTCAACGTGCATTATTACCCGATCATTTCTTCCGCCCGCGCCTTCAACGCGCTCTGGCGCCGCGCCTATCACCGGGTTTCAGACCTGCTCGGTGGCGTTGTGTATGAAGACCCGTGGCTGGCTGGCGGCCATAACGGCCTCTCGAATGGCGAAGACCCAACCAAGCCGGAAAGCCCGCTGCCGCGGGTGATTGCGCTACGCAAGCAAATGCGCGAATTCGGCCTCGGTGAGACGCCGATCATCATGGCCGGTGGCGTTTGGTGGCTCGAAGAATGGGAAGATTGGATCGATAATCCCGAACTCGGCCCAATTGCGTTTCAATTTGGTACCCGCCCGCTGCTGACCCAAGAAAGCCCGATCAGCGATGCGTGGAAACAGCGCCTCCTGACGCTGCAAGAGGGCGATATTTTCCTCAACCGGTTTTCACCGACCGGATTTTATTCGAGTGCGGTGAATAATGATTTCATCGGTGATTTGCGCGCGCGCTCAGAACGGCAAATCCCCTACACCACCGAAGCTGTCGGCGAGCATACTGCCGAATTGCCGATTGGGCCGCGCCAGCGCATTATTTACGTGACGCCGGGCGATCTCAGCCGCGCCCAGGCCTGGATGGCGCAGGGATATTCAGAAGCGTTGCGCACCCCAGATCAAACCATGGTGTTTGTGACGCCGGAAGCCTCCGAAGCGATCCGGCACGACCAGGTGAATTGCATGGGCTGTCTTTCGCATTGCCGGTTCTCCAACTGGTCGCAGGAAGGGCCGGATTACGATAATGGCAAAAAGGCTGACCCGCGCAGCTTTTGCATCCAAAAGACCCTGCAGGATATTATTCACGATCATGACGATCCTGCCTCAGTCGATCACAATTTGATGTTTAGCGGCCATAATGGCTACCGCTTCGCGCGCGATCCGTTCTATTCTAATGGCTTCATTCCTTCGGTGAAGGAATTGGTTGAACGGATTATGACGGGACGTTGAATGATCAATTGGCCTTGCCGGACCCGCTGCATGGTCGCGCGAATTTATCGGTCATCGTGGTGAGATCTGTGCCGCGCATGACCGATCAATTACGTCAGATCGCCGCATGACCTACCGATCCCGTCAGGCACCGCAGTTTTTTTATACCACAGCCTCCCTGCCCTGCCCGTATGTCGAGGGCCGAACCGAGCGCAAAGTGGTCACGGATCTGGCCGGTCTCAATGCTGATTCGCTGCATGATCGGCTCTCGCGGGGCGGCTTTCGGCGCAGCCACAATATCGCATATGCGCCAGTTTGTCCGGGTTGCCGCTCCTGTATTCCCATTCGCATTCGCGCCGCCGAATTCGTGCCAAGCCGCACTCAACGGCGCATCGCCGCTGCCAATGCTGATCTGCACGCCTATGAGATGCCGCCGCGCGCGACGGGTGAGCAATTTCTGCTGTTCCAGCGCTATCAGCGCACCCGCCACGGCGATGGCGATATGGCGTCGATGAGTTTTTATGATTACCGCGCCATGGTTGAAGACACGCCGATTGAAACATGGTTGGTTGAGTTTCGCGATAAGGAAGACCGGTTGATCGGCGGTTGCCTGACTGATCGGCTGACCGATGGGCTTTCCGCCGTTTATTCATTTTACGCCCCGGAATTGCCGCGCCGCTCACTGGGTACGCAGGCCATTCTTTGGTTGGTCACCCGCGCGCAGGAATTAAAGCTACCTTACGTTTATCTGGGCTATTGGGTGCCTGAAAGCCCGAAAATGGCTTATAAGGCGCGGTTCAGCCAGTCCGAAGTGTTGATCGGCAATAGCTGGATCGACCTCGCATCCCAATCACAATTCCCTGCCGTTAGCATTCCGCATCAACCTATCGTGGTGCCTAGCGCCCCGATGTCCACCGGCTGATCCATCAGCCCCATCCGCAGGAGTTTCCGATGTTGCATACGCCACCCGCCTTGCATCACCCCGCCGCGTCGCGCAGCGCTTTTGTCCGGCCCGCTGCCATGTCGGTTAAAGCCCCCGGTAAGCCAATCTATGTCCATATGAACGGCGCCAATATGTTTTTGGAGCGCACCGTGTTCGCAGCCCCCGGCCAGACCGTGATTTTCGTGAATGAAGATACGGGTGGTCATACGATCATTGGCTATAATCCGGTTACCGGCGCGACCAGCAAACGGTTTGACGGCGCCGTTGCGGGGACCAAGGGGGCTGGTCACAAGGTTGCGACCTACAGCATCAGCTTCAAGCATCAGGGCATTCATGATTATTATTGCTCGGTGCATGCCATCATCGCTCAAGAGCCGGGTGACCGCTTCGTCGCCAAAGTGCGTCCGGGCGTTCACGGCTTTGGTGATCCGATGGCCGGGCGGATTATCGTGACCACAGATCCGAAATTGCTGGCCGAGAACCCTGCGAGCACGCATACCAAAATTTTGCCCGGCTATTTTGGCGGCTAAGCAGCAGATCGTCCATTTTCTTACCGCAGCGCAAAACGGCCCAGCACCAACCCGCGCAAGCGGGCCGAATCGCGGATTAAAATCCGCCCCGGCGCGAGCGTGATCAGCCCGGCGGCCTCGATCTCTTGGAGTTTACGGTTCACCGTCTCGCGCGCGGCGCCGACCACGCGGGCGAGCTCGTTCTGAGTGATATCGACCCGATCGATCCCGCGCTGTTCGACCAGCTGTGCCAAATGGCCGATGATCCGGCTCTGCACGTCTTGAAACAACAAAGCATCCAATTGCGACAAGGTTGCGCGCAGCCGCAGGCAGACAATCTCAATCACGCGGCGGGCAAACGCGCCATCCCGCTCCAAAACCTGCAACATCGCTGATCGCTCAATGACCAGCAATCGTCCATTCGTCGCAGCAACAGCATCGGCACTACGCGGCTTGCCATCGAACAACGCAATCTCGCCGAAAACCGCCCCCGCCGATAACCGGTTCAAAACCTGATCGTCACGCTGCTCACCCGGCAGAATGATCCGCACCTCGCCCGCCAAGATCACCATCATTGAGACGCCCGGATCGCCGCGCTGGAACAGAACCTCGTCACGGCGCATCGCTCGCTCGCGCGCGCAAGACAGCAACACATCGAAATCATGGTCACTGAAAGAACTAAACAAATCGGTTCGGGCCAAAAACTGCCGCGCGTCACGCACCGTTGTGCTCATGTGTTTAATCTCATCACGCACCCCCGATTTGGCTAATGGATTTAGCATATGATCAAAAAAAAACCGGTCCGCAATGCGAACCGGTTTCCTAGCCTCTAAAATCATAGCGCTTGAGAACACGTTGAGTCGAATTCTCAGTCCTATTATCGCGGGAGCCCCGACCAAACAGCGCTTGGCCCGGTTAAATATCGTCGCCGCGTCATCAACCTGCCCAAGTCTTGGACGCGACTTAAACTTGATTATCTGTGCAGCGCGCCTCCAGAGAGGCAAAACCCAATAATAAGCAAAACAGCCAATAGAAATGGCCAAAGCTCGGCGAGCGTCCAGTAGGGTTTGATCATGCTCTTCTGAACCGCTTGATTTTCAGAAAAGTTTTTCATCATCGCCCTCCGTTCAACCGTCTTGGTGTTTCACTCGGTCACCAAGAATTAGGGCATGGAGGATGTCAAAATCTGTGACCCACGTCACACTGAAGCGCCATCCGCCAAAATTTTAGCGCAGGCAAATTATGCATCGCCAGATCAGATCCCCGCATTCGGCTTCAGGCACCAGGTCCGATGGCGAATGAATATCGCCAATCGGCTCAAGCCCATGCGGATTAAGTGGCGTT
>JAKBBY010000181.1 GCA_021808315.1 Pseudomonadota bacterium | reverse complement strand
GCGAGCATCCGGGGCGGCTGCGGATTATCGAGGCCGATGCGATGAGCCTTGATCTGGCGGGATTGGTTGCAGCACCGCGCGCGATTATTGCCAATCTGCCCTATAATGTCGGTACTGGCTTGTTGGTGGACTGGCTGACCCAGGCGGACTCGTTTCAAATCATGGTGCTGATGTTCCAGGCGGAAGTGGCGCAGCGCATTGTGGCGAAGGCCGGGGAGCCGTCCTATGGGCGGCTTGCGGTATTGGCGGGGCTGACCGTGCAGGCGGATCTGGTGATGCAGGTGCCGGCCTCGGCGTTTGTGCCGCCACCGAAGGTGGAATCGGCGGTGGTGCGGTTGCTCGCGCGCGCCGAGGTGCCGGAGCGGGCGGTGTTGGAGGTGGTGGCGCGGATTACCGCTTGCGCCTTTGGCCAGCGGCGGAAAATGCTGCGCGCGTCGTTACGGGCGATTGATGCGGTGCCGCTCCTGGAGGTTGCCGGGATTGATCCGCAGCGCCGGGCGGAGACGGTGCCGCCGGAGGCCTATTTGGCGATGGCGCGGCACGCTATCGCGGTAGGGCATCCGATCGCCAAGCCAGGGGCAGGGCGGCAAGTTCGAGCGTGAGACGCTGCGCGCGCCGGGGCAGGGCGATGATGCCCATGCCATCGGTCCAGAGGGCTGGATCGCCCGCGTCACGCGGGTGAAAGCCGGATCGGGCCAGATGATCAGGGGCGAAGCGGGTGCGCCCGATGCGCAGACCGACGAGCGCGATGCCGAGTTGCCGCCAATCATCCGACTCGGGATCGAACGCGGCGGGGGCAAAATAGCCGGAGCGAATTTCGGCATGATCGCTGTGGCGCGGCGGCAACGCAAAGCGGCGGGTGAGGGGGGTGCTCAGCAAGGGTTTGGCGGCGAGACCATCGACCGTCACGGTGAGATCGGTCACGAAATGGCGGGAAAAGCCGCTGGCTTGGGCGCGGGCGAGCAGGCTGGTGCGGAGTTTTTGCAGGGTTTTGCCTTGGGTGCAGAGCGGGGCGGCGGCATCGTGATCCCAGCTTTTGCGGCGGCCAAAATGCGCCGCGCCATTTTCAAAGGCGCTGCGATTGCCGGTATCGAGATAGCTCTCGCAGGGTAATCCTTCGGCCAGCACGATATCGTGGCGATCCAGTTCGAGATGGAAATAATGCACGTTCTGCGGCGGGTTGGCGTTGGTGATGGTGGCGCCGTTGATCAGATGTTTGACGGGGATGAGCGCCCCCTCGAAATAGATCCCGTGATCGGGCGAGAGGGATAAGGCGCGCCGGGGCATGCCGGGGCCGAACGCGTCGGCCAGGATGCGCACCGGCGCGAGGGCGGGCGGGAGTTTTTGGCCGTGATGGGTGATGCGGCGCTGGCCGATCCAGCGTATCGGGCGGATAGTGCCAAGGCGGGTGATGATGTGATCGCCAAGCGTGAGATTTTCGACCGCAACATGGCCGCGCGGGGTGAGGATTTCGGTGCCAGCCACGAAGCAAGCGGGGTTTTGCGCGTTGACCGCGCTGATCGGGATGAGGGTGGCGAGGCTGCCGGTAAGTTCGACCGTGGCGTTGGGCAGGTTGGGGAGTAACAGCTGATCCGACGCGCCAAAGCCGGGCACGGTGAGCGTGGTGCCGATGGTGACGTCATCCAACGTGAGGGTGGCGCGGGAATTGGGGGCGAAGGCGAAAATTTGGGCGCTGACGGCGTCATTGAAACGGGCGGACGCGCTGCCCGCGAGGCTGATCGTGCCTTCGATGCTGGATTGATCGGTCACTGCGCCGTCTTGGATGGTGAGGGTGCCGCTCTTGAGCGCGATGATGCCGGAATTTTCGAGTTCTGTGCCGGTGAGGGCGAGGGTGGCGCCGGGATTGATCTCGATCAGGCCGTTATTGGCAAAATAGGGCGGGGCGGCACCGGGCAGGCCGGAGATGGCGCCGAGATCCACCACAAGATCCATGTTGGCGGCGGGGGCGAGGGCGATGACCCCTTGATTGACCAGGGAATCTTGGGCGAACAGATCGGCGGTGCCGACCACCGAGAGGTGATTGGTGGTGCCGAAGGCGATGGCGCCGCCATTGCCGATGAGGCCTGCGGCGCTGGTCCCGGTCAGGCCTGCGGCGCTGGTGCCCGATTGCAGCAGGATGTTGGCATTGAGGGTGACGCCCGGATCGATTGACGCCCAGACCCCATCGATCACGCCGGTCATGCCGGTGCCGGGGAGTTGGCCGTCTGACCAGTTTTGCGCGGCACTCCAATCCGCAGCCGGTTCGGTGATCGGCTCGAACCAATCGAGCGTCACGGTTTGGGTGATCGCGATACCGAGGGTGGGGGCCAGAGGATCGGGTTGCATGACGCCTTAACCGGGTGATGAGATGATCATTCCGGAATGCTATCAGAGATTGATTAACAGGCGTATAACAAAATCGGGCCGTGTCTGATTAATCGCTGCCGAGGCGGGCGGCGCGTTGGGCGATGCGGAAGGGTGCGGCGGGATAGACGCCGAGGATGTTGATTTCGCGGGAGAAAAAATCGAGCTCTTCGAGGGCGAGGCGAACCGCGTGCTGTTCGGGATGGCCATCGATTTCGGCGAGAAATTGGGTGGCGGCGAATTGACCGCCGACCATGTAGCTCTCCAGGCGGGTCATGTTGACGCCGTTGGTGGCAAAGCCGCTGAGGGCTTTAAACAAGGCGGCGGGCACGTTGCGCACGCGAAAGACAAAGCTGGTCATCAGGTTTTCGGCATCGGGCGGCGGTAGCCTGGGGGTGCGGGCCATCACGTAAAAGCGGGTGGTGTTGTGCGGGGCGTCTTCGACGTTGGGGCGCAGTACATCGAGCCCGTAAATTTCGGCGGCGAGGGCGGAGGCGATGGCGGCGTCTTGCGGGTTGTTCCAGCGGGCGACCAGTTCGGCGGAGACCGCCGTATCGGCCTCGATCACCGAGACGGCGCGCAGATCGCGGATCAAATTGCGCACCTGGCCGAGCGCGACGGCGTGCGAATGGATGCGCTGCACGGCATTGATGTCCGCCCCTTTCGGGCCGAGCAGGCAATGTTCGACCCGTTGGAAATGTTCGGCGATGATCGAGAGGCCGGAATGCGGCAGTAAAGCGTGCATGTCCGGCACGCGCCCGGCGCGGGAGGTTTCGGTGGGAAGCATCGCGAGGGCGGCGTCACCCTGCAATACCGCCTCGATAGCGGCTTCGAAGGTTTGGCAAGGGAGCGTGGGCACGCCCGGATAGGCGGTGCGGCAGGCGAGATCGGAATAGGCGCCGTGCGAGCCTTGAAAGGCGATCGGGCCGGATAGAGGCGGGGTGGCGGTCATGGGGCGAGTTCCTCGCGGGCGCGATGCAGATCGTCAAGAGTGTCCACGCCGAAAGGGGGTTTGGCGATGCGCGCGGCACCGATGCGCAGGCCGAGTTCGAGGGCGCGGAGCTGTTCGAGTTTTTCGCGCTGTTCGAGCGGGCTGGGAGGGCTGGCGACGAATTGATCGAGGGCGGCGCGGCGATAGGCATAGACGCCGACATGATGCCAAAGCGGGCCGGGGCCTGCGGGGATTGCGGCGCGGCTGAAATAGAGAGCGGCGGCGATCGGGTTCTGATCGGCAAAGGCGCAGGCGACTTTGACCACCGACTCGGCCTCGCGCTCGGCCTCGGTGGTGATCGGGGCGACCAGGGTGGCGATGTCGTAGCTTGGGTGGGCGAGCACGCTGAGCAGAGCGTGCAGGCTGGTGGGGTCAATGGTTGGAAGATCGCCTTGTAGATTGATGATAATATTGTATTTATTATCGGGGTCGAATTGGTGCAGGGCGGCGTGGATGCGATCCGAGCCGCTGGGGAGATCCGGGTTGGTCAGGAGGGCGGTGCCGCCTTCGGCGGTGATTGCGTCAGCGATGCTGGGTTCGGCGCAGGCGACCACGACCGGGCCGAGGGCGGCTTGCTGGGCGCGGCGCAGCACATGCACGATCATCGGGCTGCCATGAATATCGGCCAAAGGCTTGTTCGGCAGGCGGGTGGAGCCGAGCCGGGCGGGGATCAAAATTATCGGCGTTGAGATTGGAGCCTCCCTGATATTGGGGTATCGTCGCTTGTGTCACTTTCCTAAATCGCTATACATCTTCCGGTCAAAACCTCGATAGAGCAGGGAAACAAGGTTCGCATGAGTTCGCAGCACAACGGAGAAGCGGGGCGCAAACGTGATCCGCTATTGTTTAACAAGATCGCGGGCGGCGTGCTGTCGGCCGGATTGGTGCTTTGGATCGGCGTGCATATTGCCGACTTCCTCACCGCCAGCAAGGCACCGCCAAAGCCAGTGGTCGCGGCGGCGAGCACGGCTCCGGCGGCGGCGACGATTCCCTCGATCAATGGTTTGATCTTGAAGGCCGATGTGAAAAAAGGTGCGGCTTTCGTGCAGCAGCAATGCTCGGCCTGTCACAGCGTCAATCAAGGTGGTGCGAACGGGGTGGGGCCTAATCTCTATGGCGTGATGGGTGCGCCGATGTTTGCGCATGCCGGGTATCATTTCTCCTCGGCGGTGGAAAAAGTTGCCAAGGGGAATTGGGGCTACCAGAAAATGAATGAATGGCTGCTCGATCCGCAGACATTCGCATCGGGCACACGGATGGGGTATCCGGGCATTAAGAATGATGTGCAGCGGGCGGATGTGATTGCGTATTTGCGCACGTTATCGGCCAATCCGATCCCATTGCCGTCGGCGACGACGGCGGTGGCGAGTGCGGCACCGGCGGCGGTGGGCGATGGGGCGCCTTCGATCAAGGCATTATATGCGTCAGCGGTGATTACCAAGGGTCAGTCATTCTTTGAGCAGC
>JAKBBY010000018.1 GCA_021808315.1 Pseudomonadota bacterium | reverse complement strand
CAAAACTGGACGCGGATTAGTGAACTCGCCGCCGAAGCCGCCCAATTACGGCAGCCCCGCCCACAGACCTAATTTTTTCGTGCCGCCCCGCCGGATGCCGTTGCTTAATCAGTCGTCGCGCTGGATGCGCTCCTGGCGCTCATGGCGTTCTTGGGCTTCGATTGACAAGGTGGCGATGGGGCGCGCCATCAAGCGGCGAATACCAATGGGTTCGCCGGTTTCCTCGCAATAGCCATATTGCCCGGAATCGAGGCGACCGAGCGCCTGATCGATCTTGCCGATCAGCTTGCGGGCCCGATCACGCGTGCGCAACTCCAACGCCCGGTCGGTCTCCACGCTGGCGCGATCCGTCACGTCCGCCTCATGAATCCCGCCCTCGGATAAGCTGGCCAAGGTGCCGTTTGCCTCCATCAGCAAATCGCTCCGCCAGCGCAGCAAACGCTGCCGGAAGAACTCGATTTGCATCGGATTCATATAGTCTTCGTCATCACTCGGCATATAGTCAGGTGCTAAAGTAACCAACATGAACGCCAATCCTCCGACTTGCGCGGCAGGGGAAGACACTGCCAGCGCTATCTGTCGCGGCTTATAGCGATGCCCTGTTGATCAGCCAAGCCACTTCCGAGGGTCTTCATCATCCGGTCATGATTTTTCCAATAAAGCCGCCTGCACACACCGACGCCGCGCCAACTCCACCTGCGCACGCAGCTTGATTTCCGCCAAAATCGGCACCAAAGCCGGGTCGGCGGGCGCGCTCATCGCCGCTAAAGCCTGATCGAGCGCACTCAACCGCACCCCCAAGCCACCCTTGGCCTCGTCCAGCAATGCCAATTGGATCGCGTCTAGGGCGCTTAAAACCTGCTCACCGCCCCGCCGCGCCAACCGATCACGCAGCACCGGCGAGCCGTCATCCTGCAGCGCCAGCACGCCACCCAGCCCGAGCGGCGCCACATTCGGCGTGGCGGCTTCGGTGATTGGCGGCATTTGGAACCCCCCAACCGATGGCTTGCCGCGCACCATACCCAAGCGCGCCCGCTCCGCCGCCCGCACACCGCTGATCATACTCATCGCCGTTCACCCATTAAAATTTGCCGTTATCGCGAACACCGGGCGATTTTAGCGGTAAATTGTTAACTTTTCCCTGCCATAACCCGATTCATGCGAACGATTTTTTTCTCCCGCTTGGTGCGCTGGCTGGCTCGGGTTCCGGCGCTGACGCTTGCCTTGCTCGCGCTCGCGTCGATCATCGGCTCGGCGCACGCGCAGGTGCGGATCAAGGACATCACCGACATTCAAGGCATCCGCAACAACCAACTCGTCGGCTACGGGCTGGTTGTCGGGCTCAACGGCACAGGCGATTCGCTTAATAATTCCATTTTTACCAAGCAATCGCTGATTGGCATGCTTGAGCGGCTCGGCGTCAACACCCAAGACCAAGCAGCCTCGCTGCAAACCAAGGACGTGGCGGCGGTGATGGTCACCGCCAATCTGCCCGCCTTCACCCATAGCGGTGAGCAGATCGATGTGACGGTTTCGGCGCTGGGCGATGCCAAAAATCTCACTGGCGGCACCTTGCTGGTCACCCCGCTCTTGGGGGCGGATGGGCAGGTTTACGCGGTGGCCCAAGGCTCGCTGGTGACCGGCGCGATTGCTGCACAGGGCGCCAATGCCTCCTTCACCCAAGGCGTGCCAACTGTGGGGCGAATTACCAACGGCGCTATTGTTGAGCGTTCGGTGAATTTTAATCTCGCTGGCGAAACATCGCCAAAATTGGAGCTGCGCAACCCTGATTTCAACACCGCCGCCCGCATCGCACGGGTGATCAATCACCAGCTTGGCGGCGGCGTTGCCACGGTTGATGATCCGCGCACCATCACGCTCGCGCTCCCGAAAGGCGAGGTGGTGACCGATCTGACGGCCATTGAGGAGCTGCGCGTCAAGCCATCAACCCCGGCAACGGTGGTGGTTGATGAATCGACTGGCACAATCGTGATGGGGGCCGATGTGC
Source organism: Pseudomonadota bacterium (assembly GCA_021808315.1). Lineage (GTDB taxonomy): Bacteria > Pseudomonadota > Alphaproteobacteria > Acetobacterales > Acetobacteraceae > Acidiphilium. Next base: position 21,523 of record JAKBBY010000018.1, on the reverse strand, counting down.
GGATCAGCACCGTCGCCATCGCGCAAGGTGATCTGACGGTGCGCGTCACCAATACGCCAGAAGTCAGTCAGCCCAATGCGTTTGGGGCGGGCAAAACCGTGACGACCGCCCAAACATCAATCTCAGTGAGCAAAGGCAAAGGAAAACGCATGGATATTCTCAATGGCAGCGTCAGTCTGCGCGAGTTGGTCGCGGGGCTTAATTCGCTGGGCGTGGCGCCGCACGATATGATCGGCATTTTGCAGGCGATCAAGGCGGATGGCGCCTTGCAAGCGAAGCTGGTGGTCGAATGATCAAACCCGTCGCGGCAGCGCTCCACCGGCTCCAGGCCCCGGCGCAAACCCCGCAAGCCATCCACGCCGAGGCTAAAAAATTTGAAGCGATGGCGATCGCGCAGTTCCTCAAGCCGATGTTTCAAACCATGGGTCATGCCGAAGCCCCTTTTGGCGCGGGCAAGCAATTTCAGGCGTTTCAGCCGATTTTTCTGCAAGCGGTGGCAAGCGATATGGAGGCGCGCGGCGGACTTGGCCTCGCCCCTGCCATTGAAGCCTCCCTCACGGAATCGGCCCAACCCACCCATCCCAAACCCTAGATCAAGGCTGCCGCAATGACCCATCCTGCTCTGCAAGCGCTGACCGTGAGCGCCACCACCCTGACCGCCTGCCTCAATCAAGAAACGGCCGCCGTGGCTTTGCAAAATTGGGCTGCGATGAATGATGCGCTGGAGGCGAAGCGCGAGGCGATTCGTCGGTTTGAGCGGGCCTGGGCGGCGGCGACAAGCGATACCGGGTTCGATCAAGCAGAATTGGCGCGCATACTCCGCCCGCTCTGGGATCCGCTGGATCGGGCAATCTCCGATAATCGCGACGGGCTCGCACGGGCAATCGTCGCGCAAGATGCCGTCATTGCCACCGTGCTCCACGCGCTTGATGAAGATGCCAGCTTCACCAATTATGGGGCGCTGCAGAACAAGCCGGTCCGGGCCGTCGCGCTGGCCACGCGCGCTTAGAGCCTTGTTTTGGCGAGCAAGTTTATCCGATCAGACGATTCTATCTGATCGGATGTTGCTCTCAATTTTGCCTCCGACGCCGGATGGTGGCAAGGCAAACGCATGCATGTGACCCTCGTGACCGAAGCCCCTTTCATCACCGTCTCTGGCGCGTCCTTTTATCATCGCCGGATGCTGGCCGCGTTTGAGCAGGCTGGCGATGACATTGAGATCATCGCGTTGGATCGGCTGGCGCCGCCTGATCTCGCCGAGACCATCACCAAGGATGCCGCGATCCTGGTTGAGGGCAGCGCGCTGCGTTTGCTCGGCGAGAGCATCGCGCCCTTGCAAGCGCGCGGGGCCTGCGTGCTGATCCATCACCCCAGCGCGCTTGAACCTGGCACGCCGGAGCCGGAGCGCGTCGCGCTGCGGGCGCTGGAACGTCATTGTTTGCAGGGTTTCCGGCGGGTGATTGCGGCGAGTGCGCCGATTGCCGAGCGGCTTGCCCATGAATTCTGCGTCGATCCCGCGCACATCAGCGTGATCACCCCCGGCACCGACCGCCAGCCACGCCGCATGCTCGATCCTGCCCAGCCGGATGGCAGCCCCTGCACCGTGTTGAGCCTGGGCACGTTTGCGCCGCGCAAAGGTCATGAGATTTTGCTCCAAGCCCTCGCGACCCTCACGGATTTGGACTGGCATCTGATCCTGGCGGGCGCGCCACGCGACGCGGCTTACCACGCGCAGATTGTTGAGCTGATCGATACGCTGGGGCTTGGCGCGCGGGTTTCGCTCCGCCCTGCCCTCGCTGGCGCTGAACTCGATGCCGCATGGGCGCAAGCTGATCTGTTCGCCCTGGCCACCCGCTTTGAAGGTTTTGGCATGGCGATTGCGGAGGCGCTGGCGCGTGGCCTGCCGATTGCCATTACCAATGGCGGTGCCGCCGGGAGCTTGGTGCCCGCCGCCTGCGGCATCATCGCGCCGGTCGATGATGTCGCCCAATATGGCAAGGCGCTGCGCCGATTGGTGTTCTGCCCGTCGCTGCGCGCGGCACTTGGCGCGCACGCCTATGCGCATAGCCAGACATTGCCCGATTGGCCGCAACAGGCGGCGCTCCTGCGTGCGGCGCTGATCTGATCAGCCGACATGTTGTTGCGCAATCAAGCGGCGTTCGCTAATTCTATGTGGAAATTCGGAGCAAAACCATGAGTTTTAAAGTTGCCGTCGTCGGCGCAACCGGTGCGGTGGGTCGCGAAATGCTGAAAACGCTGGCTGAGCGGAATTTCCCGGTCAGAGAAGTCGTGGCCTTGGCCTCGCCGCGATCGGCGGGTCAGTTGGTCAGCTTTGGCGATGATCAAGTGCTCACCGTCAAGAATCTCGAAACGTTTGATTTTACCGGCACTGATTTTGCTCTGTTTTCGCCCGGCGCCGCCATTTCGGCGATCCATGCGCCGCGCGCCGCCGCGAGCGGGTGCATTGTGATCGATAATACCAGCCATTTTCGGATGGACCCGGATGTGCCGCTGGTCGTGCCTGAAGTGAATCCGGAGGTGCTGGATAAATTCGTCGCCCGCCCGAACTGGCGCCGGATCATCGCCAATCCGAATTGCTCGACCATTCAGATGGTGGTCGCCTTAAAACCGCTCCATACCCGGTTCACCATCAAGCGGGTGGTGGTGGCGACCTATCAATCGGTCTCCGGCGCTGGCAAAGAGGGGATGGATGAGCTGGAACGCTCGACCAAGGCCACCTATGTCAATGATTATAACAAGCCAGAAATCTTCACCAAGCCGATCGCGTTCAACGTCATCCCGCATATCGATCATTTCATGGATGATGGCGCGACCAAAGAAGAGTGGAAAATGGCGGTGGAGACCCGTAAAATCCTCGATCCCGATATCGCGGTGATCGCGACGTGCGTGCGGGTGCCGGTCTTTATCGGCCATGCCGAGGCGGTTCATGTCGAATTCGCGCGCTCCGCCCCGCTCGAGGCGGCCCGCAATGCGCTGCGCGGCGCGCCCGGCGTTATCCTGTTCGATGAACGCGATGATGGCGGCTATATCACCCCGGCTGAATCCCAAGGTGAGGACGCGGTTTATGTCTCGCGACTGCGGGTGGACCCCACGGTTGAGCATGGGCTCGCTTTCTGGTGCGTGTCTGATAATTTGCGCAAAGGGGCGGCTCTGAACGCTGTTCAAATCGCGGAAACATTGCTCGAACGCGGTTTACTGGTCAAACGCGCCGCGTAAGCGCGCCTGCGGCCACCGACCAGATCGCGGCTTGGTCCTGCCAAAGCCCGGTCTCGGTTGCGGTGCAAAAAACACTCATCGAGCCACCCAGCACGTGATCGCGCAGCGCAGCTTGGCGCGTCTGGTCCAAATGCACGAAGGGTTCATCGAGCAATAAAACCGGCGCCGCCCCCCGCCATTCGCGCACCAATTCTGCGTGAAATAGGATAATCGCCACCAGCATGGCGCGCTGCTCGCCCGTTGAGGCGAGGGCGGCGGACGCGCCGCGTGCATCCGCGATCAACAGATCCGCGCGCTGGGGCGACATCGGTGTTTGTCCTGGGCCGCGCGTCGACGCCAGCCGCGCCCGCAGCCGATCTTCCACCTCAACCGCCGGATAGGTGGTGAGCAAACTGCCAATCTCACAAAGCAAATCGAGCCGGGCTGGCGGAAAAGCCGCCATCGCGGCGCGTGGCGCCATCACCATATTCAGGCGCGCGATCAAATCCAGCCGCGACGCCGTCATCGCGACCGCATGACGCGCCATCGAATCTTCCAAAATGCCGCACCAAACCGGATCGAACCGCCCCTGCTCCAATAGCCGGTTACGGTTCGCCGCCGCTGCCTCGAAAGCCGCCACCTGGCGGGCATGGCCGGGTTCGAGCGCCAAGGTGAGCCGATCCAAAAACCGCCGACGCGCCGATGCGCCCTCGGTAAACAGCCGGTCCATTTGCGGCGTTAGCCAAACGGCGCTGAACAAGGTCGCCGCTTCGGCGCTGGATACGGCTTGGCCGTCCACGAAAAATTTCCGGCGTTCGCGCTCGCCGGTGCCAACCGTGCTGGTCAGTTCGAACCGCTCAGCTGGCCGGTCCTGCGCCGTGATAACGCCAGCCAACGCAAAGCCGCCACCAGCATCCGGTGCGCGGCGCGCTAAATCAGCGAATTTCGCGCCCCGCAAGCCGCGTCCGGGGGCGAGCAGCGAAATCGCCTCCAACACATTGGTCTTGCCAGCGCCATTTGGCCCGACCAGCACATTGATCCGAGCCTCAATCGTCCAATCCAGCGCGGCGTAGGAGCGAAAATCGACGAGCCGCAACGCCGCCAGATGGGTCAATGCTGCATCACACCCGCGTCACACGCGCATCATACGCGCATGGGCATCAGCACGAACACCGCACTCAAATCGCCCGCATCGCGCACCAAGGTCGGCGTTGCACCATCGGCGAAGCAAAACTCGACATCACCAGAAATTTGCTCAGCCACATCGTTCAAATAGCGCGATTGGAAGCCGATTTCGATCGGTGTCGCATCATAATGCACCTGCCCGGATTCCAACTCCTCGGTTGCGGTACCCTGCTCGGGGCTGGTGGCCGAGAGCACCAACATATCGCGGCCAACCGATAATTTGATCGGTCGGTTGCGCTCGGTCGAGATCGCGGAGACGCGCGCGACGGCGGCGGTAAAATCCTTTTTATCCACGCGCATGATTTTATCGTTGCCGACCGGGATCACCCGGCTGTAATCGGGGTAGGTGCCATCGATCAGCTTGCTGGTCAGGCGCATCGTGCCAAACTCGAACTGAATCCGCGTCTCTGACAATGAGACACCGATATCGCCGTTGCTCTCTTCGAGCAATTTGCGCACCTCATTGACGGTTTTTCGGGGGATAATCACCCCCGGCATCCCCGTCGCCCCTTCGGGTAGCGGCTCTTCGACCCGCGCAAGACGATGGCCATCGGTCGCGACGGCGCGCAAGACCGGCGTGCCATCGGTTTCAGCGACATGCACGTAAATGCCGTTCAGATAATAGCGGGTTTCCTCGGTCGAAATCGCGAATTTGGTGCGATCAATCAGGCCGCGTAGCGCTTGGGCCGGCACCGCGAAACGATGGCTGAGCTTGCCGGCATCGAGCTTGGGGAACTCATCGGTCGGCAATACCACCAGATTGGTGGCATAGCGCCCGGCCCGCAGCGCCAAAGGTGCGTCACCGCCCGGGTGATCAAGCTCAATGGTCGCCCCCTCTTGTTGGCGACGCACAATTTCATAGAGGGTCGCGGCGGGGGCGGTGACCGCGCCATCGCGCACGGTGGTTGCAGGAATTTCCTCGATCAGCGCAATTTCCAGATCGGTGGCCGCGATGGTCAACCGCCCCTCGCGCACGGATAAGAGCACATTGGCTAAAATCGGGATTGTGTTGCGGCGCTCAACAATATTTTGCACATGGGCCAAAGCCTTGAGCAATGTCGCGCGGTCTGCCTTGAACTTCATGATGTCCTTCCAGTCTTCCCGGCCGGCAGCCGGCCTCGTATTTTGAGCTTTCGCCCCTACGCATAGCCTAGATTCGCGCCAGATAGAACAGGGGGATCGCAGGCTCTTCATCAAACCGCCATCATTCGCTGCGTGACAGGCCGCCTCACTCTTGATAAGGCACCCGCGTGGGTGGCTATGCCGGTCGCCAACTTCGTCTCACCTTAACCGCGAACACCCGGGAGCGCCCATGTCCAGCATCGCCCCGCCCGCCCTGATTCATGGCCGACGCTTACCCAATATCTGGGATGCGGCGGCGATTGCTGTGGTTTTGGCTATTCTGATCGGCGTGGCCAATGTCGCGCAGGGCACGCTGGCGCCGCTCACCAGCGTCCAAGCGACGGCGATTCATCTCAACCCGGCTTACCTGCCCGGCTACGCGCTGCGCACCACCTTACGGATGTTCGCGGCGATGATCGCTTCGCTGATCTTTACCTTCACCGTCGCCACCCTGGCCGCCAAAAGCCGCCGGGCGGCAATTATCATCATCCCGATTTTGGATATTCTGCAATCGGTGCCAATTCTCGGATTTTTATCCTTCACCGTCTTGTTTTTCTTGCATTTATTTCCAGGCCAGGAGCTTGGCGCGGAGCTTGCCGCGGTGTTTGCCATCTTCACCAGCCAAGCCTGGAACATGGCGTTCAGCTTCTATCAATCGCTGACCACCGAACCCACCGATCTTGATGAGGCTTGCCGCAGCTTTGGCTTGACGCCCTGGCAGCGCTTTTGGCGGCTCGATGTGCCGTTCGCCGTGCCGGGCTTGGTGTGGAACATGATGCTATCGATGTCCGGTGGCTGGTTTTTCGTGGTCGCCTCCGAGGCGATCACGGTGGGCAACACCACCTTCACCCTGCCAGGGATCGGCTCTTATGTGGCGGTCGCGCTCGGCAAGAGTGATTTGTTGGCGATTTTCTACGCGGTCATCGCGATGCTGGTGGTGATTTTGCTCTATGATCAGCTTTTATTTCGCCCGCTGGTCGCCTGGTCCGGCAAGTTCCGGTTCGAGACGGTGCAGGGCGCGGCGAGCACCGAGCCATGGGCGCTGAAATTGCTCCGCCGCACCTTTTTGCTGCGTCAGATTGGCGGCTGGGTCGGTGATCGGGTTGCGGTCATTGGCCGGATGCGCATGGGCCGCGCCGACCGCACCTTCCGCAACGCAGGCACCGCGGAGCGCTCATCGCGATTGGCCGATGCCGCGTTTTATCTGCTGGTCGCCGGGGCAGCTTCCTACGCACTCTGGCAGGTGGTGGCGTTTTGCGCTGCCCATTTGCACTGGTCGGACCTGTTCACCTGCATTGAACTTGCCAGCTTTACGCTGCTGCGGGTGATTGCGGCGCTGGTGATTTCCTGCATCATCTGGGTGCCCATCGGCGTTTGGGTGGGGTTGCGGCCCAAAGCGACCAAGCTGGTGCAACCAGTTGCGCAATTTCTGGCCGCCTTCCCGGCGAATTTGCTGTTTCCGGTGATCGTGGCCGGGATCGTCGCGTTCAAACTGACCCCCAATATCTGGCTGACGCCGCTGATGATCCTCGGCACCCAATGGTATATTTTGTTCAATGTGGTCGCTGGCGCATCCGCTTTGCCGGGCGATCTCAAGGAGGTGGCGGCGAGTTTCGGCCTGCGCGGGGTTTTATGGTGGCGCCGCCTCGTGATTCCGGGAATTCTCCCCTATTTCATCACCGGCGCGCTCACCGCAACGGGCGCGGCCTGGAACGCGTCAATCGTCGCCGAAGTTGCGTCTTGGGGCAAGGTGACGCTGGTGGCGAACGGGCTTGGCGCCTATATCGCGCAGGCCACCACCGCCGGAAATACCAGCAAAATCGTGCTCGGCGTCGCCGTGATGTCCGCCTTCGTGCTGAGTTTCAACCGGCTGATCTGGCGTCCGCTCTATGCCTATGCCAGCCGACGCACCAATCTTGGGTAAGGAATCAACAATGGATCAGCAGGTCAGCGCCACCATGTTGCTCGAGGTCAACCATTGCGGTCAGGCCTATCCGAAGGATTCGAACAACGAATTGATCGTGCTGGATGATGTGAATGTCTCGCTGCGGTCAGGGGAAATTGTCGGGCTGTTAGGTCGTTCTGGCTCGGGCAAATCGACACTCTTGCGAATCATCGCCGGGCTGCTCCGCCCCACGCGCGGCGAGGTGCTGTGGCAAGGCAAACCGGTGCGCGGGCCGGTGCGCGGCGTCTCGATGGTGTTTCAGAGTTTTGCCTTGTTTCCCTGGCTCAGCGTTCAGGAAAATGTCGAGCTGGGGCTTGAAGCCCAGGGCGTGCCGCGCGCCGTGCGCGAAAGCCGTGCGGAGGATGCGATCGATCTGATCGGGCTTGGCGGCTATGAAAGTGCCTATCCCAAGGAACTCTCGGGCGGCATGCGCCAGCGCGTGGGCCTTGCCCGCGCCTTGGTGACGCATCCCGATCTGCTGTTGATGGATGAGCCGTTTTCCGCCCTCGATGTGCTCACCGCCGAGACGCTGCGCACTGACTTGATCGATCTTTGGTCAGAACGAAAACTACCGGTGCAATCGATTTTGATGGTCACGCATAATATCGAGGAAGCGGTGCTGATGTGCGACCGGATTTTGGTGTTTTCCTCTGATCCGGGGCGGGTTGCCCATGAAATGACCGTGCCGTTCGCCCACCCGCGCAATCGTCTCGCGCCAGATTTCCGTCAGATGGTCGATGATATTTATGCGGTGATGACGCGGCGCAAAAGCCCAGCGGAATTGCGCACCCAACCCGCGCAAGTGGCTACCGGCTTTGCCACCCCGCTGCACCCGATTGGCACCAATTTGATGTCGGGTTTGTTAGAAACCCTGGCGGCCGACCCCTATCAGGGCAAAGCCGATCTCCCCGCCTTGGCCGCCGCCTTGCAATATGAGGCCGATGAATTGCTGCCCTTGGGCGAGACGCTGCAATTATTGCGCTTTGCCGATTTGGAAGAGGGCGACATCAAACTCACTGAGCAGGGCAAGAATTTCGTCAATGCCGACACCGATACGCGCAAAAAACTGTTCGCCGAATCCCTGCGCGCCCATGTGCCCCTGGTCGCGGCGATCCGCCAAGTGATTGATGAACGCTGGAACCATCGCGCCTCCGCCGTGCGGTTTCGCGATGAGTTAGAGGATCATATGTCACCGGAACGCGCCGAGGAAACGCTGCGCACCGTTATCGCCTGGGGCCGGTTTGCTGAGCTTTATTCCTATGATGAAGAAGCCCAGCAATTCAGCCTGGAAGACGTCGAGGAGGAGTAATCCGCCCTCGGTGCCTAACGGGGCATGCGACGGACAGCCTCAAGCCAAGTGGATCGATGATCCACCCGGCCTGCAGCGTAATGAAGCCGAAATCAGCCTCGTTGATTAACCGGAAACGCGACCACCGCCGGCATGGCGGCCCCGCTGCTCACCACGGCCCGCATGACGCTGACCACCCGGCGCTCCCGCGCGATGCGGCTGCCCACCCCGGCTATTATCACCCCGATGCTGGCCACCATGACGGTTTTGCCCACCGCGATTTTGCGGCGGACGCTGCACACCATGCGGCACGCCGCCGGGAATGAGCTGGCGCCCGATCAGTTTTTCGATATCGCGCAAATAGGCCAATTCGGTTGGCTCACACAGCGAAATCGCAATGCCGGTGGCACCGGCGCGCGCGGTGCGGCCAATGCGATGGACATAGGATTCCGGCATGTTGGGAAGCTCGAAATTGACAATGTGCGAGACGCCGTCAACATCAATGCCGCGCGCCGCAATATCGGTCGCGACCAGGATCTTCACCCGGCCTGAGCGAAACCCATCGAGCGCACGCTCGCGCTGCGGCTGGCTTTTATTGCCATGGATCGCGGAGGCGGGCAGACCGGCGGCTTCGAGATGTTGGGTGACTTTATCCGCGCCATGCTTGGTGCGGGTAAAGACAATGGCGCGATTCATTTCCGGCACGGCCAGCAATTCCACCAATTTCGCCCGCTTGTCATTGGCGGACAGCAAAATCACCTGCTGATCGATCCGCTCGATCGGTCGCGATTCCGCGCTCACCGCCACTTCGCGCGGATTGGTGAGAAATTCGCTGGCCAAAGCGCGGATCGGCTTTGGCATGGTCGCGGACAGCAGCATGGTTTGGCGCTGCGCCGGCAAACGCGCCAGAATTTGGCGAATGGCCGGAATAAAGCCCATATCCAACATCTGGTCAGCTTCATCGAGCACCACGGTCGTGGTTTGATCGAGGCGAATGGCGCCGGTGCCCATATGATCGAGCAGACGGCCCGGCGTTGCCACCAGCAAATCAACGCCGCGCAGCATTTGCTTGGCTTGCGGCCCATGTTTCGCGCCGCCAATCACCACGGCAATCGAGGGGCGGACGAATTTGCCATAGACCCTGGCGCTTTCTGCAATTTGCTGCACGAGTTCGCGCGTCGGCGCGAGGATCAACATGCGGCAGGTGCGATCGGCAGGGCGGCTGACATCATTGGCAAGGCGATGCAGCAGCGGCAGTACAAAAGCAGCGGTTTTGCCGGTGCCCGTCTGCGCAATGCCGACCATGTCGTGGCCTTCAAGGATGATCGGGATGGCCTTGGCCTGAATCGGCGTCGGCGTGGTGTAGGATTCGGCGGCAACGGCGCGCAGAACGGGCTCGGCAAGGCCGAGTTCGGTAAATAGGGTCACAGGAATACTTTCAGAACAGACCGCCAATCCCAATGGATCAGCGGCGAGAAGAAGGGAGGCGGCATGCGTAAATCAGCAACCTGGACGATGCGCACCAAAAATCGGCGGCAAACCTGAGTCATCGTGTCAGAAACTCAGTGAACAGGGCCTGCGGTGCGGTAAACCGAATTTACGAGCGCTGTTCTGTTGAGCGTGACTGAGCACGATTCCATCGCCGGTGCAACTGCGGCCATCGTGGCGTGGATGCGCGCCAGCGAGCGACCTTTGTGCGATAATCCCGACAACTGATTGATTTAACTTATTTTTGTACCGCACAAGGCCATTAATGCCAATATTTGCATGGGTGGCCTGTGCGCGGCCCGACGGCTCAGACGGCTTTAACGACCACGCCTTTCCAGAACGCAATCCGCCCTTTGATCACCGCCGCTGCGGGGAGCGGTTCAGGATAATACCAGGCCGCATCCGGGTTCTGCGCGCCGTCAACATTGAGCGAATGATAATGCGCCGTCCCCTTCCACGGGCAGCGGCTGGTGGTGGCGGAGGGTGCCAGCACGCCCTCGATGATGGCGCTGGGCGGAAAATAATGATTGCCTTCCACCACCACCGTGTCATCTGATTGGGCAATCAAACGCCCATTCCAATAGGCTTCGATCATTGCAAAGCTCCTTTGTTCATTGTGACGAGGCCGCGCCTTGAAACCACGCTGCTGCTGCGACACATGGTTATTAACGATTACCGGGTCAAATGGCGCGGGGCTCGCTAAACTCAACCCTGCGCCGGCCAGCCCCAAGGAGCAACCATGATTCCAAGCCTGTTCGTCAGCCATGGTTCACCCATGCTGGCTTTGACCGATACGCCAGCGCGCCAATTCCTCGCGGGCTTGGGGGCGAGCATGCCCCGGCCCCGCGCCATTATCGTGGTCTCGGCGCATTGGGAAACGCCAACGCCGATGGTGAATGCGGTCGCGCGCAACACCACCATCCATGATTTTCGCGGCTTCCCGCCTGCACTTTACGCACTGCATTATGACCCGCCGGGCGATCCGGCCTTGGCGGCGCGCATCGCTTCCATGCTGACCGAGGCGGGTTTTGCCGCAATGATGGATGCGCAGCGCGGCCTCGATCATGGGGCCTGGGTGCCGTTATTGATTGCCTATCCTGACGCCGCCATCCCGGTTTTGCAGGTCTCGGTGCAGCCACATGCGGGGCCTGCGCATCATTACGCCATCGGTCAGGCGCTGGCGCCACTGCGCGCCGAGGATGTGCTGATCATCGGCTCCGGGTCGTTTACCCATGATTTGCGCCGGTTTCGTGGCCAAGCGGTGGATGCCCCCGAAAGCCCGGATGTGCGTGCCTTTGCTGCGTGGATGGACGAAGCGATCCGCGCGCATGATCTTCCCGCTTTGCTCGATTACCGCGGCCGCGCCCCGTTCGCGCGCGACCAGCATCCAACCGAAGAACATCTCCTCCCGCTTTATGCGGCTCTGGGCGCAGGTGGCGACACCGCAACCCATTTGCACCGCTCAGCGGAACATTCAATTTTGCGGATGGATGCCTACGCTTTTGGCGAGCGCGGGTGAGGCTGCCCAACGACCGGCTGCCTCGCGATCCACCAGCCAAATCAAGCGACCGTGCGGATGAAGGCGCGCCGCCGGCGCGGTTTGGTCGGCACCCGAGAGAATGGCATCAAGCATCGCGCGTTTACTCGCACCCGCAACGATGAACACCACGCAGCGCGCACTTTCTAACACCGGATACGTCAATGTCACCCGTGCCTCGGGCCGCCCCTCGGTGACCGGCACCGCCCAGCGCGTGCGCTCCTCAAGCAAGGACGGTTGGTTGGGCAACAGCGACGCCGTATGCCCGTCATCCCCCATACCCAGCAGGCAGAGATCGAAAAACGGCCTCGCCGGATCGAGGGCTTTTGCACCATACAGCGATTGGAGCTGCGCCTCATAAGCCTGCGCGGCCTGATCCACACGCATCCCGGCAAACGGCACCGGATGCAAGAGCGGGTTCGGCGCCCCCGCCATCGCCGTGCGGATCATTTGGATATTGGCATCTGGATCATCCGGCGCAACGAACCGCTCATCTCCTAACACGAACTCGGTTCGCGCCCAGGGAATTTGGGCCCGGAATCGGGGGGACGCGAGGGCTTGATAAATCGGCTTCGGTGTTGATCCACCGGCCAGCCCAATGATCGCGCGACCAGGGGCCAATGCGCAGGCTTGTGCGATCAGCGCGGCCCCTGCCTCGGCAAACCCCCCGCCATCTGGCACGATATGCAATTCACCACGGTGCGGACTCATCGCGAAGCTCCCAGAATGAATTGATGGATGGCCTTGGCAAACCCGTCATGTTCATTGCTGGCGGTGACGCAGCGTGCAGCGTTTTGCACAGTCGGGCTGGCATTACCCATGGCGATTGACAGGCCGCTGCGCGCAAACATTTTCATATCATTATCGGAATCGCCAATCGTCGCGATTTCTGTGTGCGGGATGTTCAGGTGCCGCGCCAAAAAATCGACGACCGCTCCCTTATTCGCGCGCGCATTGGTAATATCGAGATAATAAGGCTGCGAACGGCTCGCCGAAACATGATCACCGAGCGTCGATTGCGCGGCTCGCACAGCCTGCTGCATGGACGGCGCATCATCACTCACGCCAACAATTTTGATGACTTGGCCAAGATCGTCTTTTGTAAAATCATCGATAATATCGGGTTCAAATCCCACGGTCATCGCTTCATGGGCCACATGCGGCGCGGATTTATCGCGCACCAGCCAGCGCTGTCGCGTATAGACCCAGATATCAAGGCCATGGGCGGCCAACAATTCCAGCGTTGTTGCAATATCATCGTCTGGAAAACGATGGGAGTCGATGATGTTAGCCAAATCCGGGCTGGTCAACACGCCGCCATTAAACCCCGCAATCGGCGTGTTGATCTGCAACGTCTCGCTAATGGCCGCCATGCCGCGCGGCGGTCGGCCACTGGTGATCGCGAAGGCAATCCCGGCTTGCCGCAAGGCGGCCACCGCATCGATTGACGCGGCGGTGAGTGACTTGGCCTTCGTCACCAAGGTGCCATCAATATCGGATAAAACCAGTTTGATATCGTGATTCATCACGACGCCTGGTGCGGTTGCGGCAATGCAATCGCGCGCCAGACGCGCTCCTTCGCATCGTCACTCAGCAACGCATCCGCTGCCTTTGGCCCGGAATCACCGGAACGATACGTTGGGATTGGCGCTGGATCAGCCGCCCATAAATCCAAAACAGGCTGCACCACGCACCATGTTTCCTCAACCATATCGGCGCGTTGAAATAATGTCTGATCGCCAATCATGCAGTCATAGAGTAAGGTTTCATAGCCAATATTCGGCTGCGGCGTGAACCAATCCGTATAACGAAACTCCATCGCAACGGGTGCAAGCCGCATGGTCTGACCAGGATGCTTGGCTTCAAATTTGAGCGAAATCCCCTCATCGGGTTGGATGCGCAAAATCAGCCAATTTGGCGGCAAAGTCTCTAACGACATATCTTGAAACGCTGCGAGTGGAGCTTGTTTGAAGCGAATAGCAATTTCCGTGAGGCGCGCTGGCAAATGCTTGCCGGTGCGAATGTAAAACGGCACACCGGCCCAGCGCCAATTATTAATCCGCACGCGCATGGCCACATATGTCTCGGTCTTGGTGTCAGGCGCGACATTTGGTTCTGCGCGATAGGCGACGCAAGATTGCCCATTGATCGTGCCGGCCTCATATTGCCCCCGCACCACATCCTCCGCACGGAGCGTTTCCAGGCCGGTGAATAGATCGAACTTTTTGTCGCGGATCGCTTCTGGCCGAAAGCCCGTTGGTGGTTCCATCGTCACCATGGCTAAAAGTTGAAACACATGATTGGGCACCATGTCACGCAGCGCCCCCGTGACATCATAGAATTTTCCGCGCGATTCCACACCGACAGTTTCAGCGACGGTAATTTGCACATGATCGATCCGATCACGATTCCAAAGCGGTTCAAACAGGCTGTTGGCGAAGCGGAGAGCCAAAATATTCTGAACCGTTTCCTTACCCAGAAAATGATCGATCCGATAAATCTGAGACTCGGCCAAGGATTGTAAAATTGTTTGATTGAGCGCCCGCGCCGATTGTAAACTATGGCCAAATGGCTTTTCAATAACAACCCGGCGCCAAGGTTTCGCTCCCTTATCCTGCACCGTCAATTTCGCAGCACCAAGATGGGTTACGATCGGTCCAAAAAACCGGTCGGCGACGGCGAGATAAAACAGCCGATTACCTGCCGTCGCATGGCTTTGTTCCAACGCGCCGAGTTTGTCGGCGAGGGTGTGATAAAATTCGTCCCTCGTGAAATCGCCTTGGAGATAATGCATCCGTCCCGCGAGCTTCGCCCACACCGCCGGATCGACGTCCCTGATCTGATCCTCAGCGCTCGCGTTACCCGCAAATTCAGCGATTGCCGTTTGCAGCGAACTGGCCCATTCCTCGCTCTGCCGATCTGCGATATCGGCACCGATAATGAGGAAATTATCCGGTATTAAGCCGGTCTTTGCCAAATTATATAAAGCGGGGACCAATAATCGCTTCGTGAGATCACCACCCGCACCGAAAATCACCATCGCACAAGGATCAGGCTGCTTCATCGCGGGGGTCTCGGTCATTATTTTTTGGCCCCGCCGCCTTGCTCAATATGGCCGCCAAATTCCTGGCGCATGGCGGAGAGCAATTTTTCACCAAATGTATGCTCTTCACGTGACCGGAATCGCGCAAATAAAGACGCAGCCAACACATTGGCCGGCACTGCCTCCTCAATCGCCGCATCGAGCGTCCATCGGCCCTCGCCAGAATCGGCAACATAGCCGGAATAAGCGCTCAGCGCCGCATCATGACTGAGCGCCGAGGCCGTTAAATCAAGCAGCCAGGACGCTATCACGCTGCCGCGCCGCCATACCTCGGCAATATCCGCCATATCGAGATCATAGCGTTGGTCTTCTGGCAATGCCTCGGAATTCTTGTTGCGCAACACGTCAAAGCCCTCTGCATAAGCCTGCATCAAGCCATATTCGATGCCATTATGCACCATTTTGACAAAATGCCCGGCACCATTTGGCCCTGCATGAATATAGCCCAGTTCAGCGCGCGGATCGCGGCCTTGCCGATTAGGGGTTTTATCGATTGACCCGGCGCCGGGTGCGAGGGTTTTGAAAATCGGATCGAGATGCTGAACAATGTCGGTCTCACCGCCAATCATCATGCAAAAGCCGCGCTCCAGCCCCCACACACCGCCCGATGTGCCGACATCGATATAATGAATGCCAGGCTCCGCCAGCATCTTTGCCCGGCGGACATCATCTTTATAAAAACTATTGCCGCCATCGATGAGAATATCGCCCTTTGCCATCAATGTCGCGAGATCATTGACGGCGTTTTCGGTTATCTCCCCAGCTGGCAACATCAACCAGATCGCGCGCGGCGTCTTGAGTGCCTGCACCATGGCTTGGAGCGTATCCGCCCCCTGCGCGCCCTCCGCTACCAAATTTTTGATCGCGGCTGGATTGGTGTCAAAAACCACGCATTGATGACCCGCACGCTGCAAGCGCCGCGTGATGTTTGCGCCCATTTTGCCAAGGCCGATAATTCCGATTTGCATCGCTGGTCTCCTTATGAAAGGGCTTGTTCGATCGCAATTTTTAACGTTTTCATACCGGTATCGAGATGATGCAGATGCACCCGGATGGCCCGCCGCCCCCGCTCCTCCAGCACGCCCAAATCTCCCATGGCTTGCGCCGCTTTGACAACACCAAAGCTATATCGATGGCCGGGCACTGGCAGATCATGCGCGTCGTGGCTGGTGATTTGCAGGAATAGGCCGCTATTCGGCCCGCCTTTATAGGCCTGGCCAGTGGAGTGCAAAAACCGTGGCCCAAACCCAACACAGGTCGCCAAGCGCAAATGATCCCGGATCATGCGTCGCATATGGGTCAGATGCTCGGTTTGCGTTTGATTATGATTGATATAGGCAAGCAGGGCACAATAATCACCGGGCTTTGCCGCCTGGAAATGGGCTTTCAGATACGCGGCTAATGTGTCATGCGCGCCAAGGCGTGCGCTATTCGCCGCATCGGCGTAAAGCGAAATACCATCACCCTCAAAAATCGGCGTCGGCGCGGCAAGGCTACCGATCTTTTCAAATCCCTCGGTCAAGGCACGGGTTTTGACTTTGCTCGCCTCGACATCAGGTTGGTCGAACGGGTTGATGCCGATTATTGCGCCGGCAATCGCGGTGGCCATTTCCCAGCGGAAAAACTCTTGACCCAGGCTTAGGCGATCATTGACATTGATCCGCACCACGGGATGCCCCGCACGCGCCAGCGCATCAAATTCAGCATCCTGTCGTGCATCAGTCTCATCAGCCAAGGCCAAATGCACAAAGACCCGATCATGACCATAATGCGCAACCGTGCCGAGCGGTTCGCCGTCAATCGGGATCAAGCCCCTGCCCTGCTTGCCGGTTGATTCGGCAATCAGCTGCTCCAACCAAGCCCCAAGATCAGCGATACCGGGCGAGGTGATAATGGTGATTTTATCGCGTTGAAACTGCGTCGCCGCTGTGCCGAGCAAAATGCCAAGCTGCGCCGCCGCATTCAGCGCAACCGGCACATCAGGACCGGCGCCGATCACCATATCAACCGCTTTGGCCAGTAATTTTTCGACATCAATGCCCAATGCGGCAGCGGGCACCAAGCCAAACTTGGACAGCACCGAGTAACGCCCGCCAATACTCGGCACGCCGTGCATGATATGCGCAAAATGCTCCGCCTTCGCCTGCCGCTCAAGCGCGGAGCCCGGATCGGTCACGGCAGTGAAATGCCGCGCCCAGGCCGCTTCTCCCACCGCTTCGATCATGCGCGCGCGATAATAAGCGAGCATGATATTGGGTTCCAGCGTGCTGCCCGATTTGGACGAGACAATAAAATGCGTGGTTTTAAGGTCTAATTTGGCGTCCAGCGCTCGCATTTGAGCGGGATCGGTGCTGTCGAGCATGAGGAATTCAGGATGGTTCGGTTGCTGGCCAAAGACCGTCGCTAACACAGCCGGCCCAAGGCTCGAGCCGCCCATGCCAAGCAGCACGATATGGCGATAACCCGCATCACGGATCGTTCGCGCATAGCGTATCAGCGTGCCGATATGCGCGTGCTCATGATGAACGATTTCAAGCCATCCCGTCCAATCTTGTTCACCATGATTGGTCCACACAGTTGGATCGCTCGCCCAAATTTTCCGCAGCGTGCCACGCGCCTGAAAGGCGTTTGTGTGAGCCGTCATCGCGGTGGTCAAATCGTCATTCGCCTCAAGGCGCATCGTGTTCACCGGGTGCAAAGCGGCCCGCTGTTTTTCCACAGCCCCCAAAAGCTGATCAAAAGCCGCCGCAAATTGCCGAACCCCGTCAGCAACAAGGTCCTCAGTGATCGCATCGAGCGAAATGCCCGATTGGGCAATGGCCTGCAACGAGAGCTCGGCTTCATCCACATGCTCGGTAATCGCGTGCGCGTTCACCTGCCCGTGATCACGAAACGCATCCATTGTCGCGGGCGGCATGGTATTGACGGTGTCTGGCCCGATCAATGTCTCGACATAAAGCGTGTCTGGATAAAGTGGGTTTTTAACGCTGGTCGAGGCCCATAATAGCCGCTGGGTTTGCGCACCATGCTGGGCGAGGGCTTGCCAGCGCGGTGAGGCGGTCAGAAATTGATAATGCCGATAGGCCAATTTGGCACAGGCAATCGCCGTCTTGCCGAGATGCGCACGCAGCGCGCTGTTGCCCTGATCGATGCGCGATTGCAGCTCCCGATCAACCACATTATCGATCCGGCTGATAAAAAAGCTTGCAACACTGGCAATGTTTGACAAATCACCGCCCTGCGCTGCCCGGTCTTCAAGCCCAGCGAGAAAAGCCTCCGCGACATTTTTATAGGCCTCAACAGCAAAAAGCAGCGTTACATTGATCGACAGCCCTTCGCTGATCAGCGTGCGTATGGCTGGCACACCTTCGGGCGTGCCGGGCACTTTGATCATCACATTCGGGCGATTGACGGCCTGCCATAAACGCCGCGCTTCCGCGATCGTGCCTGACGTGTCATGCGCAAGATAGGGCGAAACTTCGAGACTGATATAGCCATCGCGCTTGGCGGTTTCTTGATAAACTGGCAACAACGCATCAGCCGCGTGCTGGATGTCCGCAATCGCCAAATGCTCATAAATCGCCATCGGCGGATGGTTGCGGTGCTCGGTGAATTGGGTGAGGGCATGCCGATAATCGACAGCCGAGGTTATGGCTTTTTCGAAAATAGCGGGATTGGACGTCATGCCTTTCAGCCCATCGGTCTCGATCATCGCTTTCAATCGGCCCGAGGCGATCAACGGGCGATCAACAAAATCAAGCCATGGTGATTGGCCGGCCTTGCTGAGTTGACGGAGCGGATTCATAGCCTCATCCTTCGTTAGAAAACTCTGCGTATCAGATTAGTTTGGAACAAGCAGCGAAAATCGAAATCAACCAACCGAAATCGATGATGCCGAATGGGCTATACCATCCCACAAGCGCACACCGCCAGTGATCCCGGTTTCATTCGCGATCAGCTTGATATCTGGGGTGGGCGCGGTCTCGATCAACCGGGCATTGCCGCCGCCGATGTAAAGCATGTCGAAATTGGTCAGCACGCGGAGCTGTTCGATGACACGATCGACATGTTTGCGCCATTTTTTCGGGCCGATTTTTTCAAGCACCGCATGCCCCACATAATGATCATAGCTCTTGTTTTTATGGGCATTATGTTGGCCAAGCTCGAGATGCGGTGCGGCCAGACCATCGGTAAACATGGCGAACCCCATGCCCGTCCCCAGCGTGATCACTGTTTCGAGACCAACGCCGGTGATCGCGCCCAGCCCTTGAATTTCGGCATCATTGGCCAGCCGCGCCGGGCGCTTCAGCCGATGCTGCAATGCGCCGGCCAGATCAATCGCGTGCCATTCGCTGCCGTCATGCGCCGGATCGCACAAATTGGGCGCGGTGAGGATAATGCCCCGCCGCACCGCTCCGGGAAAACCAACGCTGATCCGATCAAACCGCCCCAATGGCTTGCTGAGCTCCTCGATCATGCCGATCAGCGTTTCCGGCGCACAAGGATGCGGCGTCGCAAGGCGGGCATGGTCGGATTGCATGGCGCCATCTGGCGTCACAATCCCAGCTTTGACATGCGTGCCGCCGACATCGACACATAAAGTGCGCTTGCGCGCAGAACCGGGTCGTTTGCTGGCAGCCATGGGATGGGTCCTCCGTCGGTGCTGGTCCTGATTGCTCCCCGTTATCCGCCGGTTTGCGCCGTTTGGCAAAACCAGCGTCCCGGCAGGCTGACAGGCGCGCAAAATTGGCATAAAGGGCGCGTATGACGTCAACACCCACCGATCTGATCCGTAATTTTTCGATTATTGCCCATATCGACCATGGCAAATCGACCCTGGCTGACCGCTTAATCCAGGCCACCGGCGCTTTGACGGCGCGCGAGATGACCGAGCAAGTCCTTGATAATATGGACATTGAGAAAGAACGCGGGATCACCATCAAGGCACAAACCGTCCGGCTGAGCTATCCGGCGAAAGACGGCAAAACCTACACGCTGAACCTGATGGACACGCCGGGCCATGTCGATTTCGCGTATGAGGTGAGCCGCAGCCTTGCCGCCTGTGAAGGCTCGCTGCTGGTGGTGGATGCCTCGCAAGGGGTGGAAGCGCAAACGCTGGCCAATGTCTATCAGGCGATTGATGCGAATCATGAGATCGTGCCGGTGCTCAACAAAATCGATCTGCCCGCCGCTGAACCCGAGCGGGTCAAGCAGCAGATTGAGGATGTGATCGGGCTTGATGCCTCCGATGCGGTAGAGATTTCGGCGAAAACTGGCCTGAACATCGAAGCCGTGCTCGAAGCCCTGGTTACCCGCCTGCCGCCGCCGGTCGGCGATGCCGAGGCCCCGCTAACCGCTCTGCTGGTGGATAGCTGGTATGACCAGTATCTCGGCGTGATTATTTTGGTGCGGATCAAAAATGGTCGGCTGCGCAAGGGAATGCGGATTCGGATGATGTCATCCGGCGCCGTCCACACGGTCGAGCAAGTCGGCGTGTTCGCGCCCAAACTGCGCCCCGAGGATGATTTAGGGCCGGGCGAGATCGGTTTCATGACCGCCGCGATCAAAACCGTCGCTGATTGTAACGTCGGTGACACCATCACCGATGATCGGCACCCCGCCACCGAAGCCTTGCCCGGCTTCAAACCCTCAATCCCGGTTGTCTGGTGCGGCCTCTACCCGGTCGATGCCGATGATTTTGAAAAACTGCGCGATAGTCTCGGCAAATTGCGACTAAACGATGCCAGTTTCCATTATGAAGCCGAAACATCGGCCGCCCTCGGTTTTGGCTTTCGCTGCGGCTTTCTGGGCTTGTTGCATCTGGAAATCATCCAAGAGCGTTTGTCACGCGAATTCGACCTTGATTTAATTGCCACCGCCCCTTCGGTGGTCTATCGGATGCATAAAACCAATGGCGAGATCCAAGAACTCCATAATCCCGCCGATATGCCTGATGGGTCATTGATCGATTTCATCGAGGAACCCTGGATCAAAGCCACCATCATGGTGCCCGATGATTATCTGGGTGCCGTGCTCGGCCTGTGCAATGAACGGCGCGGCCAGCAGGTTGATTTAACCTATGTCGGCAATCGCGCCATGGCGGTGTATCGCTTGCCGCTGAATGAGGTGGTGTTTGATTTCTATGATCGATTGAAATCGGTCTCGCGTGGCTATGCTAGTTTCGATTATCAGATGGATAATTATGTCGAAAGCGATTTGGTGAAAATATCGATCCTGGTCAATCTCGAACCGGTCGATGCGCTGGCCTTCATCGCTCATCGCTCGGTCGCCGAGACCCGTGGACGCTCGATTTGCGCCAAGCTCAAAGATCTGATCCCCAAACAGCTTTTTAAAATCGCCATTCAAGCCGCGATTGGCAGCCGGGTGATTGCCCGCGAAACCATCGGTGCGCTCTCAAAAGACGTGACCGCCAAATGCTATGGCGGCGATATTTCGCGTAAACGCAAACTGCTCGATAAACAAAAAGAGGGCAAAAAGCGCATGCGTCAGTTTGGCAAGGTCGAAATCCCGCAATCCGCCTTCCTGGCCGCCCTGAAAATGGATGCGTGAAGCATGATGCCCATCAGCAGCGCCATGCTCGCTGGCTTGGCAGTCATCGCCTTCGTGCTGATTATTCTT
>JAKBBY010000180.1 GCA_021808315.1 Pseudomonadota bacterium | reverse complement strand
CTAGCATGGCATCGGGATTTTGTGATATTGCGCGTTACCGATCAGATGCCATCTATGTGATCGCCAGTGATGCGACCGCCAGTGAACAGGAATAAGGGGAGAGTTGATTATGCGTCTTGCCGTGTTGAAGGAACGCGCGTCGGGAGAGACCCGCGTAGCGGCGACGCCGGAGACGGTGAAAAAATTGGCAGCCTTGGGGCTGAGCATTGCCGTTGAGGCCGGGGCCGGTGCGCTCGCCTCGATCAGCGATGCGCAATATCGCGATGCCGGTGCCGAAATCGCGCCTGATGCCGCCTCATGTTTGGCTGGCGCGGGCATCGTGCTGTGTGTGCAATCCCCGGCGTCTGAGCAACTCGCGCTGGTGCCACGCGGCGCGCTGCTGATCGGCACACTCGGGGCGATGGGCAATGAAGCGATGGTGCAACAATTCGCCAATGCCGGGATCGATGCTTGTGCGATGGAATTGCTGCCGCGTATCACCCGCGCGCAATCGATGGATGTTCTTTCCAGCCAAGCCAATCTCGCCGGCTACCGGGCGGTGATCGAGGGTGCCGAGGCGTTCCCGCGTGGTTTCTCAATGATGATGACAGCGGCGGGCACGGTGCCGCCCGCCCGCGTATTTGTGGTTGGCGCAGGTGTCGCCGGCTTGCAAGCAATTGCCACCGCCCGGCGTCTGGGCGCGATTGTCTCAGCGACCGATGTGCGCCCGGCGGCCAAGGAAGAAATCAAGTCGCTCGGTGCCAGCTTTATCGGCGTTGAGGATGAGGAAAGCTCGAAGCAAACCGGTGCCTATGCACGCGAAATGAGCGCGGAATTCCGCGCCAAGCAAGCGGCATTAATTGCTGAAACCGTGGCGAAAAATGACATGGTAATCTGCACCGCCCTGGTTATGGGCCGCAAGGCGCCGGTGATTATCACCGCTGAGGCCGTGGCGGCCATGCGCATGGGCAGTGTGGTGGTGGACATCGCCGCCGATGCAGGCGGCAATTGTGCGGCAACCGTGCCGGGTGAGCGCATCGTGACGCCGAACGGCGTTACCGTGCTCGGCTATCGCAATTGGCCAGCGCGGATCGGCGTTGCCGCCAGCGGCCTTTATGCCCGCAATCTGATGACTTTCGTCACCAGTTTCTGGGACAAGGAATCAGGTGCGCCGAAGCTGCCAGCGGATGATGACATCGTCAAAGGCGTGCTACTGACCCGTGGCGGTGCCGTTATCCACCCGAATTTTCAGCCCCAGGCGGCTGCATAAAGGAGCGAAATCATGACCCCCGCTGAATTGGCCGGCCAGGCTGCGAGCCTGGCCCATAAAGCTGCGGTGCTGGCGCAGAATGCGGCGGGCTTTGCCGCCGAAGCCGCTGCCCATCACCCGCATCACCCGCCGCTCATCTATCTATTTGCCATTTTCGTCATGGCCGTATTCGTTGGCTATTACGTGATCTGGAGCGTCACCCCCGCGCTGCATTCGCCGTTGATGGCGGTGACCAACGCGATTTCCTCGGTGATTATTGTTGGCGCAATGCTGGCGGTGGGCCTGCATGGCGATGCGGCTGCGCATATTTTCGGGTTCCTGGCGGTAACGCTGGTCTCGGTGAATATTTTCGGCGGCTTCATGGTGACGCAGCGCATGTTGTCGATGTTCAAACGAAAAGCGAAGTAAGGGAGCGACCCGATCATGAGTAACGCATCCGATCCGGGCATCACGCTCGCCTATCTGGTCGCCGCAGTATTGTTCATCCTGGCCCTACGCGGCCTGTCGCACCCAGAATCATCACGCCGTGGCAATATGATGGGCATTGCCGGCATGGTGATCGCGATTCTGGCCACCCTCGATCATCCGGGCATGTTGCTTGGCGGCGCCGGGCTGATTTTCCTGGGTATCGCCATCGGCGGCACGGTGGGCGCCGTTGTCGCCAAGCGGATTCAAATGACCGCCTTGCCGCAATTGGTTGCGGCGTTCCACTCACTGGTGGGCTTGGCCGCCGTGTTCGTTGCGGCTTCGGCGCTGAATGCGCCGACCAGCTTTGGCATTGGCACACCGGGGCATTTGCGGCTGGAGAGCCTGATCGAAATGTCGATTGGCCTTGCCATCGGCGCCATTACCTTTACCGGGTCGATCATCGCGTTTGCCAAGCTGCAAGCCTTGATGAAAGGCACACCAATCACCTTCCCCGGACAGCATAAGCTCAATCTCGGCCTCGGGATTTTGATTTTTGTCCTGATCATCATGTTCGTGGTGTCGGGCGGTTCGCAGGTGCTGTTCTGGTTGATCGCGCTGGTCGCTCTGGCCCTTGGTTTGCTGCTGATCATCCCGATTGGCGGCGCGGACATGCCGGTCGTGGTGTCGATGCTCAATTCGTACTCCGGCTGGGCAGCTGCCGGCATTGGGTTTACCATCGGTAACGTGGCGCTGATCATCACCGGCGCCTTGGTTGGCTCGTCCGGCGCCATTCTCTCCTACATCATGTGTAAAGGCATGAACCGCTCGATCATCAATGTGCTACTCGGCGGCTTCGGCACGGATGGGGGGGCTGCGGGTCCGGCGGCGGCGATGGGCGATAAAACGGTGAAATCCGGCTCCGCCGAGGACGCGGCATTCATCATGAGCAACGCCTCGAAAGTCATCATCGTGCCGGGTTACGGCATGGCGGTGGCGCAAGCCCAGCATGCGGTTCGCGAAATGGCCGATTTGCTCAAAGCCGAGGGCGTTGACGTCAAATATGCGATCCATCCCGTTGCCGGGCGGATGCCTGGGCACATGAACGTGCTGCTGGCCGAAGCCAACGTGCCCTATGACGAAGTGTTCGAGCTGGAGACCATCAATAACGAGTTCTCCACGGCGGATGTGGTCTATGTGATCGGCGCGAACGACGTGACCAACCCGGCGGCAAAAACCAATTCGGCCAGCCCGATTTACGGCATGCCGATTTTGGAAGTCGATAAAGCCAAAACCGTGCTGTTCGTGAAGCGCTCAATGGCTTCAGGCTATGCTGGTGTTGATAACGAGTTGTTTTTCCGTCCCAACACCATGATGCTGTTTGGCGATGCGAAAAAAATGACCGAAGAAATTGCCCAAGCTCTGGGTAAGTAACAAGCCGGTTGAATAGGCGCGTTCGATGTTAATCAATGCGGATCTCAGCATCGCGGCGGTGGTTGAAACCGCCGCGATGCCCTGGGTCGCCTCGCCCATCGCGGGTGTGGAGCGGCGCATGCTTGAGCGCGATGGCGAGGAAGTCGCCCGCGCCACCTCGTTGGTGCGCTATGCCCCCGGTTCCGCCTTCTCGCCGCACCGCCATGATGAGGGCGAGGAGTTTTTAGTGCTCGATGGGGTGTTCTCCGATGAAAGCGGCGATTTTCCGCGCGGCTTTTACGTCCGCAATCCGCCCGGTTCGCGGCATCGGCCCTCTAGCGCCCCAGGTGCGATCATTTTTGTAAAATTACGGCAAATGCCCCCGCAGGAAGCCGCCTCCTTGAGCCTTGACACCCATAATCCGGCTTTGTGGCAAACCGATCCGTCAGGCCGCGCGCAGGCCCTGCTGTTCGACGCCCCGTGGGAACGGGTGGAGATGATTCGCCTGCCGCCCGGCACGGCGGACCATGATGAAATCTACCCCGGTGGCTGCGAGCAATTCTTGGTCGAGGGGGCGCTGCGTCTGGATGGGATCACGCGGCCCGCCGGAAGTTGGATGCGGCATCCTGCGGGCGCGAGAGTGCGCGTGGGAAGTGCCGATGGTGCGCTGATCTATCGCAAAACCGGGCATTTGCCATCCGCGCCCGGCTGATCGGGCGATGCATGATCTCATCATTATCGGCGGCGGGCTCGCCGGGCTAGCGCTGGCCGCAAATGCCGCTCGCGCCGGAGCCGATATTATTCTGCTCGAAGCGCGCGACCGGCTCGGTGGCCGCGTTCTAACCCACCAAACCGGGGCGGGTCGTTATGATTTAGGTCCAGCCTGGATTTGGCCCGGTATGCAGCCAAGGCTGCGCGCTCTGGTCGCGCAGGCGGGGTTGCATACCTACCCGCAGCATGAGGCGGGCGGGCTGATGTTTGAAGACGCCTCCGGCGCCATCCAGCGCTTCGCCCGTAGCTTTGGTCAGGAGCCGCCCAGCCTGCGCATTACCGGCGGGATCAGCGCTTTGATCGATGTTCTGAGCGCTGGCCTGACCGCCGATCAAATCAAATTATCGATGCCGGTTGAGCGCCTGTCCCTGGCGGCGGATCACGTCCGGGTGCGCACCGAGAGCAGCGAATTCACCGCGCGCCATGTCGCGTTGGCGATGCCGCCCCGGCTGGCCGCCGCCCTGACCTTTGAACCCGCTTTGCCGCGCGCCTTGCAGGCCCATTTGCAATCGGTGCCAACCTGGATGGCCGGGCAAGCCAAGGCGCTCGCGATTTATCGTACCGGCTTCTGGCGCGATATCGGCTTGTCCGGCTCGGCCATGAGCCAAATCGGGCCGCTTGGCGAAATTCATGATGCCTCGCTGCCCGGCGCCGATGAAGCAGCCTTGTTTGGCTTTTTTGCCTGGTCGCCCGCGCAACGCGCCGCCCAGCAGGACATGTTGGCCGACGCGGTTTGCGCTCAGCTTGCCCGCCTCTTCGGACCTTCAGCCGCGCTGCCCGAGGCGCTGGTGATCCGCGATTGGGCCACCGATCATTGGACCTCGACCAGCCTGGATCACGCGCCGCTGCGCGAACACCCAACCTACCGCCCGCTCGATTGGCCGCGCCCCTGGGGTGATCGCGTGCTTCTGGCCGGCTCGGAATCGACAGCGGATTTCGGCGGCTATTTGGAGGGTGCCTTGGCCGCCGCCACCGCGGTTGCCGAAAAAATATCAATTAATCGGGAGTTTTCATTATTTTAACGTGTTTTATTAAGAAGTTGCTGGCAAAG
>JAKBBY010000179.1 GCA_021808315.1 Pseudomonadota bacterium | reverse complement strand
TGGGCTGGAAATCGGCCAGCGCTTGCGCGGCCTGCCCGGTGTTGCGGTGCGCAGCCTGGACGCCGCGGCCCGGCGTGATCGTGCGGCGCGATTGGCGATAATGGCGGCGGTGGATTTGGTGGTGTTGTGCCTGCCCGATGAGGCGGCGCGTGAGGCGGCAAGCATGATCGAAGGGTTGGGCGCTGCGGCCCCGAAATTGCTCGATGCCAGCACCGCCCATCGCACCGCGCCGGGTTGGGTTTATGGTTTTGCGGAGCTAACTGCCGGTCAAGACCGCGAAATCGCCGCAGCCTCCCGTGTCGCGAACCCCGGCTGCTACGCGACCGGGGCCATTGCGCTGCTGCGCCCGTTGGTGGATGCCGGATTGATCCCCGCCGATCATCCGCTCACCATCCATGGCGTGTCGGGTTATTCGGGTGGCGGCAAAGCGATGATTGCGGATCATGAACAAAGGGGCGGGCCTGCGTTCGAGATTTATTCGCTGTCGCTCAACCATAAACATATTCCGGAAATCGTGCGCCATACCGGGCTGACCACCCGGCCTATTTTTGTGCCCTCGGTCGGTCATTTCCGGCAAGGCATGTTGGTGATGGTGCCGTTGCATCTCGACGCGTTGCCGGGCCGCCCGACGGTGCGGGAAATCGGCACGGTGTTTGATGATTATTATCACGCGACCCCGCATGTGCGCCTCCGCCGCCCGCCCGCCGATCAGCGCCTGCCCGCCGAGACGCTGGCCGGAACCGATGTGATGGAAATTTATGTGTTCGAGAACGAGGCGGAAAGCCAAGCCTTGCTGGCTGCTCGGCTCGATAATCTCGGCAAAGGCGCCGCCGGGGCGGCGGCGCAGAATATTGGGTTAATGCTGGACCTGCCCGCACCGATGGATCGTTGAGCATGCCAACACCGGGCGGCGCGCTCCGGCGCGAGGCGGGCCTGGGCGGGCTGTTGCTGGCCAGCATGGGCGGGATTATCGGCTCCGGCTGGCTGTTCGGCCCGTTGCATGCCGCGCAAATGGCGGGTCCGGCCTCCTTGATCGCCTGGGCAATCGGCGGGGCTGCGGTGATGTTGCTCGGATTTGTCTATGCCGAGTTGGTCACCGCCTTTCCCCGGGCCGGGGCGGTGATTGCCCTGCCCAAACTGAGCCACGGGCCGATGCTGGCGACGGTGATGAGTTGGGTCGTGCTGCTGGGTTATCTCGCCGCCGCGCCCGCCGAGGCAACGGCGGTTGTCACCTATGCCAATAATTTCATGCCCGGATTGGTGGGTGCTGGCGGCACGCTGAACGCAACCGGTTTTGCGGCGGCGGTGCTGTTGCTCGCCCTGTTCGCCGCGATCAATATGCTGGCGATCCGGCTGGTGCTGCGGGTCAATGGCGTGGTGACATTGTTTAAAATTGCCGTCCCGAGTTTGACGGCCTTGGCCTTTCTCGGCGCAAAATTTTCCCCCGGTAATTTCACTGCGCATGGATTTGCGCCGCATGGCGCGGAGGGGGTGTTTGCCGCCGTTGCGGGATCGGGGGTGATTTATGCCTATACCGGCTTTCGTCAGGCGATTGAGTTGGCGGGCGAATCCAGGCGGCCACGGCGCGATTTGCCGGTGGCGATCATTGGCTCGGTGTTGATCGGGTTTGTGCTGTATGCCGCGTTGCAAATTGCGCTGATCGGGGCGATCCCGCCGCATGATCTGGCGCAGGGTTGGGCGGCGCTGCATTTCACCGGCCTGTCCGGCCCGTTCGCGGGTTTGGCCACGCTCGCGGGGATGAGCTGGCTCGCGGTGGTGCTGTATCTCGACTCCGCGATTTCACCGGCCGGCACGGCGATCATCAGCTTTGCGTCCACACCGCGCTTATTATTCGCGACCGGTCATGAGGGGCTGACCCGCTTGCCGCTGGGGCGTCTCGCGCGCAACGGGGTTCCGGTGATCGGCGTGTTGATCACCTTTGCGGTCGGGGTGCTGTTTTTGCTGCCGCTGCCATCCTGGCGGGCGATTATCAAAGTGGTCTCGGCAGCGGCACTGCTCTCATACGGCATGGCGTCGGTAAGCCTAATTACGCTGCGCCGCACCGCGCCGCTCGCGGACTATCCGCGCCCGTTCACGCTGGCATTGGGCGTGCCGTTGGCGGGGCTTGCCTTCATTGTGGCCAATTGCATCATCGTCTGGACCGGGGCTCACACCGCGACGATGGTGATGGGGTATGTGTTGATCGCGACGCTGCTCTATTTGTTGGTGCAGGGCGTGCAACATCGTGGCCTTGGCCATGTGGCGTGGCGCGGCGTTTGGTGGTTGGCCCCCTATTTCGGCGGCCTATGGGGCTTCGCGCAGCTTGGCCCGCCGGGTTTGACCAAGGGGAGCGGATTTTTTTCCGATCTTGGGTTGATGCTCGGCATTGCGCTGTTCAGCATCATCATTCTCGTGCTCGCATCGGCTTGTGGCCTCGCAGACCCGGCCGAGGCGCGGCAGGCGTTGCGTGATCAAGTCAACGCCGCCCGATAATTGTTGAGGACCGTGGCCAGTTTTTCGTCGCCTTTGATCGATAATTCGGGCAGATAAACCATCGCTGAGGGATCATCGGTGCGTGGTGCCTCGATGCTGAATGGCCGCGACCCACGGCGGAATGGCTCTAATATGCTCCACGGCCAGAATTGTTTGCGGTGAAAGGTTTTGACCAGGGTGACGCCTGCGGGCGAGAGTTCAATGCGCGTTGGGCGCAGGACGCGCTCATATAGGTTAGCGACACTCAAACCAATCCAGAAAAATCCTATTAAAATCGGGTGCCATGCGGATGCAGGCAGGCTTGCCACTGAAAAAGGCGCATGAACCTTGGCAAAGCCGGTCGTGATGTTCATCACCCCCGCAGAGCAGTAAATAAGGACCATTAATTTCAGGAGCCGGACGCCAGGGTAATCGCTAACGATAATTCGGTCTGGTTTCGGCGTCTGTTCAATCACCGACGGCTCCTCGATTAATAAAGCCAATCACTGCAGTGCTTGGGCAATGGCCGCCCTGGCCCGTGCGCCCCGCGAACGGCTCAAAATCACAATTGGTTCAGCAATGTTGACAATGACGTACAAAACCCAATTCTACTAACCATGCGATGGTCCTTGCAAGACATTTTTTCGGCTCTCACGCCTCGGTTGGCGCTCGCGGCGTTTGCGGTTGCGCTGGTGCTCGGCCTCGCGGGCTGTGCGTTGGAAGCGCCGGGGCCCTCGGTCGGCACTATGCCGGTGAATAGCTTTGCCCACAGCGCGGTTGGAGAAGATCCGGCGATTGCCGCCATTGATGATGCAACTTTCGCCTTCGCGCATCCGCAGGCCATGCAGGGGCATCCGGCGCGAATGGCGTTGGCGGTGGCGTCGCTTGATGCGATGGCGGGGCAATTTGCCACGGGCGGGCGCTGGTTGAGTATGAATAGTCTCGCCAAGCAACAGATGCTGCAAGCACGATTGGCGGTGCGCGCCCGGCTTGGCATTCCGGCCACTGCGCCCTCACAGGATGTGGTGGATGATTTGGTCGGGGCCTCGCAAGCGCTTGATCGTGGCGATCAGGCCGGGGCGGTGCAGGCATTGACCAGCCCTTATTTCACGCGGGGTCCGCGCCGCACGTTGGCGTTGCTCGCGCATTTCCCGCCAATGCCAATCGCCAATCACGCCACGATGTTTGCCAGTAATTATTTATTTCCGGGCGGCAGCGCGCTCGGCCCCAACCCGCGCTGACAGCGCAAGCCCGGCGAGGATTAAGCGCAACCCCTCCTTATGCCAGCGTTGGACCGATTTATGGTCAGCGCCGAGCAGCGTGGCGAGGCGTCGCCACGGATAGAGATGGCGCAGCGTGATCGGGTGGACCAAGGCGCGTGCGCCGACAATGCGGCGGATTACCGCTTGCCCCTCGGGGATCAGCGCGAGCCAAGACCAGCTTTCATCCATCTGGTCAATCGCATGATTGGACGGGTGGGGTGGGCGTAGCCGGGTCGGCTGCCAGCCATAGGCGGTGACGGCATCTTGCACGCAATCATAGCGGGTCATCCGCAGGCGTGTTGAAGGCCCGGTCGCGGGCAGGGCCAGCAAGGTTGCACCCGCTTGTTCCAGCCGATCAATCAAATCCTGGAGCGGGTCCGTGCCGTTGAGGATGTCAGCGCCGCCGGTGATGCGCGGTGTGGTGGTGAGGCCTGAGCCGAGAACGGCCCCTGGCGGGCGGGCGCGGACCTGCCGGATGCTGAATTCGGTCATGAGCAGCGCTCCAGCCGCCGGGCGGAGAGCGGCACATAAAGCGTTCCATCGAGCAAAGTGCCCTCGGTCAATACCTGCCAGGCGATGGGGTGGCCAGCGGGTAGCGATTCACGGTTTGGCTCATCCAACGGCGCGCGTGGGGGCCGCGCGCACCGCACTGGGCCGCCATGGGCGTTGATGCGGCGGCCTCGTTCGATGATGCAGTTGCGCGATAAGCCAAGCTGCACGCCAATGGCGGCCCAAGTCGCGCCAGCCGCGCGCATGGTGATGATGGTGTTGTCGGCTGCCTCGGTCCAATTGCGACGTTCCGCCATGGTTTTGCTCCTCTGCGATGAGAAGCAGAATAGGCGCACCGCATTCGAATGTCAATATAACTAACGTTATGTCATATCAGGATCGACCAGGACAAAGCGGGCGCGGCTCAAGAGATCATCGGCGAGGGCGGCGCGCAGCTCGGCTTGGGCGGGGTTGTCGCCGATAAAAATCAATCGCTTAAACCATGGCGCTGTGCCGCGCGCCCGGGCCAGGAACAGCCGGTTCAACGCCAGGGCCGCTTGGGTGCGCGGCGCACAACAATAACAGCCCAGCCGATGCCCCGGTGCCGCGACCGGCGAAAACCGCTCGACCGCCGCGGCCATAGGGGCTGGTGCATCGCCTGCGATCAGCACCGCATCG
>JAKBBY010000178.1 GCA_021808315.1 Pseudomonadota bacterium | reverse complement strand
TCGGCGCGGATACCGCGGTACTGTTTGGCGGCCATCATTGGCCGCGCTTTGGCACTGACTCGGTGCGAAATTATCTCACCGGCCAGCGCGATATTTACAAATATATCCACGATCAAACGCTGCGTCTCGCTAATCAGGGCCACACCCCCACCGAAATCGCGGAGACGCTGCGTTTGCCGTCATCGCTCGCGCGCGAATGGAGCCTGCGCGATTATTACGGCACCGTCGCGCACAACGCCAAGGCGGTCTATCAGCGTTATCTCGGCTGGTTCGATGGCCATCCCGCGCATTTGCATCCGCTGCCGCCCGCCGAGGCCGGACGCCGCTATGTCGATTTTATCGGCGGGGCTGACGCGCTGATGGCCAAAGCCACCGCCGCCTATGAGGCGGGTGACTATCGCTTCGTCGCCGAAGTGCTCACCCATCTGGTGTTCGCCGACCCCAACCACCACGCCGCGCGCCATTTGCAGGCCGATGCGCTAGAACAGCTCGGCTATCAGGCGGAATCCGCCCCCTGGCGCAATTTTTACCTAACCGGCGCTCAGGAATTGCGCACGATCCAAAAGCCGGCGATGGGCCGCGCCGCCGCCCCCGGTGCGATGGCCGCGATGCTGCCGGTCGCCGCCATTTTCGACACGCTCGCCGTGTCACTCAACGGGCCACGCGCCGATGGGCTGACCCTAGATGTGCTCTGGCATTTCACCGATGTGAGCGAAACCCACAGCATGCAGCTCACCAACAGCGTGCTGCATCATCAACAATGGACAGAAGAGGGCGCAAAACCAAAAGCGCAAGCGAGCCTCACGCTAACCCGCGCCGTGCTGCTCGCCTTGTTCGCCGGAGCCGCCGATCTCCCCGGCCTGATCCAATCGGGCGCCCTCCAGATCAGCGGCGACATCCCGGCCCTGCGGCAGTTTTTCACCTTGTTCGACCGGCCCGACGCGCAATTTGGCATCGTGCTGCCCTAATTCCCGCCTGCGGCGGTGAGCCAGCAAGCCAAGATCCTGCTTTTTTGTGAACAAAAAAGCAGCAAAAAAAACTTTGTTAATTTTGGTTCGTGCCGGTGAAAATGCCCGTGCCCTTGAGCGTGATTGCTCGTCATCAATCACGCTCAAGCTTATATTTATGCATAAGTCTCGTTAGTTTAGCTCGAATCTGTCGATTCGGTCTAAACCAATATTGATCTAGTTTTCAGAAGTTTTTTGCTGATTTTTTTCAAAAAAGCAGTTCTTGCTCACCACGCTTTGCTAACGATGCCGGTGCGACCCCGTATCAGCCGCCTGGATTGATATGCGCCCGCATCACGCGGCGTCGATCACGGCAGCGCGCGCCAGCATCGCCCTTGCGTCAATGCCGCGCGCCGCCCCGTAAGCCAGGCCGGGTGTGGCAATCCGCGCCGCGCAGAACCAGCGAGCGAGCGGCTCGGGCGCGTGGGTGCGCAGCACGGCAACGCTCAGGGCCAGGGCAATCTGCTCAACCACCCGGCGTGCCTGCGGCTCGATATGGCTTGGTGCGGCCAAAGCCGCTTCGATTTCGCCGAGCAGATCATCGAGCGCCGGATCAAGCCCGCTTGCGGCCACCAATTCCGCACGCAGCGCCTGCGCCGATTCGGGCTGGCGGGTGAGGGCGCGGATCACATCGAGGCACATCACATTGCCCGAGCCTTCCCACAGCCCGTTCAGCGGTGCCTCGCGATAGAGCCGGGCAATTGGGTTTTCTTCGACAAAGCCGTTGCCGCCATGGCATTCCACCGCCTCCGCCACCAAGCCGGGGGCGCGTTTGCAAATGAAATATTTGGCCACTGGCACAATCACCCGCGCCAACGCCTCGCCCCGGTCAATGGCGGCGGCGGCGCGGAGTGAAAGCCACAAGGCTGCCTCGCTATCAAGCGCCATATCGGCCAGCACCGCCTGCATCATCGGCTGATCGATCAATTTTCGTTGAAACGCGGTGCGTCGGCTGGCATGAAACAGAGCAAGGCTGGTGGCTTGGCGCATCAGCGCCGCCGCACCAATCGCGCATTCCAGCCGGGTCAAATGCGCCATGTCGATAATCGTCGCGATCCCGCGCCCTTCCGCGCCGACCATCACCGCCGCCAAATCGCGAAACTCGACCTCGGAGGACGCGTTTGAGCGATTGCCGATTTTGTCTTTGAGCCGTTGGATTTGCACGCCATTGCGCGTGCCATCATCGCGCCAGCCTTGCGCCAAAAAGCAGGAAATCCCGCTCTCGGTGCGCGCCAGCGTGAGAAATAAATCGGCAATCGGCACCGAGAAAAACCATTTATGCCCGGTAAGCTGGTAGCGCCCGCCGCCCAGCGCGCGCGCATAGGTTTGGGTTTGCCGCAAATCGCTGCCGCCTTGCTTTTCGGTCATCGCCATCGCGACCACCAGCCCGGCCTTTTCCGCCGGCGGCACCGGGCGCGGATCATAGGCGGTGGACCAGATTTTGGCGCCGAATTGTGCGTGCAAGTCGGGCGAATGCGCCAACGCCCCCTGCGCGGCAAAGGTCATCGCACTCGGGCACATCACGCCCGGCTCGCCCTGACCCCATAAATACGCCAGCCCCGCCCGGGCTACCTGCGCTGTCCCCCGCTGCGCTGTCCCCTGCATTGCCGGTTGGTTGCTGGTCCAGGCGAGCGCATGGGTCTCGCTCGCCCGCGCTTGCGTCATTAATTCATGCCATGCGGGATGAAACATCACCTGGTCAATTCGGTGGCCAAACCGGTCATGGGTGCGCAATTCCGGCCCGTAGCGATTGGCCTCATAGGCCCGTTGGCGCATCGCGCTACTGCCAATCAGCGCGCCGCAGGCCGCAAGCTTCGGCGCCGCCCACCCTGCGCCGAACGCCTCGATCGCGTCGCTGAGCGCTTGATCCTGCCGATAGGCATTAAAATCGGGCGGTTCGCCCACCTGATTCAACACCTCATGGGTGGCCGCCGCCTCAAAGCTTGCGTGATCCATGGTTGGGTCCCCCTTGGTTCGAAACATTATCCCCTGGCGGGTCTTTGCCAAGCGGAAAAATCCGCGTAATAAAATTTTTCACCCATCCGGCCCGCGTGGCCACCCTCAGGAAGAAGCATGCCAGCCGCCAGGATGATCGCGCCGGTTCGATGGATGATGGCGCCGCTCTTTGCCGTAACGCTGATGGCCGCCGCCCCCGCGCCGCGCGTGCCGGTGAGCGTGGTCACGCCGATACAATATCGCGCGGCAATCCAGCTTTCCGGCCAGGTCGTCGCCGCACAAAGCACCGTGTTGGCGGCAAGCCGGGCGGGCATGGTCAGCGCCATTTTGTTTCACTCGGGCGAGCGCGTCAGCCAGGGCCAAATCCTGCTGCGCATGAACCAAGCGACCGCCCAAGCCCGCCTCGCTTTGGACCACGCCAAAGCGCAAGAAGCCGCGCACGTATTGGCGCGCGATGCCAAATTGCAGGCGATTTCCGGGGTCAGCGCCGCGCAAATCGATGCGGATCGCTCGGCCGCCGCGCAAGCCCAAGCCCAATTGGCGCTCGATCAAGCCCAAGCCGCGAAATTGGCAATCACCGCGCCGTTCAGCGGCGTGCTCGGCATCAGGCGCGTCTCGCTCGGCGATTATCTCGCCCCCGGCACGCCCATTGTCACGCTGACCCAAACCAGCCCCTTGCTGGTGCGTTTCGCCGTGCCGCAAACCGAGCTGTCAGGCATCGGCCCTGGCGATCATTTTGCGCTTTCGCTCCCTGATCGCGCTCGCCCGGACGCGCCGGTGCCGGTGGTGCGCGGCGTCATCACCGCCCTCAGCCCCGCCCTCAACGTCACCACCCGGGCGCGCAGCGTCGAAGGGCAAATCATCAATCCTAACGCCGCCACGTTGCCCGGTGCCTTCGGCATTGTTCATCTCAAAATCGGCGCGCCGGTCGCGGCCCTGTTAATTCCTGCAACCGCCTTGAATAACAGCCCGATTGGCACGTTTGTTTATGCGCTGCACACCGCCAACGGCAGCACCAGCGTGCATGCAGTCTATGTGCATGTGCTGGCCACCAGCGGCGCCACCGCGATCATCGGGGCCAATGCGGCACTGCACCGCATCGTCGCCCTGGGCGGCTTCAAGCTGCGCGATGGCGAAATCATCGACCCGGTTGCCGCCGCCGCCTGATGGATCATCAATCAAGCCTCACCATCCCCCGGCGCCCGGGCCTGTGGGCGCGGCTGTTAAAGCACCCGATCCTGGTGCTGCTGGGCGTTTGCGCGCTGGTGTTGTTTGGTTTGGTCTCGCTCGCCACATTGCCAATCCGCCCCAGCCCGCCAATCCCGGCCAACCGGATCAAAATCAGCACCCATTATCCCGGTGCCGCCGCCTCGGTGGTTAATCGCTTCGTCACCGTGCCCACCGAAGCCAGCGTCGCCGCCGTCGGCGGCATCGCCTATGTCACCGGCTCCAGTCGGCAAGGCGTATCGCATATTCGCGCCTTCCTCGCCCCCGGTGCTGATCCTAACACCACCTATGCTGAAGTGCTTTCGGCGGTGAATGCCGCCCGTAACGACATCCCCGCCGCCGTCCGCCTGCCGAATGTGGCGCTGATTGGCCGCTCGAACGGCAATCAGGAGCTGAACGTCAATGCCCGCATCGCGCCGGGCATTTCGCGCACCGAAGTGATCCGGTTTTTGCAAACCGACGTCATTCCTCGGCTGGAAACCGTGCCCAATATCGGCCCGGTGCATTTATTTGCGCCCAGCCCCGCAATCCGGGTGGCAATGAACCCGGCGCGGCTGGTGGCGCTGGGCGTCACCGCGCAAGACATCGCTGCCGCCTTGCGCAGCCGCGCTGCCCTCGCCGCCGGTGGCAGCCTGCGCAATCACGCCTCGATCATCACCATCCAAGGCAGCCCGGATCTCGGCTCGCTCGCACGCTTTCGCGCCATCCCGATCACCACGCGCGCGGGCGTCACCATTCCG
>JAKBBY010000177.1 GCA_021808315.1 Pseudomonadota bacterium | reverse complement strand
GGCCGAGTTGCGCGAGGTGGGCGAGAAGATCGGCTATTTGTTGGCGATTATCAGCTCGCGGCCACGGCGGCTGGAGGTGATGCGCGAGGAATTGCTGGTGGTGCGCGGGCAGATCGCGTCGCCCCGAATGACCAGCATTGAGGATAATATCGCGGATCAGGATGATGAAAGCCTGATCGAGCCGGGGCAGATGGTGGTGACGATGACCCGGGACGGGTTCATCAAGCGCACGCCGCTCGAAGCGTTCCGTGCGCAGAATCGCGGCGGGCGCGGCCGGGCTGCGGCATCGATGCGCGGGGATGATGTGATTACCCGCAGCTTCAACGCCCATACCCATCAATTTGTGCTGTTCTTCAGCCAGGGCGGCAAGGTGTTTCGCGAGAAGGTTTGGCGCTTGCCGGAATCGGCCCCCGCCGCCAAAGGCCGGGC
Organism: Pseudomonadota bacterium; assembly: GCA_021808315.1. Taxonomy (GTDB): domain Bacteria; phylum Pseudomonadota; class Alphaproteobacteria; order Acetobacterales; family Acetobacteraceae; genus Acidiphilium. The sequence goes on along the minus strand of JAKBBY010000177.1, from coordinate 4,657 downwards.
GATTGTGAATATCCTGCCGGAGTTGGAGGGCGATCCGGTGACGACCGTGCTGCCCTTGCCGCAGGATGAATCGCTTTGGACCGATTTGCATTTGGTGTTCGCCACCGCGTCGGGGAATGTGCGGCGCAATCGGCTGGCCGATTTTCGCAATGTGCGGTCCTCGGGGCTGATTGCGATGAAGCTCGATGAGGGCGATCATCTGGTGGGGGTGGCGACCTGCCGGGAGGGTGATGATGTGTTTTTGGCGACCAGGCTGGGGCGCTGCATTCGCTTTCAAATTACCGATGAGACGGTGCGGGTATTTGCCGGGCGCGATTCCAACGGGGTGCGCGGCATCAGGCTCGGCGGCGGCGACCGGGTGATTTCGCTCTCGGTGCTGCGCCATGTTGAGGCCAGTGTGGAAGAACGCGCGGCCTATTTGAAATATGCTTCCGCTCAGCGGCGCAATGGCGAGGAGGGTGAGGCCGACATTATTGAGCCTGATGAGGTGGCGGCGGATATTGTGCTGGCACCAGAGCGGATTCGGGCGCTGGCGGAGGCTGAGGAAATGCTGCTCACCGTCACCTCGGGCGGGTTTGGCAAGCGCAGCTCGGCCTATGAATATCGGGTGACCGGGCGCGGCGGTCAGGGCATTGCCAATATTGCGATCTCGGCGCGCAATGGCGGTGCTGTGGTTGCGAGTTTTTCGGTGCGCGATGGGGATGATGTGATGTTGGTGACCGATCAGGGCAAATTGATCCGTGCGCCGATCGATCAAATCCGGATTACCGGGCGGCAAGCGATGGGGGTGACCTTGGTGCGGGTTGAGAAAGACGAGCACGTGACCAGCGTGTTTCCGGTATTGGATGATCGCGAGGATGAGGCGGAGCCTGAGCATGGCTGATCGCGGCTTGATTGGCCTATATCCGGGCACGTTTGATCCGATCACCAACGGGCATATCGATATTATCAGCCGGGCGGCGACCTTGTGCGGCACCTTGTTCATCGGCGTGGCGCGCAATGCCGGCAAGGGGCCGCTCTTTCCGATCAGCGAGCGGGTGGAACTGGTGCGCGCGGAAATTGCGCCGATTGCCGAGCGGACCGGAGCAAACATCAAGGTTTTGCCGTTTGAGACGTTGCTGGTGCATTTTGCCCGTGAGGTTGGCGCCAAAGTGATTGTGCGCGGCTTGCGGGCGGTCTCGGATTTCGACTACGAGTTTCAGATGGCCGGCATGAATTATCGACTGGACCACGATATTGAGACGATTTTCTTGATGGCGAGCGAGCGTCATCAGTTCATTTCCTCGCGCTTCGTCAAGGAAATCGCGCTGCTTGGTGGTGACATTGCCAGTTTCGTGCCAAAATTAACCCTCGAACGCACCTTGATCCGCGTTGGACGTAACCCGTGAGTGCCGCATGACAAAATTGATCACCCGTCGCACCATTTTCCGTGGTGCGGTTGCCGCAACCCTCGCATCCCCTCTTGCTGGAGCTTTCATGTCTGAATCTGCTGCTGCCGCGACGCCGGACCTTGCCAATACCATTTATCTGACCCTGCCCTTTGGCCGGGTGACGATTGCGCTGCGTCCGGATTTGGCGCCGAAGACTTGCGCGCAAATCAAGACGTTGACCAGCCGTGGGTTTTACAATGGCTGTGAGTTCTTCCGGGTGATTGCCGGGTTCATGGCGCAGACCGGCGACCCGACCAACACCGGCACCGGCGGCAGCGATTTGCCGAACGTGCCGGCGGAATTCACCACCAAAGCGAGTTTTCTCACCGGCTCGCTCGGTATGGCGCGGACCAATGACCCGAATAGCGGCAATAGCCAGTTTTTCATCTGCTTTGATCCGGCAACCTTCCTTGATGATAAATATACCCTGTTCGGCCAAGTGACCGAGGGCATGGAGTATGTGCAGCAGATTAAGAAGGGCCATGGGCAGAGCGGGCGCGTGACCGATCCGACCAAAATTATTTCGATGACCCTCGCGGCATAATTCTATCTGCTTCTCTCCGGCATGGGTTGACGTGCCGGAGAGAATGCTATTTTTGACGCATACGCTGACGGAATCGCAGCCTGGTGAGAGCCCGTAGCTCAGTTGGTAGAGCACGAGACTTTTAATCTTGGGGCCAAGGGTTCGAATCCCTTCGGGCTCACCATTTTTTTGCTCCGCTCATTTGGTTTTTTGCGCCGCCCCTTCGTTTGGGCGGTTTTTTATTTCTGAGCCGGAACGATTAAGGCATTATTCTCCGCCTAGCGCTCGAAGTTGATTTTTGCGCGGGCGGGTGGCGCGTCAATATGGCCGGGGAGCGTGGGGCGAGCGGGTGCAGGCGGATATTTTTGGAGCATGTACTCGTAAAATGACGGCTCCGGTTTTCGTTTCGCCCGCCGCGCTGATTTTTGTGCCGGTTTTGGGGCCGGTGGGCGGGGTTTGCGCGCCAATTTGAGGTAATCGGGGAGCGGAATCGCGAGCATGTGGCAGAGCGGGCGCAGCACGCGACCGATGCTTGGAGTCTCGCTGTGGAGGCGCGACAGGTCGGGGTCTTCGAGTAAGCGGATCAGGTGACCACGCACATAGGGGATGTGATGGCCGGGGAAGGTTTGTAGCAGCCAGCCTTTTTGCGCCGGAATTTCGCGCCTTTTGGCCGTGCGGGGCTGTGAAGCTGGCTCCGGCGCGGGGTCTGGTTTTGCGCTGGGTTTGCGGGCGCGGCGCAAGCGCGGGTTGAGGGCGAGCGCGCGGAATCGGAGCGAAAGGCGCGAAATACGGTGCCAGATGGCCCGTTTGAGCGAAAGATCGAAGCGGGCATAGTCGGGGGCGCCGAGGGTTTGGCGGAGCAGGCGCATCATTGTGGTGAAGCGGTCGGCGAGACTCTGCGCGATGCTGTTAGTGGGTTGCTCCATTTATCTAACATGGCATAGGCGGGGGTGGGTGCGCAAGGAGCAAAAAAGCGGGGTGGTGTTGGCGCGGGGTGGGGGGTAGGCGAAAAAAGAGCGCGAGAAAATGGAGAATTAATTGGCGATTAAGGATTAGGGGCATAAGGTCCGGGAGTTGGATTGGATGCGGGTTTGGTTGGCTGCGAATCGGCGATGATCTGGTAGATGTGGGAGGGTGATGGCGGGCGGCACATGTTGAAAATTGGGGGCGGGATGCTGAGTTCGGTTGAGATGTGTGCTGGTGCGGGTGGGCAGGCTCTGGGCCTGGAGCAGGCGGGGTTTGGCCACGAGGCGCTGGTTGAGATTGAGCAAGATTATTGCAAGACATTGCGGTTCAATCGGTCAGCGTGGAATGTCTTGAGCCAAAGCTTGGTTGATTTTGACGCCCGACCGTATCGGGGCATTGATTTGCTGGCGGGCGGGCTGCCTTGTCCGCCGTTTTCGGTGGCTGGCAAACAGCTTGGCGAGAATGACGAGCGGAATTTGTTTCCTGAGGCGTTACGTCTTGTTGATGAGTGCCGCCCTCGGGCCATTATGATTGAGAATGTGCGTGGATTTTTGGATGCGGTGTTTGAAGATTACCGGGTTTACTTGAAAGAGCAATTGAAGAAATTAGGGTATGAGACGGAATGGCGCTTGCTGAATGCCTCGGAATTTGGGGTTCCGCAATTGCGCCCACGTGTGGTGATTATTGCGCTCAAAAAGGGGGCAATGGGTGATTTTGAATGGCCGGCGGTGGCTGCCCATAATCCGCCCACGGTTGGCGAGACGCTCTATGATCTTATGGCGGCGAATGGTTGGCGCGGCGCTGAGGCTTGGCGGGAGCGTGCGAGCGAGATTGCGCCGACGATTGTTGGTGGATCGAAAAAGCATGGCGGCCCTGATCTTGGCCCGACACGGGCGCGCAAGGCTTGGGCGACGCTTGGGGTGAACGGTATTTCGATTGGTGAGGCAGCGCCTGATCCTGATTTTGTTGGGATGCCCCGTTTGACCGTCCGGATGGTGGCTCGATTGCAGGGATTTCCGGATGATTGGCAGTTTGCGGGCAAAAAGACGATTGCGTATCGGCAGGTTGGCAATGCGTTTCCACCACCGGTTGCGCGGGCCGTCGCCACCCAAATTCAACGGGTTTTGGCGCGACCGAAAGCGGTGATGATGACCCCGGCACGGCGGGCCTCGTAAAAGCCGGCGAAATCAGTGAGTTAGAGTCGGCAAACCCTTCCGAATTTGTCATAGTTTGGCAGAGACAAGTTGGGAGAAGTCCGTTGGCAAAGGTTGATGGCGCAAAACGGCGCTTGTTAGCTCATTTTCTGGCCAATATTGGCCGGGTGATGGACGGGGACGAATTGCGGCCCATTGCGAATCATCGAAGCGAATGGGCGCGGCGGGTGCGCGAGTTGCGCGATGAGCAAGGTTATCAGATTTTATCGCATTCGGATCGGGCTGATCTGAAGCCTGGTCAGTATGTGATGATATCGGCGGAGCGTAACGAGGCCGCTGAGCGCGCAATTTCAAAAGAGACGCGGGCGCGGGTTTTGGCGTTATATGGATCGGTTTGTTATGGTTGCGGTGCGATTGCCGGTGAGCCGAACCCTGCCAATGGCAAAGTCACTGTTTTACATATGGGCCATATCAAAGCCAAATCGCATGGTGGCGACGATACAATAGCGAATCTTCGGCCAGTCTGCATGGTTTGTAATACCGGCGCTTCGAATATCACCCCTGAGTTGCCCAGTGCAAAGCGC
>JAKBBY010000017.1 GCA_021808315.1 Pseudomonadota bacterium | reverse complement strand
CATCTCGCGCGCATCGATATGGCGGTGCCGACATTGCAAGGCCGCAAACGATTGACCGGCACGGTGCTTGGCGCGCAAGCAGGAATCGCCCAGATCAAGCTCGATACCGGCGAGACGATTGAGGTGAATTTGGCCGATGTACAGCGCGCCCGGCTGGTGCTCACCGATGAATTGATCCGCGCGACGGCGCAGCCGCCGGCCGCGAACTGAACGCCTCAACATCACAGTTTTTAGGAAAAGCGAGACAGATCATGGATACCGCAATAGCCCGCCCTGAATTGCTGCTGGTCGCCGACGCGGTGGCCCGCGAAAAGCAAATTGATCGCGAGGAAGTGTTGGAGGCGATGGAGCAGGCGATCCAGAAAGCGGGCCGCGCCAAATACGGCCATGAGAAGGATATTCGCGCCACCATCGACCGCAAAACTGGCGATGTCCGCCTGTCGCGCTGGACCGAGGCGGTGCTGACGGTGGAGAACGAGGAAACCCAAATTCCGCTGCATATCGCGAAAAAATTCAAACCCGATATCGAGCTGGGTGGCCATTTGGTCGATCCGCTGCCGCCGATCGATTTTGGCCGCATCGCCGCGCAAACCGCCAAACAGGTGATCGTCCAGCGTGTGCGCGAATATGAGCGCAAGCGCCAATATGACGAGTTCAAAGACCGCGTGGGCGAAATCATCACCGGCACCGTCAAGCGCACCGAATATGGGAATTTGATGGTCGATCTCAGCCGCGCCGAGGCGCTGCTGCGCCGCGATGAAACGATTCCGCGGGAGAATTTTCAGAATGGCGACCGGGTGCGCGCCTTCATCTATGATGTGCGCGATGAGTTGCGCGGTCCGCAAATTTTCCTCTCGCGCACCCATCCGGGGTTCCTCGCCAAATTATTCGCGCAGGAAGTGCCGGAAATTTACGAGGGCATTATCGAGATTAAGGCGGTTGCGCGCGATCCGGGGTCGCGGGCGAAAATGGCGGTGATTTCACGCGATTCCTCGATTGATCCGGTCGGCGCTTGCGTGGGCATGCGCGGCTCGCGGGTGCAAGCGGTGGTGGCGGAATTGCAGGGCGAAAAAATCGACATCATCCCCTGGAGCCCGAACCCCGCAACCTTCGTGGTCAACGCCCTGGCTCCCGCCGAGGTGACCAAAGTGGTGATCGATGAGGAAGGTGGCAAAGTCGAAGTGGTGGTGCCAGATTCGCAGCTCTCGCTGGCCATTGGTCGGCGGGGCCAGAATGTGCGCCTCGCCTCGCAGCTCACCCGCTGGGATATCGATATTCTGACCGAGGCGGAAGAAGGCGAGCGCCGTCAGGAAGAGTTCCGCCGGCGCAGCGGCCTGTTTGTCGAGGCGCTGGATGTGGATGATGTGATCGCCGGATTGTTAGTGACAGAAGGCTTTGAGGGGATTGAGGATTTGGCGAACACACCGATTGAAGATTTGGCGGAAATCGAGGGCTTCGATGAAGCGATCGGCACCGAGCTGCAGCGCCGAGCGATTGTGGCGCTGGAGCGCCGGGCGGCCGAGCAGGAAGAAAAACGCCAAGCTTTGGGCGTGAGCGATGCGCTGGTGGCCATCGACGGGCTGACCCCCACCATGTTGGTGGCGCTGGGCGAAGCCAAAATCCGCACCCTCGATGATCTGGCCGATCTGGCGAGCGATGAGCTGATCGATATCGTCGGCAAAGCCAATATGGATGCCGACACCGCCAACGCCATCATCATGGGCGCACGCGCCCATTGGTTTGAAGGGGATAACCAAGCTGGCTGATCTGACCGCATCACCGCTGGATCTCGATCACGACATGGCGGATCTTGATCTGCCGGTGCGTGATGATCCGCGTGCGCCCGAGCGTCGCTGCTTGGTGACCCGCGCGCCGGGGTTGCGCGCCGCGATGTTGCGTTTTGTTGTCGCCCCAGATCGATCTCTGGTGTTTGATGCTGCCGCAACCCTGCCGGGACGCGGATTATGGTTGAGTGCGCGGCGCGATGTGATACAGGAGGCGTTGAAGCGTCGGGTGTTCCAGCGCGCGGCTGGACGGTCGTTGAATATCCCGGCTCTCACGGTCCCCGATGATTTGGCCGATCGCGTCGTGTCTGCGTTGCGCGACCGGTTGATCGCATCGCTCGGTTTGGCGCGGCGGGCCGGCCAAGCGGTGGGCGGGTTCGAAAAAGCGCGCGAGGCCTTGGCCGCCGGGCGCTGCGCGGTGCTGGTTGGCGCCGCCGATGGCAGTGTGACGGAGCGGGGGCGGGTGCTGCAAGGGCGCGATGTTCCCGTGCTTGACCTATTGGACGCCGCGACGTTGGGTGCCGTTTTTGGTCGCGATGCGATTGTGCATGTTGCCCTGGCGCCGGGGCGGCTTGCCGAGATGATTTTGACGGACGCGACGCGGTTGCGCGGGGTTCTGCCCGGGCAGGGCGTTGCGCCGGGCGTGCAGAGCGGGCAGAGAGACGCCGGATGACGACGGCGAATTCCGGATCGGCGGGGCTTCCCGCAGATTCGACCTATCAATGACGGATCGGATTATATGAGCGACGATAAAGACCAAGGCGAAACCAAAGGCCGCTTGACGCTGCGGCCAGCCAATCGAACCGAAGTTGGCCGCACGGTCGATGCCGGGTCGGTGCGGCAAAGCTTCAGCCATGGGCGATCAAAAGTCGTGCAGGTTGAAGTGCGCAAAAAGCGCAACGTTGTCGCCCCGGTTGAGGCCGACGCCACGCGTCCGGCGGCTGATGGCGTGCGCCCGGCGGCCAAGCCATCCAGCCCCGGCCCGGTGCCGCGTGCGTTGACCGAAACCGAACTGGCCGCGCGCCAACGCGCCTTGGTCGAGCAGCGCGAAGTCGCCAAGCGCGAAGCCGAGCGCCGCGAGCAGGAAAAAATGTCCATCCTCTCCGCCGCCGAGGCGGCACGGCGCAAAGCCGAGGAAGAGGCCCGCATCGCCGCCGAAACCGCCCGCGCCGAGGCGGAGGCCGCGCGTGCGCAAGCCGAAATCGAAGCCAAGGCGATGACCGAGGCCGTGACCGCCCCGCAGCACCCCTCCGGTGAAACCGCCGATGCCGCGCGTGATGCGCGCGAAGCGCCGTCCGGCGCCAGCACGGCGGATGATAATCTGGTCACCAGCGAACTGGTCGATAACGTTGCGCCTTTGCAACCGGCGAATCGGGTGCCCCCCGCTGCGCCGCCGCAAGCCCGCGCCCATGCCGAACGCAATAATTTCAACCGCGCCCATGATGATCGCTCAGGGCCATCGAACCGCAACGCCCCCGCGCGCCCAGCGCCCGGTCGTGACGCGGGGCGTGATGCGGGTCGTGACGGGGGGCGTGATACGGGTCGTTTGGCGCCGCGCCGCGATGGGGCGGCCCCGGGGAATAACGGGCCGAATAACGGTCCTGCCCGCCGTCCCGCCGCACCGGGTCATACGCCGGTGCCCTCCGAAACCTTGCGGCTCAAGCCGGGCCGTCCCGGTGGGCGCGATGATGATGATGAATCGCCCCGCGTCGCCCGCCGTCCCGGCGGCGGCGCAACACCGGCGCGCAAACCCGTAGCACCGGTTGCCAAAAAACTCCCCGATAACCGCCGTGGTGGCCGGATCGATGTGCAAGCCGCGTTGGAGGGCGAGGATGAGCGCGTCCGCTCGCTCGCCTCAGTGCGCCGTCAGCGCGAGCGTGAGCGGCGGCAAGCCGAACTCGAAATGCTGCGCTCGGATCAGGTGCGCGTGGTGCGCGATGTCACCCTGCCCGACAATATCACCGTGCAAGAGCTCGCGAGCCGCATGGCGGCGCGGGTGCCCGATGTGGTGAAAGCGCTGATGAAACTCGGCGTGATGGCCGCCGCCACCCAGTCGATTGATGCTGATACCGCCGAATTGGTGGTGAACGAGTTCGGCCATCGCGCGCGCCGGGTCTCGGAAAATGACGTGGAAATCGGCCTCGCCGGCGAGACGGATCGCGATGAGGACAGGCAGCCCCGCCCGCCGGTGGTCACAGTGATGGGCCATGTCGATCATGGTAAAACCAGCCTGCTCGATGCGCTGCGCGCCAGTTCCGTCGCGGCCAGCGAGGCGGGCGGCATCACCCAGCATATCGGTGCTTATCAGGTCACCCTGCCCGATGGCGGGCGCATCACCTATATCGACACGCCGGGCCATGAAGCCTTCACCGCCATGCGCGCCCGTGGCGCGAGCGTCACCGACATCGTGATCCTGGTGGTCGCGGCGGATGACGGGGTGATGCCGCAAACCATCGAGGCGATAAAACACGCCAAAGCCTCCGGCGCGCCGATCATCGTCGCGATTAACAAAATCGACAAGCATGATGCCAATCCTGAGCGGGTGCGCAACGAATTGCTCCAGCACGATATCGTGGTGGAAAGCATGGGCGGTGAAACCCAGGATGTCGAAGTCTCCGCCCTCAAGCGCACCGGTTTGGACGCGTTGCAGGAAGCGATTTTGCTGCAAGCCGAAATTCTCGATCTGCGCGCCAACCCGGATCGTCCGGCCGAAGGCACCGTGATCGAGGCGCGGTTGGATCGTGGTCGCGGCCCGGTCGCCACCGTGCTCGTGCAAAAAGGCACGCTGCGCCAGGGCGATATTGTGGTGGCGGGCGGCGAGTCAGGCCGTGTCCGCGCCATGCTCGATGATCGGGGCCGCACCGTCGCCGAGGCCGGGCCGTCAATGCCGGTCGAAGTGCTCGGCATGTCCGGCGTGCCATCGGCGGGTGAGTTGATCGTGGTGGTCGAGAATGAAAGCCGGGCGCGCGAAATCGCCGAATTCCGCCAACGCCGTGAGCGCGACCGGAGTGCCGCCGCCAGCGGTGCCGCCCGTGGCACGCTCGATCAAATGCTGGCGCGAATTCAGGCTGGCGCGCAAAAAGAAGTTGCCGTGGTGATCAAGGCGGATGTGCAAGGCAGCGCCGAAGCGATCCAGGCCGTCGTGGAAAAGCTCGGCAATGAGGAGGTGCGCGCCCGCGTGCTGCTCTCCGGCGTTGGGCAAATCACCGAGAGCGACATCCAGCTCGCCCGCGCCTCCGAGGCGCTGGTCATCGGCTTTAACGTCCGCGCCAACGCCCAAGCCCGCCAACTCGCCACCCGCGATGGCGTCGATGTGCGCTATTATTCGATCATCTATGAGGTCGCGGACGATATCGAAAAGCTGGTCAAGGGCAAACTCGCCCCGGTGCATCGCGAGAAATTCCTGGGCTATGCCGAAATCCGCCAAGTGTTCAACATCACCAAAGTCGGCAAGGTCGCGGGCTGCTATATCACCGAAGGTCTGGTCAAGCGCGGTGCCGGCGTGCGCTTGCTGCGCGACGGGGTGGTGATCCATCAGGGCGAATTGTCGCAGCTCAAGCGCTTCAAGGACGATGTCAAAGAGGTCGCGCGCGGCTATGAATGCGGTCTGTCCTTCGCTGGTTTCAATGATTTGCGGGAAGGCGATGTCGTCGAATGCTACGAAACCGAAATCGTTCCGGCATAGGCGCTGGCGAGCCCAGCCAACGCCAGCGGCGGGTGGCGGAAGAAATCCGCCACCGGCTTGCGGATATCTTGATCCGCACCGAATTTCGCGATCCGGCGTTGGTGGGCGCGCATATCACGGTCGCCGAAGTGCGGATGAGCCCGGATTTGAAACACGCCACCGTGTTCGCCTCGCTGCTCGGCGGCGGCGACATTACGCCGCTATTGCCCGCCCTCAAACGCGCAGGCCCGTTCCTGCGCGGCGAAATTGGTCGTGGCCTGCGGCTGCGGGTCACGCCGGATTTGCATTTCCAGCCGGATGAAGCGCTGGATGAAGCAACCCGGATCAATCAATTACTCAGCACCCCCCAGGTCCGCCGCGACCTTGATCCGTGACCAACGGCACGCTGTATCTGCCGGACACGCCCGATGGTATTGCCCGCGCTGCACAGGCACTCCGTGCGGGCGAACTGGTCGCCTTCGCGACCGAAACGGTCTATGGGCTGGGCGCGGATGCGACCAACGCCACCGCCGTTGCGGGCATTTTTGCGGCCAAAGGGCGGCCTCGCTTTAATCCGCTGATTTGCCATTTTTCCAGCGCCAGCGCCGCCTTCGCGCATGGCGTGGCAGATCGACGCGCCCGCATCCTGGCCGAGGCGTTCTGGCCCGGCCCGCTCACCTTGGTGCTGCCGCGCCATCCCGGCTCGCCCATCGCGAGCCTCGCCGCCGCCGGGCTGTCATCCCTCGCCGTGCGGGTGCCGTCTCACCCGATTGCGCAAGCCTTGCTCGCCGCCGTCGATCGTCCGGTTGCGGCACCGTCGGCCAACCGCTCCGGGCGCATCAGCCCCACCCGCTCCGAGCATGTGCGCGCGGAGCTTGATGGCCGCATCGCCGCCGTGCTGCAATCCGGCCCTAGCATCGTCGGGTTGGAATCCACCGTGCTCGATCTCACCGGCCCTGCGCGCCTGCTGCGCCCCGGTGCCATTTCCCGCGCCGCGATTGAAAGCCATATCGGCCCGCTCAGCGATGATCCTGGCGCGGACGGGGGTGGACAAATCCTGCGCGGCCCCGGCCTATTGGCCTCGCACTACGCGCCCACCCTGCCCATGCGCCTCGACGCCCGCAGCGTCGCCCCGCACGAAGCCTTGCTCGGCTTCGGCCCGGCTTTGCCAGCCGCCGCCCTCATCTATAATTTATCCGAACGCGGCGATTTGCTCGAAGCCGCCGCCCATTTGTTCGATTATCTCCGCCGGCTCGATGACGAGGCAAGCCGCCAAGCCCTCACCGCCATCGCAGTAAGCCCAATCCCCGACCATGATATCGGCCTCGCGATCAATGACCGCCTAGCCCGCGCCGCCGCCCCGCGCTGAAATCACGATCAAGTCACGGCGAGGCATCGGAAGTGAAGGGGCTGATAATCTGGCCGACCATGGACGGCGGCATCGCCTTATCGATGCCGTATTCAGTGGGCCATTGTTTCGGTAAATGCAGAGTGCCAAAGATCAGATCGACCAAAGGCAGCATCGCCGCGTAGTTACGGTCACGCATCGCATCGTTAGTATGATGCCAGTGATGGAAAAATGGCGTGGCGACAATGGATTCCAGAATGCCAAACCGCCAGCGCAAATTAGCGTGGATGAAAAACCCCCAAATCGTACCCAGTACAATCACAATCGCGGGCGTGCGAACCCCGCCAGCCAGCCCCAGCGCAAATAACGGCGCAAAGCCGCAGAGCCGCACAAACACAATATCAACCGGGTGGGCGCGGGTGTTGGAGAGAAAATCCAACTGCGCTGCACTATGGTGAATCGCGTGAAACCGCCACAGAAAAGGAATTTGATGGGTCAGCCGATGTCCCCAATAAAAGCCGATTTCGGCGACCAGAATTGACAAACTAACCGTGGCCCAGAACGGCAATGACCGGGTTGCCTGTGCAAGCATCGTTGGCTCGGCCTGATGCACCGCCGCCCCGATGATCGCAAGGGGGACCGCCAGCAGCGCGCCGGTGAGGAACGAATTAATGGCGTAATAACCCAAATCGACCGCAAATTGTTTGCGAAAAATCGGCTGACGCTCGATTGAGGCAACCCGCTCAAGCGGCACAAAAATCGCCACGAGCAAAAGCAACCAGACGGCCAGCCTTAAAACTTCAATGAAAAAATCATGCATTCAACGGGTTCAACCACAAGACCAAACGGTCGTCCAGGCGATGAGCCTGAACGACCGGCGCCTGATCAGACTTTGGTAACCGGCTGCTTCTTCGCAGCCCGGCGGCGGCGCAGAACCAAGCCGAGGCCCACCAAGCCACCACCCAGCAACGCCAAGGATGACGGCTCAGGCACGGCAACCTGTTGCATCGAAATATTGGTCAACAGCGACATTGGCGGCAAGCCAGCAGGCGAACCAACCGCCAAGAACGACAACATTTCCGAGGTGCTGGTCGCGATGAAATCCATCGTTGCGGATTCCCAACCGGTGAAGCCCTCGCTCGCATTATTCAGCACAGCGGTGTCCTGTGTCGACCTACCCAGGCTGACAGCCAGCGAATCGGTGGTCGCACCCTGCCGGCTTGCCATTTGCGCGCCAGCCCAATCAAAGCTGATCTGATAGGTGCTGCCGACGGTAAGACCATTGATCTCCTGGCTGATCGAGCTTTGCACGCCGGGCGTTTGGTCACCATCGAGGCCAACAAACGTGCCGGGGCCGGTCGGCGGCGCGGTGACGCTCCAGATATGTTCCTGGTTGGTATAGCTATATTGGCCGATTGCGTTTTCGCTCATCGCGGCACTCGCCGACGGATACCAGATTTCATAGCCGTTGTTGCCGGTCCAGTTGGAAATGAACTGCTGGTCATTAACCGTCGCCTGGGTGCCGAACTGCGTGCTCTGGGTGATTCCGCCTGTAACGTTGGCGAAATTACCGTTGGCCACCAAATTGGTGGGTGGGGCGGCATGGGCGACGCCAGCACCGACCATCAGGGCACCAACGGCACAGGCTGCGAGGATCGTTGTTTTAAGAGACATCAGGATAATCCTTTGTTGAAGACTAAAAACTTAGCGCCATCATGGTAAGCAGATATCGTGCCAAATAATTTCTAATCAATAAAATCAGATATTTATGAGAATTTTAACCCGTTCCAAAGCGCCCACTGTAAAATTTTCCGACAGATTTTCGCTGATCATTCACCGCCGCGCGGCCTGATACCGTGCCAGCACCGCCTCGAAAATCGCGGATTGGCCAAGGCTGATGCTGCGCCAATCATGGCGCGCCGCAAAAGCGAGCGTCGCCGCCCGATCAGGGCGTGCCGCCCAAAGCTGCCGCATCGCTTGCGCCAAGGCTTCGGGCGTATTCTCCGCCGCAACCATCCCCGCCGCCGCTTCGCGCACCACTTCGGCATTGCCCGGCGCGGGCGATGCCACGACAGGGGTGCCGCAGGCCATCGATTCCAGCAACACATTGGCCCATCCCTCGCGGCTTGAGGCCAGCACCAACATATCCGCACCGGCGTAAAACCGGGCCAATTCCTCTTGCCGGATCGCGCCGATCAACCGCACATGCTCGGCCAGTCCGAGCGATGCCGCGAGGCTGCGCAGCCGCGCCTCCTCAGGCCCACTGCCGATTATCAACAGATCAACATCCGTCACACCGCCATCCCGCAGCAGCCCCAGCGCCCGGATCACCCGATCATGCCCCTTGCGCGGGATCAAATGGCCCACCGAGAGCACATAGCGCCGCGCCTGACCCACCGCCCGGCGCGCCACCGCCGGATCGATGGGCATGAAACGCGCTAAATCCACGCCATTGCGCAGCACCGTCACCTGCCCCGGTGCGGCCCCCAATGTGCCAAGTCCCTCGGCCAGCGCCGCACTCACCGCAATCACATGGTCCGCCTGCTTGATCGCTGCCCGGATTTGGCGTGCCGGCCCCGCTTCTTGCGGCCAGGCGGTCACATCCGAGCCGCGCGCCGTCATCACCAACGGCAAATTGAAATGCGTGGCGAGGCGCGCTGCCGCCACCCCATCAGGGTATAAATAATGCGCATCGATCAGGTCGGGATAAAATCCGTCGGCATGTAATTGTTGCATCCCGCGCCGCATCGCCCGATATAAAAATGCAGGGGTCAGAGCCTGGCTCACCCCCGGCACCACCAGATAGCGGGGGTGCAAAACATCAATCGCAAAGCGCGTTTCGCGCAGCGCCACCCGGCCCCATTGGCCAAACCGCCCGAACCGCGCATTGCGCGATGGAAAATACGGCGTCGGTGCAATCACCCGCCCATCGCACCCGGTATCCGCGCATAAATGGCGCAGCCGCGTTTCGACGAAAATGCCATGCGATGGAAATTCGCCATTCGGGTAGAGAGTGGAGACGGTGACAATGCGCATCAGGGGCGCTTGCCAGTCTGCGCGCGCCGTTGACGCCACCGCGCCCCGCTGGCCGTTGGCGTTTCGCCCCCCGGTTCCGGTGCATGATCGACATAATCAAACGGCGTCGCGCGCGGTGGCTTGGATGCGTTTCGCTCCGTCGGTTCGGCAAAACTCCAAAATCCGAGCCAGAGCACGGAAGCTAACTCCAGCAAGAAAAAAATCGCGGTCATAACGATGCCGCCCGGCGCATCCGCCATCCCTGGGTCTGCGGCGCGCTCGCCACTCGGCTCGTTTGCGTCGAGGCATGGCGCAGCAGCACCAATGCCGAGGAGACGACAATCAGCAGCATGAAATAATAATCATAGTAAGCGAGGGACAGGAACGATCCGCCAACCATGAAGGCGATGATGGAGACTTCCGCCATCCGGCCAAAATCCCCAAGCCACGCCAAAGACGGGATGCGCTTGGCGCGCCGCGCAATGGTCCGCGCCATCAGCAAACCATTCACATTAAGCGCAATCCAAATGAACAAGGCGGGAAAACCCTGATCGCCCAGCACTTCAAACCAGATACTATGGGTGGCGCGTTGATGATCCATCGGAAAATAACGATGGATCACATCAGGAATCGCCGTTGACTGAAATCCACCGCCGGTCAGCGGATTATGCGCGGCAATCCCGAACGCATCGCGCCACACGGTGAGCCGGTCATTCGCTGAGTTTGAATGATGAAAATGCGCAATCGTAAACATCCGCGCTTGCCAATCCGGCGGCATGAACCCGATGGCGGCGACCAAGGCGATGCCAATCAGCACCGCGCTGATCGCGCGATTTTTGCCATTCCACCAAAACCGAACCCCCATCGCCGCCAGCGCGATCAAACCACCACGCGAATAGGTTGCCACCACCGCGAATAAGGTCAGCACCATCGCCGCCACCAAGCCAATCCGCACCGGGCGATGCAGCGAATGCATGCGCAAATAATTCATCAAGGGCAGCGTCATCAATAACGCCACAGCGAGTTGGTTGTTATCGCCAATGAACGTGTTGGCCGGCCCGTACACATGGTCTTTACCGGCGGTCAACAGGGTAAAAATCCCGCCTTTGACGCCGTAATAGCCAATCGAGATCACCATCAGCCAAATAATCGCATGAAACCGCTTGCGGTTGGTAATCAAGGCGCCTCCCAGCAACGCAAAGGCCAGCGATTTCATCAGCTGCACATAATCATGAAATTCAACTTGGGCCGGCACCAACGCGAATACGGTGTTGATGGAAATCACGCCCGCGAAGCTGAAAATCAGCGCTTGGGTGGAGGTGATCGGAAATTGCTTCGGCTCGCGCCGCACCAAACAGCCAATCACTGTCGCTAACGCTGCCATTAACGCCCATGGCAATTGGGCGCCGATCCCATACAGCTCCTGCTGCGGGTTCATGAACGAAATCCAGTCAAACGCCAGCACGCCCACCATGGGCCGCGCCACCGCCATCCCAAGCAGGAGCATGATCGCCGAGAGTAGGACCAGCAGATGCAGCATGAGCCGATTTAGCCCGGATGCTGCAGCTTGGTTAGCAGCGCCTCAGCCTTCTTCTGATCAGCGAACCGATGGCTCCCCGCGGGTGCTTTCGGCCCCACAATCGGCTCTAGGATCGTGATGGCCTGCGCCGTCGCGCCCGATTGCGCCAGCGCCACCGCGTCGTGATAGGCGATTGATGGATCGCCCGGATCGCCCGCATGGGCGGCGTTCAGCAAGGTGAGCGCTTGCGCAGGCGGGGCCTTGCCGTGATCCTGGCGCAACAAAATCCAACCCAGCGTATCCGCCGTTTGCGGCAGCGGCGATCCGAAATAAGCCCGCTGCGCCAACGCCACCGCGTCCGCCTTGCCTTGCTTGCCCGCGATCCAAGCGAGGTTATCGAGCGCCACCGTATCCTGCGGCGCCAATTGCAGCGAATGGCGATAAGCCTGCGCCGCCGCCGTCAGATGCCCTTGATCGAGCGCGAGCGAGCCATTCACGTCACTCAGCGCAACATCGTTGGGAAATTGACCGATGGCGGATTTGAGCATCGCGAGCGCCGCCGGGTGTTGCCCTGCTTGAAGATCGGCCCTGATCGCATTCATCGCCAGCGTCGGCGAGGGGTTTTTCGCATAAGCCTTGGTGAACGCCGTCGCAGAGGCCTGCCATTGATGCTGCTGTTCATCAAGCAGCCCTTCCAACAACGTCGCTTGCGGCTGATGGCTCGGATCGGCGTTTAACTGAGCGATTTGATGCTGCGCCCCAGACGGACCTTGCTGGAGCTGGGCCAAGCCAACACGCGCCTCCATCAGCGATAATTGGTGCGGATCACGCTGCAATCCGGCTTTGATCACCGCAACCGCCGCGCGCGGATGTTTGCGCGCAACATCGATATGCGCCAACGCCAAACGGCTCGCGATATCATCAGGATTGGCGGCCAGCACCGCTTGCAGGCTGAGGGCTGCCGAATCCAAATGCCCCTGATCCACGGCCAACATCGCGCGCTGCACCAAAACCGCAGGCTGGGCGCGCACGCTCGGCGATACCGTGGCGAGCAGGCCCGACGCCGCCTGGAATTGCTTCGCCGCACGCTGTTGCTCCAAAATCAACGCGACGAATTGCGCATCGTCCGGCGCATGACGATGCGCCCGCTCCAACGTCGCCAATGCGGCGGCTTGTTGCCCCATCGCCCGCTGCAAGCCGACCAGCGCGAGGATAACACGCGGCTGCGCCGGATGGAGTGCTGCGAGCTTGGTTAACCGATCAAGTGCGGCTGACTGGTTCTGCTGCAATAATTCGATGCGCGCGAGCCCGAGCTGCGCCTGCACCGATTTGGGATTGGCTTTCAATAGCCGCTCAAAATCCGCCTGTGCCGCGGGCAAATCCCCATGCAGGATCGCCAGTTGCGCCTGCAACGGTGCCGCAACCATCGGGCCACCCAACGTGTTCAACTGCGCGATGGCTTTGGTCGCAGCCGGGATATCGTTGGCGAACAACGCCGCGACCGCCAAATGATGTTCAGCGTCCACTTGCATCCCGGTCGCGTGCGGCGGCACAAGCTGCATGGTGGTTTTAAAATCCTGTTCGGCCTTAGCGAACGCCCCTTCCTGCATATCCAAAAGGCCCAAACGCCGCCACGCGGCCACATCATGCGGATCGAGCTTCAACGCCTGATCGACATCTGCGCGCGCCTCTGTCCAATGTTGCTCGTGAAAATCAACCGCCGCGCGCAAATCCAAGCCTTGGGCATTCAGCGGGCCGGCTTTGGCGGCGTGGTCGAGCGCGGTTTGCGCGAGCGCATAATGGCGGGTTTGCACGGCCAGCAGCGCCACTAACATCTGCGCGCCCACATTCCCCGGCGCTTGAGCGGCAAAGCTCTGCGCCGCCGTCAAAGCGGTGGCGGGCTGCCCCAACGCCTCATCGGTTTCCGCTTGCAAATAGAGAATTCCAGGAACCTGTTTAGCCGCGCCACCAATGCGCTGCAAAATGGCATGCGCGCGATGCCAATGATGCGAATTCACATCGATTGTCGCCTGTAAATAAGCAGCCCCGACCGAGTGCGGCACAAATTTCAGCACCTCGGTTAGTTGCGCCTGCGCGGCCGGAATTTGCCCTGCCGATGATAAAGCCTGAACCAGCAGCAACATGGTTTTGATATCAGAAGGGTCTTTCTGCTTCGCCTGCTGCAATATCGTCACTGCGTCCGCCGGCTTGCCTTCGGTCAGATCAAGTTGCGCCTGACGCCGCAGCAAGCGCGGCGCGCCAGGGGCAATCTTCGCCGCCTGCGCCAAACCGGCTTTTACCTGCGCCAGATCATGGGTAGCAAAGGCCAGATCGATCTGCGCGTAATAAACGGCAGGCGCATCCGGTGCGAAGGTCGCCGCCTGCTGCAAATCCGCCTTGGCGCGGTCAAATCGCGACAGCACGAGGTTCGCCCGCGCCCGCGCCACCGCAATCACCGCGCCCTTCGCGCCGGTCGCCGTGCCAATCGGGTAATCATGCAACAATGCCACCGAGCGTCCTTGCGCAATATAGCAGCGCAATAGCAAAGCAAGGCTGCGATCTGGCTCAAACTTTGCCGCCAGCGCCTTGCGTGCCTCGCGCTCCGCCGCCACCGGATCGCCAAGCTGGAACAGCACCTGCCCGAGCAGCGCGTGCGCCGCGCCATCATTCGGATGTTGGTGGACCGTGTTCAGCAAGTCCAAGCGCGCATCCAGCAACTTGCCCTGCGCCAAAGCGGTCTGCGCCCGCTGATAGGATGCGGGCTGACCCGCCAAGGCTCTCGGCATGGTCGCGATCAACCCGCCTGCAATCATCACGGCGATCACTGAACATACCCGTAACCGTGCGGTTGCTGTCTTGCTCATACCCTGTCTCCTTGCCATGCGAACGCTCCACTCAAATTTCGAACCTTGCCACGCCACATCACGCTTGATCCAGCTCATCGCCATCGGTGACATCCTCTTCGAGGCTATCGTCACGGTCCGCCTTGACCGCATCGCTCAAGCCAAGGCCGCTGATCAGCCCATAAAGTGTTGGTCGGCTGACCCCCAGCAATTTCGCCGCCGCCGTGATGGAGCCATCCACCCGGGCCAACGCCATCTGGATCGCGGCGCGATCCGCCTCGCGCCGGGCGGTGCGCAAATCATGCACCGGCAAAGGGGCAGCGTCGGCCAAGTCCAAATCCCGCGCCTCGATCTTGGTATGATCCGCCATAATCGCAGCCCGGCGCACGCGATTTTCCAATTCCCGCACATTCCCCGGCCATGAATGGCGCGCCAAGGCGGCGAGCGCTGATTCCGCAAAGGTCAATCCAGGACGGTTTTGCTCACGCGCGAACCGGTTGAGAAAATAACGCCCCAGCAAAATCGCATCGGCTTGACGATCACGCAAGGGCGGAATTTTGACACTCACAATATTGAGCCGAAACAGCAAATCGAGCCGGAACCGCCCAGTGTCCACCAACTGATCCAAATTCTGATGGGTTGCCGAGACAATCCGCGCATCAACCTGGATTGGCTTGCGGCCCCCGACGCGCTCAATTACGCTTTCCTGCAAAAATCGTAGCAGCTTGACCTGCAACCCCAGCGGCAAATCACCAATTTCGTCCAAAAACAACGTGCCGCCCTGCGCCAGCTCAATCCGGCCCGGCGTCTGTTTGATCGCGCCGGTGAACGCGCCCTTTTCATGGCCAAATAACTCAGACTCCAGCAGCGGCTCGGGGATCGCGCCGCAATTAATCGCAATAAAGGGCGCTTTCGCACGCGGGCTCAGCTCATGCAGCGATTGCGCCAGAATTTCTTTCCCGGTGCCGCTTTCGCCCAGCAACAATACCGGCGCCGTCGAAGGGGCAAGTTTTTCAATCGTGCGGCAAATTTTCAGCATCGATTCCGAACCGGTAATCACCCGTGGCAACGGGCTCGGGCTGCCAATCGCCGAGAGACGGCGATTTTCCTGCTCCAACGCCGCGAGCTGGAACACCCGATCGACGATGATGCGCAAAATTTCGATATCAACCGGCTTTTCAAAAAAATCATACGCCCCCCGGCCAATCGCCAGCAAGGCATTCTCCCGCTTGCCATTGCCCGTCGCGACGATCACTTTGATCCCCGGCACCTCGCGCACCAGCGCATCAAGGATCGCCAACCCCTCGGTGATCCCGTCCGGGTCGGGCGGCAAACCCAAATCAATGATCGCGACTTGCGGCTGCTCGCGACGCGCAATCTCAACCGCCCCGGCCCGATCTCCCGCCAGCATCACGGTGCGGCCGGGAAATGCCCACCGATATTGTCGGCACAAACCCGGATCATCCTCGACGATCAGCAAACTCGCCCCCGCCGCGTCCTGATCATTCATGACGCCCCTCACCATGATGTCCCGGCTCAACCATAGGTGCTGGCGCGACCGTCGGCAAACGAATCGTTATCGTGGTGCCCACCGCCTCGTCGCTGATCACATCCAAACGGCCCCCGGCCTGCACCACCAGCTCGCGGGTCTGGAACGCGCCCAGCCCAAACCCGGCTTGCTTGGTTGAGGAGAACGGTTTGAAGAGTTGCTCACGCACGAAATGCGCGCTCATGCCGCACCCATGATCGATAATCCGGATCGTCACCCACCCCGCCTCATGCGCGAGCGCCACCGTCACGATCTGCCCAGCCGCACTCGCATCGCGGGCATTATCGAGCAAATGATTAATCATCATGTCGAAAACCAGCGGATCGATCAAAATCATTGATGATCCTGGGCCCTCCTCCAGCGTCACCAGCGCCCTTTGCGCCAGCAGCGCGCGGAGCTGCGCGCCAACATCTAGGCGCGCCGCGCTTTCCGCCCCCCCTTGGTCCAGCCTGCGGATCATCGCGCGAATTTTTTCCACCGAATCACTCACCGTCGCGATCAAGTCCGCTTGAAACGCCGGGTCCGCCATATGGCGCTGCGCGTTATCAATCAGGAGTGCGAGTTGGTTCGCCACATTCTTGATATCATGGGCCACGAAAGCGAAACGCTTGCCGGTCGCCTCAAATTTACGCGCCACCGCCAGCGCCTCGGCAGCCCGCCGCTCGGCCATCACCAAAGAAATTTCACCAGCAACCACGTTTAATAACGCCACCATCTCCCGGTGCAGATTTTGCGCCGCACGCGGGCGGCTGAGCACCACCACCCCTAATGGTCCCGCCGCAAACGGATCAGGCAAGGCCACCGCCAACCAAAATGGCGCCAAGGGCCCATCGGGCGCCAGTTCGATCACCATGTTTTGCACCATCTCGGCAAAGAGCGGCGTATCGGTGGCCAAGCCTGGCAGTTCCAAGGCCGTGTTCCAACCTTCCGCATAGCGCAGGCACCCATGCTCACGATCATGCAGCAACAGAATGCCAGTGGGCGAATCTGCCGTATCCGCCAAGGTCTTGATCGCCCGTTGCGCCACGCTCACCGCATGATCGGTTGATAAAGTCGCCAGACAGCGCAGCCATTCCTGCCGATAATCATAGGGTGCGGCTCCAAAATGTCGGCTCAGCATCAGCATCAACCGTGAGCGGGCCGAGCCCGAGCTCGCGACAATGCCCAGCGCGAGCAGTCCGGCAAACATCACCGCCCATTCAACCGCCGAGCCCATCCCGGCGCCATAATCATGCAATAACGTGCCGATGACACCGAGCACCACCATGAATGAGCCGCCGAGAATCAGGCTCGCCGAATAAAATGCAGCGTCTTTGGAGAGTTGCAGGCGGCGTGGTCGCCAGCGAATCGCGCGCATCGCACCCACGGCAAAGATGGGCAACACCATGAGCAGAAAAGCGAGCCGCGCATCAATCAGTGAGGCCGCAAAATGATGCCGCAACACCACGCTGCCATAGAGCAGCAAACTGACCAGCGCCAACCCGCCGGTGGCCACGGCGGGCAGGCTGATATGCCATAAAATCTCGCGCTCGGCGTTGCGCATGATATTTTCCAAAAGCACCAGAGCAATCAGCGCAAAAACCAAATTACCATCGACGGTCAAAGCAACCGCCACCGCCGGGTCAATCGCCCCAATCACCACCAAGGCGGCAAATATCACCATCAACGCGGCCAACAAATTTCGTTGCACCGAGGGTAGCCGCCGGATTGAACGGTCCCGACAAACCCCCTCCAACGAGATCACCGCGACGGTCCAGCCCAGCAAAGAAGCCATCCAAGCGCTCGCCATCATAATCGTATTGGCCGGCAAAAACGCCGCACTGGCACATGAGGCCGCCGTCAGGCCCGCCGCAATCATCATCGGCAAGCGTGTCCGCAGCCACAAAATCCTCGGCATGCGCGGAAAATGCGCACGATCTGCTTGCGGCAGGCGGGCGAGGGCGATGAAGACAGCCAGAGCGCCATAGGCAAGGCCCAGCGCGAGGCTAACGGCCTGGAATGCCGCGCTGGTCACGCCCGTTCAGAAATCGTCACCGCGCGCCCTTGCCGAACAGAACAACGGCAACCGTCTCGACGACAATCCGACCATCAAGCCGCAAGGAGCGCTTTTTCAAATATTCGGTATCATAAATATGCTTGACGCGGGCATCATCGACCGACGCGCCGTAGGAATAGCGAACCTGCGCCAACCCGGTGATCCCGGGTTTCACCGAATGACGCAAATCATAATCCGGGATCGCTTCTTGCAGGAGCTCAACAAATTCCGGACGCTCCGGGCGCGGCCCGACCACACTCATGTCGCCGCGCAGCACGTCCAAAAACTGAGGCAGTTCATCAATCCGGTATTTGCGGAGAAAGCACCCAACCTTGGTCACCCGGGAATCGCCGGTTGCTGCCCAAACCGCGACGCCCGACTTTTCTGCGTCTTGCCGCATGCTCCGAAATTTCGTGATCCGGAAAGGCGCGCCATTCAGGCCAACGCGGGTCTGCCGATAAAAAACCGGCCCCTTACTATCAAGCCTGATCGCCACCGCCGCCAGCAGCATAACGGGTGCGAGCGTAATCAACATAAAAATGCTGAACAAAACATCAAAACCACGCCGAATTTTATCGCTGAAATCACCCGCTTGCTGGGCATTCCCCAAGGGGGCAGCCGCCGAAATCGCCGAAATCTCGGTCATCTCAAACGCGTCAAAACCCGTTGCTCGCGCCCGACGATTAAACAATGACAAAGCCTGTAGCTGGGCAGTATCTCTATTGGGATTGGACATTTCGCCGGTGCCTCGATCAGAATTTGAGATGGGTATGCAATCAGAAAGTTAACGGCCGGTGAATATCGTCCGACCGCAAGGCCGTTACTAACCGAAATCCTTCCCGCCGTAAATCAGCCAGATCATTTAATGTGACCTGAGTCACATAAAAAATAATGAGCAATAACAGTACCTTGCCAAAAAGCCGATGAATCGATGCCAAGCATGCCAAAAATTTGAACGAAAATAATCTAAAACGTCACATAAGCACGCTTAATTTTATACATTCAATAAAATAAATAATACGAATAGACATAAATGACTAAATTTTGATATTATTATACGTAATTTAGGCGTATTTATCGAGGTCAATACACAATTCAGGGTCGGTTTTACCCCACGCGCACGAACACGGCGTCTACTGCGATCAGCGGGCTCTTCACAGCGTCCTGCTTTCTTGATAGCGAGCCGCGCTGCCGGTCCAATCAACCCATCGCGTGACAATTGCGCGGTGACTTTTTTTGGACGGGCATTAAGCTGTTGACTTTAGACCGCCGAGGCTATCTCATTAAGGCGTCGCGATCAGGCGCAAAAGCGGCGAGATATCGCGGCGTCCAGCACAGCGTCGAACGGCAAGCAAAACGCGGATTGTTTCATTTTTTCAGTAGGTTCCTCAAACCCCAGGAGATGAACGGTTTATGTATCCTTATCGCCAAAATCGGATGTTGAACCGCAACACCGCAATCTCCCTGGTGCTCCTGTCGGCGGTTAGTATTACGCTCACCAATTGCGCGCCACCCGCCCCGCCCAAATTCGCCGCCGTTGCGGCACCGAACCCCACCTATCGGATCGGGCCGGGTGATGTGCTCGGCGTCTTCGTTTATGGCTCGCCCGATCTTTCTGAAGCTGCTGTGCCGGTCCGTCCCGATGGCCGATTTTCGATCCCGCTGGTGCAAAACATCAACGCAGCGGGCAAAACGCCGCAGCAATTGCAAAACGAAATCGCCCAGCGTCTCAAACAATATGTTAAGAATCCGAATGTCACCGTTATCGTCAAAAGTTTTCATGGTGCCCTCGGCAGTGACATTCGCGTTATCGGCGCTGGCAAGCCCCGCGCCATTCCCTATGTGAACGGCATGACGGTGCTTGATCTGATGACGGAAATCGGTGGCGTGCCGCAATTTGGCGCGGCCAATAGCGCGTTCATCATCCGTCGCACGGATGGGCATGATACCAAAATTCCCCTGGCACTTGGGGCGTTGTTGAATGATGGCGATTTGCAGCAAAATATCCGGCTGCAACCGGGCGATATCGTCGTCATCCCGCGCAGCCTGTTCTGAACGCTCCATGGAACCGCTGATCAACACTGCCCAACGCTTGCTCGCGGCGGCGTGGCGCAAACGCCTCTATGTGCTCGCGACCAGCTGGGCGATTTGCCTGCTCGGCTGGACGGTGGTGATGCTGTTGCCACCCAATTACGAAGCCAGTGCGCAGCTCTATGTCGCGGCGGACCCGGTGCTTACCCCGTTGCTGCGCGGTATCGCCATCAACGGCAATTCCGAGCAGGAATTCAATCTGTTGCGCGAAACCCTGCTCAGCACGCCCAATCTGCAACAATTGATCGAGCGTGAAGGGCTGCGCGCCCAAGGCCCCGGCGCGCGCGAGGCGCTGATCCGCTCGCTGCGGTCGCGGGTGACCGTGGTGCCGCAAAGCCCCAATTTGTTCACCATCCATTATGTGGGGCATGATCCGCACCGCGCCTATGACATCATCGAAGGGCTGGTGAATATCTATGTCGAGCGCGCCACCGTTCATAACCAAGGCGATATCGATAACGCCGGCAAGTTTCTGCAATCGCAAATCACCTATTTTCACGACCAACTCAAAGCGCTCGAAGCGCGCCGTGCCGCGTTCCAGGCCAAATATCTCGATCTGCTGCCCGGCATCAACGGCGTCTCCGCCGTGCAATCCGCCAGCGAACATGTGCATAAGCTCGAAACCACCCTGCAAGACGCCAAGGCCGAACAGGGTTTGCTGACCGAGGAATTGGCCAAAACCAAACCACTCCTCTCGTCAGGGCAAACCGCTGCCGGTAATCCCGCCCTCGCCGCCGCCCTCGCGAACCTCGCCCGGCTGCGTCAAAAATACACCAATGATTATCCCGGCGTGCAAGCCGCCGAGCGCGAAGTCCAAACGCTTGAACACGCGCCCAGCAGCGGCGGCACCTCATCCTACAGCCTGCCCGTCGCCAATCCGGTTTATGAGGCGTTGCACCTGAAGCTTTTGCAAACCCAAACCGCGATCCTAACCCTCACCCGCGAGCTCGCCCGCGCCCGCACCGAGCGCACCAAGCTCAACACACTCGCCCGCTCGCAGCCCGGTATCGAGGCGAAATTCATCAACCTCAACCGCAATTACGGCGTGCTGCAAAAGGAATATCAAGATCTGATCAGTCGGCGTGAGGCCATGCGCATCGGCGCCGCCGCCAATATCGATGCCAATCAGGTACAATTGCAGGTCATCAGCCCGCCAGTGCAGCCGCGCCTGCCCATCGGCCCGAACCGGCGCTTGCTGTTAATCGCGGTGCTGATCCTCGGCATCGGTGCGGGTTTCGGCGTCGGCATCCTGTTGGGTGAGCTTGAAGGCCGCGTCCAGTCGGAAGCCGATCTGCGAACATTCGGCTTGCCGATCATCGGCCATATTTCTGATCTTGCGCCCGCCCCCAGCGCCGCCGCCCCGGTCATGCAACTCGGCATCGCTGGTGGTTTGCTCCTGAGCGTGTTCGGTGCGCTATTCATCGCGACCTTTATGATTGGAAATTTGGGATGAGCCGCACCGACCGTCCCGCCAGCATCACCCCCGGCCTGATCGAGCGCCTCGCCGCGGGCTTGGACGAGCAGGGCATGCCGATCCTCGATGCGGCCAGCCAACGCCCGCAAGCCGCGCCAACACCGCCCCCAGCGGCTGCGCCAACGCTAACACCAACGCCAACGCCAACGCCAACCCCCTTTTCGGCGCCAGCCTCCGGCCCGGCCCATCCGTCAGCCCCGCCGCGCGCCAGCGTCGCCCCGTCCCGCTTGTCCCATGAATTGCTGGAGGAAAACGGCATGGTCTCCTTGCGCCGCCGCAGCCGGGTTGGCGAAGAATTCCGCATTGTTCGCCACCATGTGCTCGAACATCTGAAACAGCCCCCCGCCGATAACGACCCCGCCCGCCATCATAATGTGGTGCTGGTCACCAGCGCGCGTGATGGCGAGGGCAAGAGTTTCGCCGCCCTCAATCTCGCAGGATTGCTGGCCGAAGGCGGCGCCCGGGACGTCGTGCTGGTCGATGCCGATATCGGCCACGCCTCGCTCACCGCCCATTTCAACCTAGCCGATGTGCCGGGCCTCCTCGAATTTGGTCAATCGCCGCGCCAACTCGCCCGCACCGTGCCGGTTGGCACCGCGCTCGACCGGCTCATTTTCATCCCCGTCGGCGGCACCGCCGATGCGCAGACGCGCGGCAAACTCGCCGCCGAACAGCCGATCCGCCAGTTGATCGCGCAAGTCGCCAACAGCTATGATAACGCCATCATCGTGATCGATGCCCCGGCCTGCCTCACCAAAAGCGATCCCACGGAAATTTCCGCCATCGCCGGGCAAGTGATCCTGGTGGTCGAATCCGGCCAAACCCGCCGCGCCGATATCGAGCAATCGCTCGACCTGCTGGATTCCTGCCCGCAACTCAGCCTGTTATTGAACCGCGCGCCGGTGCGCCGACGCGGCTTGTTCGCGGCGAGGGCCTAACCCGATGATCCGGGCCGCCCTGTTCAACCGCCGAACCCTGCGCATCGCCCTGCTGCTCGCCCCAGCCCTCGCCAGCGCCGAGGGGCGCGCCTTGGCCCAATCGGCCTCTGATGCTTCGTCGTCATCCGCTTCCTCATCCTCATCCACATCCTCATCCTCCTCGTCGGTGTCGGCAGACGGGTTGCTGCCGGATTCGGCGCTCACCGGTGCTGCCCCGTTCGGCTCCGCCGTGCGCCTCGGCGCTCTGCCGAGCCCGTTTGCCAGCGCGGGCGGTTTGAACAGCCCGCTCGCCACGCCAACCGGCCTGCAATTCACCCCTTCGATCGGGGTTTCCGAGGAAGCGATTGTCGGTGGATTTCCGAAAAATCTCGGCTTGACCAATGAATTCATCACCAGCCTCACACCCGGCCTGCGCGTCGCCGGCTCAGCGCCCATCGGGCGGATCGAGTTCGATTACCAGCCGAGTTTTCAATATTACGCGCATGAAAGCCAGGATTCCGGCATCAGCCAAGATTTGAATGGCAGCTTCAGCACCACCCTGATCCCCAACCGCCTCACCCTCAATGCCAGCGCCTATCTCACCCAACAGGCCACCGCCGGCGGCTACGCGCCCGGCGGCTATCAAGCCGTCGGCCCGCATCAGCGCACCACCACCCAAAGCTATTTGATCAGCCCGCGCTACCGGCAAAAATTCATCGATCTCGGTTCGCTCGACGTTATGTATACCGCTCAATATACCAGCCAGAACGGCAACCGCGCCGCTTTATCCGGCGGCCAGCAGCCTTATTTCACGCCCAATGATGTGTTCTCGCAAACCGGGCGGGCGCGCTTCACCACTGTGCCGCTTTACGACAATATCGATGACCGCGTGTCACTGAGTGCGACCCAATATATCGGCTCGGGCATTTTGAATAATTCCAGCGTGTTGCGCGGGCAAGACGAAATCCGCTACGCCATCCGCCCGCATGATCTCATTTTCGTCTCCGGCGGCTATGAAGATTTGCGCTATCAAGGCCTGCCGCCCACCCATATTGCGGATGCCACGTGGAGCGTGGGGGTGCAATTGCATCCGCGCCCGCATGTCGATCTCGTGGTCGCCTATCGCCATCGCGATGGCTTCAACGCGCCTTATCTGCGCGCCACGCTGCCCCTCACGCCGCGCACCACCTTATCCGCCAATTACACCGAAACACTCGCCACCCAGGCCCAAAACGTCGCCGCCAATCTCGCGGGCGCCACCGTCAATTTCTCCGGCCAACCCGTCGGTGGCGTCGGCCAAACCCCAATCCTGCTCACCAATAACAGCCTCAGCGTTCAATCGGGCCTGTTTCGCAACCATCAATTCTCCATCGCCACCACCACGCGCTGGTCGCGCGATACGCTCTCGCTCAATCTGACGCGCAGCAATGAAACCCTAGTCGCCAATGCCCCCGGCACGCTCGGCTTTTCCCAACATAGCCTGTCGGCGTCCGCGAATTTTTCCCACCAATTAACGCCGAACGCCTCGATCTCCTCCTATTTCGATTATAGCTCGATCAATAATCCGGTTCTCGGTTCATCCTCGAACACCGGCAATGTGCCGGTCTATGAAGGTGCTATCACCGGGCAATATCGCACCGCGCACCACCTGCAATTTTCGCTCCAACTCGCCGTTACCAATACGTCATTTAATGGATTGACCGGCTCGCAGGCCAGTACTGGTAATGGTGTGCAAACCAGTATCACTTTCGGTATGCAAAAGGTATTTTGAACCGTGGATCTCCTACTCGATTACTTCAATTTGCGTGAAATGCCGTTCCGGCTCACCCCGGATGAGCGCTATTTCTTTGGCAGTGCCGAGCATAATCGCGCGGTCGCCCATCTGATGTTCGGCCTCGCGCAGGGCGATGGTTTCGTGGTGATCACCGGCGAAGTCGGTGCCGGCAAAACCACGCTGATGGAGCGCACCCTCGCGCGGATCAATCCCGGCACCTACCGGCCCGCCGTGATCACCACCACCGCCGTCGATGGCCGCACCTTGCTGCATCTGATCGGCGCGGAGTTTGGCATTGGCCGCAGCACCGATCACGCCGATTTTCTGATGCGCATCCGCGAACGCTGGCGCAGCGACCTCGCCGGTGGCCGCCGCCCGATCATCGTGATCGACGAAGCCCAAGCCTTATCAGTCCAAGCCCTCGAAAATCTGCGCCTATTGTCCAATCTTGCGGATGGCTCAAAACCGCTGGTGCAGGTGGTGCTGCTCGGCCAGCCGGAATTCCGCCGCACATT
Source organism: Pseudomonadota bacterium (assembly GCA_021808315.1). Taxonomy (GTDB): domain Bacteria; phylum Pseudomonadota; class Alphaproteobacteria; order Acetobacterales; family Acetobacteraceae; genus Acidiphilium. Next base: position 160 of record JAKBBY010000017.1, on the reverse strand, counting down.
GGCCGGCCCCGATCTTGACCAGCTCCGCCAACGCGTCCTCGCCTCCTATCATCTCAATCCGCTCGAACTCGAGGAAATCGGCCCTTATATTCTGCATCGGCTGGCCACCGGCGGCTGCACCCGGACCGATCTGTTCCAGCCTGACACCTTCGCGGTGATC
>JAKBBY010000176.1 GCA_021808315.1 Pseudomonadota bacterium | reverse complement strand
AGACGGGCTGCGCGGGCGGAAAAAGCCGGGCTGGCCGAACATGACGGCGTTCACCGCGCCGAGTTTTTGTTCGATATCGGCCATGAAGGGTAAGGCGAAGGGCATCAGGTTGGGCGGCATCAGGCTGGGCGGTGGGGCGGTGATCCGGTTCCAGAATTCGCGCAGCCGGTCCAGCCGATGTTCGGGCGCGTTGCCTGCGATCAGGCTGGCATTGATCGCGCCGATGGAGACGCCGATCACCCAATCGGGGTGATAATCATGGGTGGCGAGGGCTTCGTACGCGCCGGCTTGATAGGCGCCGAGCGCGCCGCCGCCTTGCAGGAGCAGGACGTTGCGCACCGGATCGCTCGCGGTGCGGCGGTCCGTGAGAAGGGATGGTTTTGGGGGGCGGGGTTGGGATTTGGCAGGCATAAAATGGGACCTCTGGGCGATATAGGCTTACGGGTCGATCATGGATGCTATGTGTGGCAGGGCGAACGGCGGGTCAAGCCGCAGTGCAGCACAGAGATGATTATTTCGGATAATTTAGATGATAACATCACTATAATTATCTGTTATAAAACGATAAATTGAGGTTATTACAGTGTCGTGACCGCGCGGGTTTTTGCGATTTTATTGGTGATTAGAAATGAGTCCAGCCCCAATGAGCGGGGAGCGATACAGGCGGGTCATCGAGGAGGGTCAGGCGCGGGGTGCCGGGTGCGAAATGGCCGATGCGGGTGATGGGTGTTGGGGCGCAGGCTTGGCGCAGGGCGGCTTCGGCGCTGGGCGGGGCGGCGAGGATGAGTTCGTAATCATCACCGCCGGTGAGGCGGCGCATCAGCGCCTCCGGGCCGCAGGCGGCGGCGGCGGGCGAGGCTGGGACGGCGCGGGCATGGATGGCGGCGGCGAGGTTGGATTGCGTGCAGAGATGCATCAAATCTTGCAGCAGCCCGTCCGAGACATCGATGGCGGCGTGGACGAGGCGGTGGATGGGCAGATTGAGGCGCGGCTCGGGCAGCAGGCGGCGGGTGCGCAGGAAGCCGGTTGGGTCGGGATCATCGCCACGGGCGGCGGCGAGGCCTAAGGCGGCGTCGCCGATGGTGCCGGTGACGAAAATGGCGTCACCGGGTTGCGCGCCGTTGCGGCGGAGCGCACTGCCGGGTTCGATGGTGCCGATCATGGTGATGCTGAAGGCGAGCGGGCCGGGCGTGGAGGTGCTGTCACCACCGATCAGGGTGATTTGGTAATGCGCCTGGTCGGCGGCGAGGCCTTGGGCGAATTGGGCGAGCCAGGGTTCGGGCGTGTCGGCGCGCAGCGCAATGGTGAGCAGATAATGCAGCGGTGTGGCCCCCATCGCTGCGAGATCGGAAAGGTTGCGGCGGAGCAGTTTGCGGGCGATCAGGTCCGGCGGGTCAGCGGGCAGAAAATGCACGGATTCCAGCATTTGATCGACGGTGATGATCTGGTCGCGCCCTGGGGTGGGGCGCAGGCAGGCGGCGTCATCGGTCAGGCCGAGGCTGGGGGCGGCGGCGAGGGGCGCGAAATAGCGAGCGATGCGGTCAAACTCGCCCCCCATGCGGTCAGGCGGCGGAGGGGGGAAAATCGGCGGGGCGCAGGGCGCGGGCGATGCGATCAAGCAGGGCGTTGGCGAGTTGCACCGCGTCATCGGCGAAGAAGCCGTGGGCGATGTCGAGATATTCGTTGATCACCACGCGGGCCGGCGGGCCATCGCTCATCCAAAGCTCGGCGGCGGCGGCGCGCAGCAAGGCGCGCAGCACCGGATCGAGCCGGAGCATCGGCCAGGATTCGGGGAGCAGATTGGCGATCAGCGGGTCGATCTGATCCTGTTGGGTGGTGACCAGACGCACGATGCGCGCAAAGAGCGGGGCGTTGGCGTGCGGGCTGAGGCCGTTTTCGATGCTGTGCGCGAGTGGGTTACCGGGCTGGTTGATGGGCGGGAGCGGGTGGGTGGTGAGCCGGTGGCGGATGAATTGATCGATCACGGTTTCGGCGGTTTCGTTGGTTTGTTCGCCTTGGTACAAAGCTTGGATGGCGGCGACGCGGGCCAAGGTGCGTGGGCGTTCGGTGGACATGATCAGGCGGCCCCTAATTCACGGGCGATGGCGATTTGGTGCAGGCAAGCGATGGCGGCTTCAGCACCCTTGTTCGGGCCGGTTTCCGCACTGCGGGCTTCGGCTTGGGCGATGGTATCGACGGTGAGCAACGCCGTGCCCACAGCGAGGCCGAATTGGGTGCTGACCTGCATCAATCCGGTCATCGCGGCGTGGCAGATGAAATCATAATGATCGGTCTCGCCGCGTACCACGCAGCCGAGTGCGATATAGCCATCGAAATACTGGGTGCCGCGCAAAGCAAGGCGCAACGCTTGCGGCAATTCATAGGCCCCCGCGACATCGATGCTGTGATGGGTGGCCTGGGCTTGCGCGAGGATCGAGAGCGCCGATTGGGTCATGCCATCGACGATGGCGCGGTAATAGGGCGCGCGGATCAGCAGGATGTGCGGTTTTGCGCCGGATAAAGCGGGGATAGCGCCGAGAACGGCGTCAGCGGTGCTCATCGGGGCGCGGTTTCGTGCGGGTGGAGTTCGCCGGGGTAAGGCTCGATGGGCATTTGGTCGGTGATGTTGAGGCCGTAGCCTTCGAGGCCGATGACCGGGCGTTGATGGTTGGTGAGCAGGATCATGTCGCGCACGCCGAGATCGGTGAGGATTTGCGCACCGATGCCGTAATCGCGCAGCACCGGATCGGGCTTCGCGCCGCCGGTGATTTGGCGCAGGCGCAGCGAAATCGCGTCGGGCCGGGATTCGCGGATCAGCACCACCACGCCGCGACCGGCAGCGGCGATTTGGGCCATGGCGCGGCGCAGATCGCGCACATGGGCGCCGCCGAGAATGTCATCGATGGTGCTGATCGCGTGCATCCGCACCAGCACCGGATCGGGGGCGGCGATGTCGCCTTTGACCAAGGCGAGATGTTCGACTTGATCGATGCTGTTCTCGAAGCTGACCAGACGCCAGGATTGGCCCGCGCCATCGGTGACTTGGCCTTCGCCGGTACGGCGGACCAGTTTTTCGGTGGTGCGGCGATAGGCGATCAGATCGGCGATGGTACCCAGTTTGAGGTTATGATATTGCGCGAAACTGACCAGATCGGGCAGGCGCGCCATGGTGCCGTCATCATTCATGATTTCGCAAATCACGCCGGCGGGGGTGAGGCCGGCGAGGCGGGCAATATCGACCGCCGCTTCGGTGTGGCCGGTGCGCACCAACGTGCCGCCCTCGCGGGCCATTAACGGAAAAATATGGCCGGGGGTGACGATGTCTTCGGCGGTGGATTCCGGATTGATCGCGACGGCGATGGTGCGGGCGCGATCCGCGGCGGAGATGCCGGTGGTGACGCCCTCGCGCGCTTCGATGGAGACGGTGAAGGCGGTTTCGTGACGCGAGCCGTTTGATTGCGCCATCATTTTCAGGCCGAGCGCATTGCAGCGGGCGCGGGTGAGGGCGAGGCAGATCAGGCCGCGCGCGTGGCGGGCCATGAAATTTACCGCATCCGGTGTCGCGAATTGCGCGGGGATCACGAGGTCGCCTTCATTTTCGCGATCTTCGTCATCGACCAGGATGAACATGCGCCCGGCGCGGGCTTCCTCGATGATCTCAGCGGCGGAGGCGAGATAGGTTTGCAGCGAGGCGGTTTTGAGCTGATCCATCAGAGTTAATCCTGCGCGGTGGGGCGATAATGCGTGAGGCGGGCGACATAGCGGGCCAGCATGTCGATTTCGAGATTGACCGACTCGCCGGGTTTGAGTGTGCCGAAATTGGTCATTTGCTCGGTATGGGGAATGATGTTGACCCCGAACTGGGCGCCGTCAACCTCATTGACGGTGAGCGAGACGCCGTTCAGCGCCACACTGCCCTTGGCGGCGATGAAGCCGGCGAGGTCGGGCGGGACGGCGAAGCGCCAGCGGGTTGAGCCGTGTTCTTGGGTGCTGGAGAGCACGCGGGCGAGACCATCGACATGGCCGGAGACGATGTGGCCGCCCAGCTCATCGCCCATGCGCAGCGCGCGTTCGAGATTGACCTTCGTGCCGGGAACCCATTGGCTCAGCGTGGTTTTTGACAGGGTTTCGTTCGACACATCGACGGTGAAGGCATCCTGTTGCGCCGCGATTACGGTGAGGCAGCAGCCGGAGCAGCAAATCGACGCGCCGAGGGCGATGGTTTGCAGATCGGCCCAAACCGGGTTGGGCTGCGGCACCGCGATGATGAAGCGGGAATCGCGGTCAGCGCTCGCGGGCGCGATGCTGCGAACCTCGCCGATGGCGGTGATGATGCCGGTGAACATTAGGCGCTCCTGGAATAATGGGCCAGCCGGTCAGGACCGAGTTGCTGGAGGTGATCGAGCGTGAAATGGGCGGCCTGGGTGATTTTGTCGATGCCAAAACCGGCGATTGCTGGAATACCATCACCGCCGATCACCAAAGGGGCTGTGAACCAGGCTAGGCGATCGATCAGATCGGCTTGCAGCAGGGCGGCGGCGAGGGTGCTGCCACCTTCGACCAGCAGGCGGGTGATGCCCGCCGTCGCCAGCGCGCGCGCGGCATGCGGCAGTGAAATGCCGGTGGCGCTGGGCGGGAGTTCGATCAGGCGCACGCCGAGATCGGCGAAGGCGGTGCGGCGCGCCGGATCGGTGCCGTCGCGGTGCAGCATCCAGATCGGGCTGTCGCGGCGGCTGACCAGCAGGCGGCTGGTGAGCGGGGTGCGCAAATGCGAATCGACGATGATACGGATCAACTTGGTGGCGCGATAGGCTTCGAGGCGACAGGTCAGTTCGGGGTCGTCAGCGAGGATGGTGCCAACACCAACCATGATCGCATCGTGATTGCCGCGTAATGCGTGGCCAGCGGCGCGGGCGGCGGGGCCGGTGATCCATTGGCTGGCGCCGGTGCGCGTGGCGATTTGGCCGTCGAGGGAGGTGGCGAGTTTCAAGGTGATCAGCGGGCGCGCTTGCTCGATCACGCGGGTGAAGCCGGCATTCAACGCGGCGGCTTGGGCGGCACCGAGGCCGGTTTCAACGGTGATGCCCGCACGTTGCAGGAGCGCAATACCGTAGCCATTGACCCTGGGATCAGGGTCGGTCTGAGCGATGACCACGCGGGCGATGCCGGCCTCGATCAGCGCT
>JAKBBY010000175.1 GCA_021808315.1 Pseudomonadota bacterium | reverse complement strand
CGCGCCTGTGGAATAACGAGGCTTGACCCCGGCGGCACCAACTCTGATACCGAGGCATCGATGAGCCCCTGATCAACCATCACCCCTGAGACTTTGCCCACGGGGGATAGAACCTTCCGGCCAATCACAATCCCGCGTGTCAGCGCCGCCGCTCGGGCGATATGCGAGGGCTCGTCCGCCACCTGGCCGATTGGCGTCAGATAAACCAGCCGCAGCCCGGTGAACCCGCAGACCAGCAAAAACATCAATACCAGCCAGTTCGGGCGCGCTGTCCAAAATCGCCGGAATATCGCGTTCATGATTGCTCCGCCATGCCAGACGTTCCCTGCCGTCTGGCCGCCAGCCTGTCAACGGAACACCCGGGTATGACCAAAGTTGGTATCACTACCCAAATCGGCTAGGTGTGAGAAATGATCTCGATCATCGTCCCTTGTCACAACGAAGCCGCAAATATTGCGCCCCTTTATGATCGGCTGTGCGCGGTCCTGACCGGCGAGGATTGGGAGCTGGTTTGCGTCAATGATGGCTCGCGTGATGACACGTTAGCCCGGCTGATCGCACTCAGCCAGCGCGACCCGCGCGTGCGCGTGTTCGATCTCGCCCGCAATTTCGGCAAAGAAGCGGCCCTCACCGCCGGGCTCGATCATGCGCGCGGCGACGCCATCATCCCGCTCGATGCCGATTTGCAAGACCCGCCCGAACTGATCCCCACCCTGATCGCCAAATGGCGCGAGGGGTTTGATGTGGTCAATGCGGTGCGCGCCAGCCGCGCCAGCGATGGCTGGCTCAAACGCACCACCGCGCGCGGTTTTTACCGGGTGATCAACCGCCTCAGCGACGTGCCGATCCCCTCTGATACGGGTGATTTCCGCCTGATCGCCCGCCCAGCGCTCGACGCGCTGAATGGCCTGCGCGAACGCCGCCGCTTCATGAAGGGCCTGTTCGCCTGGGTCGGGTTTCGCACGGCCGATATCCCCTATCAACGCGCCGCGCGCCATGCCGGGCAAACCAGTTGGAATTACTGGAAACTCTGGAATTTCGCGCTGGAGGGCATCACCTCATTTTCCAGCGCGCCGCTGCGCCTTGCATCTTATCTCGGCGTCACCGTCTCGATCTTCGCTTTCATCTATGCGGCGATCATCATTTTCCGCAAGCTGGTCTATGGCAACGCTGTCGCCGGCTACCCGTCACTGATCGTGGTGATCTTATTTCTCGGCGGCGTGCAGCTTCTCGCCCTCGGGGTGATCGGCGAATATCTCGGGCGCATCTATGAGGAGAGCAAACAGCGCCCGATTTACCTGATCCGCGCGCGCTGGGAGCGGGCCGATCAGGACGATGGCTTAGATCGTGCGCGGCCCGCGCGCGATCGCAGCCACCCCGGTGCGTGATACTTCCACCAACCCTAACGGTCGCATCAAATCCAAGAACGCATCAAGCTTGTCGGTCGCCCCGGTTAACTCAAACACAAAACTCTCCGTCGTCGCATCAATCACCCGGGCGCGGAACGCATCGGCCAGCCGCAGCGCCTCGGAGCGATGCTCCCCGGTGCCAACCACCTTGATCAACGCCAATTCCCGCGCCAAATGCGGCCCCTCGCGCGATAAATCGGCCACCCGATAAACCGGCACCAGCCGATCAAGCTGCGCCTTGATCTGCTCAATCACCATCTCGGTGCCGTAGGTGACAATGGTAATCCGGCTGCGCCGCCGGTCATCATCCACTGGCGCCACGGTCAGGCTCTCGATATTATAGCCCCGCCCGGAAAACAGCCCAATCACCCGGGCCAACACCCCAGACTCGTTCTCCACCAGCACCGAAATCGTCGCCGAGCGCAGCGCCTGTTGCACAATCGCGTTCATACCAGCACCAACCCCTCATCGGTAATGCCGCGGGCCTCATCCTCATGCTCCGGCCCCAAAATCATCTCATTATGCGCCGCCCCCGACGGGATCATCGGAAAGCAATTCTCGCGCGGATCAACGCAAATATCAGCAATCACCGCCCGATCGGTCGCGATCATCTCGGCAATCACCCGGTCCAAATCATCAATGGTGCGCGCGCGCAGCCCGGTCGCATGAAAACTCTCCGCCAGCTTGACGAAATCAGGCAACGCCGCCGAATAACTCTCCGAATAGCGCCCGCCATGCAGCAATTCCTGCCATTGCCGCACCATGCCCATATACTCGTTATTCAGAATAAAAACCTTCACCGGCAGCCGATATTGCGCAAGCGTGCCCATTTCCTGAATATTCATCAGAATACTGGCCTCACCCGCAATATCGATCACCAACGCATCCGGATGCGCCACCTGCACCCCCATCGCCGCCGGCAACCCATACCCCATGGTCCCCAACCCGCCCGACGTCATCCACCGATTAGGCTGCTCGAAGCGATAATATTGCGCGGCCCACATCTGATGCTGGCCCACCTCGGTGGTGATATAGCTTGATCGATCGCGGGTCATTTCCCACAAACGCTGGATCGCATATTGCGGCTTGATCACCGAACCCGGCTCGAATGATTGCGTGAATTTCAGCGAATCTTTCGCCCGCCAGCCATCAATCCGCCGCCACCATGAAGCCAGCGCGCCCCGATCCTGCGGTGCCTCATCGCGCTTCCACGCCGCAATCAAAGCGCGCAACGCCAACGCCGCATCCCCGACAATCGGCACATCCACCGGCACGTTCTTGTTGATATTCGCCGGATCAATATCGACCTGGATTTTTTTCGAACCCGGCGCAAACGCATTCAACCGCCCGGTCACCCGATCATCAAACCGCGCGCCGATATTCACCATCACATCGCACCCATGCATGGTCAAATTGGCCTCATAGGTGCCGTGCATGCCCAACATGCCGATAAATTGCGGGTTCGATGCCGGAAACGCCCCCAGCCCCATCAGCGTCGAGGTCACCGGCGCGCCGATCATGGTCGCAAACTCAATCAACAGCGATGCCGCCTCCGGCCCCGCATTGATAATCCCGCCGCCCGAATAAATCACCGGACGCTCCGCCCGCTTGATCAATGCCACCGCCTCGGCAATCCGCGCCGGGTCCGGCTCGGTGCGGGGCCGATAGCTGCGATGCGGCCCGGTCGCCGCCTCCACAAACGGCGCAGGATTAATCAACACATCCTTAGGCAAATCAATCAGCACCGGCCCTGGCCGCCCGGTGCGCGCGACATAAAACGCCTCATGCACCACCCGCGCCAAATCTTCCGAGCGCTTGACCAGATAATTATGCTTGGTCGCCTGCCGGGTAATCCCGGTCGTATCCGCCTCCTGGAACGCGTCATTGCCGATCAAATGCGTCGGCACCTGGCCGGTCAAACACACCAGCGGGATCGAATCCATCAACGCATCGAGCAACCCGGTCACCGCATTGGTCGCCCCCGGCCCGGACGTCACCAACACCACGCCCACCTTGCCGGTCGAGCGCGCATAGCCCTCCGCCGCATGCACCGCCGCCTGCTCATGGCGCACCAAAATATGCCGGATCGCGTTTTGCTGAAACAACGCATCGTAAATCGGCAACACCGCCCCGCCCGGATAGCCAAAAATAACCTCAACCCCCTGCGCCTTCAGCGCCTGCAGCAAGATTTCGGCCCCAGAGGTTCCGGCTTGTTTGGTATTGGTCACGGCGTTCATCCAAAATTTCCTGTTTGAGCGTGTCAGCGGTAGCCCGGCGGTGTCCCCGGCGTCAACCGCAGCATTTAATAAGTGACATGATTTCGTCTAGGGTTCTTTCCAAAAATTGCGTAGAATCATCAATCCGCGTATTGATCACCTGCGTCCGACGCGCATCGGCCAATCGCTGATGGCGGAACCAAGTCGCTTGGCGCTTGGTGTAGCGCATTGTCGCGTCAATCGCCGCCGCCGTCGCCGTCGCCAAATCCATCTTTCCGGCCAAATAACCCCGCAATTCCGGCACGCCATGCGCCCGCCATCCTGGCAAATCATCGGGCCAACCCGCAGCCAACCCCCGGGCCACCACCGCGCGCACCTCCTCCACCGCCCCGGTCTCCAGCATCGCGTGAAACCGCCGCTCAATCGCCGCGCGCAACGCGTCACGCGGCGGATCGAGCCAAATCACCACGGGCGCAAATCCGCGCAACCGCTCGGTCGGCTGCGCCTGCCAATAGGCCAAACCCCGCCCGGTGCCGAGCCACACCTCCACCGCCCGCGCCACACGCTGCGGATCGTTTGGCCGCACCCGCGCCGCCGTCACCGGATCACGCGCCGCCAAAAACTCATGCAGCCAAACCGCGCCGTGCGCCGCCAGCATCGCCCGCGCCTGCACCCGCGCGTCGGGCGCAAAATCCGGCACCGGCGCTAAACCTTCAATCAGCGCGCGCAAATACATCCCCGTCCCACCACATAAAATCGGATCTTTTGCTCCCGCCAGCACGCCCAACGCCGCATCGCGCCACCATGCCGCATCCACCGCCTGATCCAGCGCCCGCACCCCATACAGACGATGCACCGCCCGCGCCTCATCCGCCACACTCGGTCGCGCCGTGATAATCCGCCAATCCGCATAGCATTGCATCGCATCGGCATTGATGATCGTCCCGCCCATCCGCGCCGCCAGCGCCAGCGCCAAGGCCGACTTGCCGGACGCCGTCGGCCCCACAATGATCGGCAAGGCCCTTGCTTGATCCCGTTCCAGTGCGCTAGCCGCTTCACTCATGAAATTCCTATTGGTCCTGGTTGCCGCACGACACAAGATTTCCCTCACCGATGCCATGGTCGCCCGCGTGCGCGATGTCATCGCCGGCGGCGCGCCGGTGTGGCTCTCGCCCGGCGAGGCCGCCGAAATCCCCTGCATGATCGAACCCAACGCCGCCGCCGTGCTCGCCGCCCTCGATCATCAGCCGGTCGATTTTTTCACCATCAAAGCCCGGGGCCGCCGCAAAGCCGTCCTGATCGCGGATATGGACAGCACCATCGTCACCACCGAAACCCTCGATGATCTCGCCGCCGAAGCCGGGTTTGGCGCGCAAGTCGCCGCCATCACCGCCCGCTCCATGGCGGGCAGTATCGATTTCGCCCAAGGCCTGCGCGAACGCGTCGCCCTGCTCAAGGGTCTCGACATCGCCGCCCTCGAACGCACCTGGCGGCGCACCGAATTTTCGCCCGGCGCGCGCGAACTGGTCGCCACCATGCGCGCCAACGGCGCTCTCACCGCGCTGGTTTCCGGCGGCTTCACCTACTTCACCGCCCGCGCCGCCGCCGAGCTTGGCTTTGACCTGCACCGCGCCAATATCCTGCTCGATGAC
>JAKBBY010000016.1 GCA_021808315.1 Pseudomonadota bacterium | reverse complement strand
GGCGTTTCCGGTGCGCGATGGTATTCCGATTATGCTGGTCGATGAGGCGCGAAAGCTCGATTCATGAGCGACGGACCGGAACCAACCGAAATTCGGCTGAAGCGGGCAGAGCGGGTGCTGGAAATCCGTTTTGCCGATGGCGCGTCGTTTGCGCTGCCGGCAGAGTATTTACGGGTGGAAAGCCCGAGTGCCGAGGTGCAAGGGCATAGTCCGGACCAGCGGCAGTTGGTGACGGGCAAGCAGCAGGTTGGCATTACACATATCGAGCCGAATGGGCATTACGCGATACGGATCAGCTTTGATGACGGGCACGCGACCGGGATTTATTCCTGGGATTACCTGCACCGGCTGGGGCGCGAGATGGACTATCGGTGGGCGGCCTATTTGCGCGCCCTGGAGGCCGCCGGCGCCACAAGGTAGGGCGGCACCGGCGGCTCGCGCGGATTAAATCGCAACCTCTTTGACCGGTGTAATGACCGGGGCTGTGGCAACCAGATGGCCGACGGCGGCAAAGGCGGCGGCGAGATGCGGTGATTGCATATGCTGATCCAACGCCGCTTGATCGCGATAAATTTCGTAGAAGTAAAATTGACCGGCTTTGGCGGGGTCTTCGTGCAGCGTGTAGGATAGACAACCCGGCTCGGCGCGGGTGGCGCGAACCAGGGTGATCAACGCCTCGCGAATCCTGGCTTCGGCGCCAGGTTGGGCTTGGACATGGGCGATGACGCGGATTTCGTGATTTTGAGACATTTTCGCTCCCGTGTGGTGATGAGTAGAATAAGGCCGGGCGAAAGCCGCGTTGATTGCGGCCACCGCCCGGTCGGGTGGTTTATTCCGCGCCGAACATTTCGGGTTCGCCCGCGAGGATGGTTGCTTTGGCTTCTTCCGGATCGACCATGCCGGAATTCATCGCAACAAACAGCATCACCAAGCTGAACACGACCAGGATTGCCGAGTCGGTGACTTGGTTGAGCAAGCCCGTGCCTTGCACCAGGCCTTTCGGGCCAAGATAGGTGAGCAGCCACATGCCGAAGAAATAGGGAGCCAACCACCACGCCCCGCGCCAGTGCAGATTTTGCAGGCCGACGCCAAGGATCGCCTCGTAGCCGATATAGACGACGGCAAATGCGCCGATCAGGCCGAACAAGAAATTATCGGTATGGGCGCCGCTCCAGAAAATGATGAAATTGGAGACAATGAAGGCGACACCGGCGATGACGGGCGCGCCCGCGAGCAAGAACGGGCGCGGGAATTTTCCCTCCGGCATGGTTTTACGCAGCGTCAACAACACCACCGGCCCGGTGCCGTAGGACAGCACGGTGGCGGAGGAAATGAAGGTCACGATGCCTTGCCAGGACGGAAACGGTGCAAGGAACAGCAGCCCGACCAGGAACGTAACGATCACGCCCACAACGGGCACGCCGACGCTGGTAAGTTTGGCGAAGAAATTGCCGCCAATCAGCCCTTCCTTGCCGGTGGCATAGAGCACCCGTGAGGTGGTGGTGAAATAAATAATCCCGGTGCCTGAGGGCGAGATGAAGGCATCGATATAGAGCAGCACCGCCAACCAACCAACACCGAGCAGTGAGGCGAGGCCCGCGAACGGGCCGAAAGCGCCGGTGAAATTCACATTCGCCCAGCCTTTCGTCAGATCCGCCGGCGACACAGCCCCGATAAAGACGATTTGCAGGCCGGCATAGATGACCAACCCGATCAGCACTGAGCCGACGATGGCGATGGGCAGATTGCGCTTGGGGTTGGCGGATTCACCGGCGAGTTCCACCGCTTGGCGAAAACCGAGATAGGAAAACACGATACCCGACGTGGCGACAGCGGAGAAAATGCCCGAAGCGCCGGAGGGAGCAAAACCATGCGAGGTGAAGTTGCTGATGTGAAAACCTGCAAACAAAAACACGATGATGGTGAGGGCTGGAATCGCCAATTTCCACCACGTGAGGGTGCTGTTGATCAGCAGCACCAGCTTGATGGCGAGCATGTTCACCACGGCAAAAATGGCCAGCAACACCGCTGAGACGATGAAACCCTCAAGCGTCAGCACGCCAGCTTTATTGACCAGACCGTGAATATAGTTGCTGGCATAGGTGATCACGGCTGAGGATTCAGCCGGTGCGACCGAGGCGTAGCCGAGGAACACTACGAAGCTGAGCATGGTCGCCATCAAATTGCCGTGAGACAATTTCGGGAATGCAATCACTGCGCCTGCGCGCGGAAACGCGGTGGCGAGTTCAGCGTAAACAAAGGAGAGCAAAAGCACCGCGAAGCCGCCAATGGCCCAGGCAATTAGGGAGGCAGGACCGGCAACCTTCGCCGCTGTGAGTGGCCCGAGCAGCCAACCTGAGCCGATAATGCCGCCGAGACTGGCGAATAACAGGCCAATAATCCCCGCATCACGTTTGAGTTTGACATTCATTCCGTCGGCCATTGTGGTCTCCTTATTGGAAATTACGGATCGATGCGCCATGCCCCCCGGCGCATTCATTATGAGCCCAGCATTCAGCGATCATGTCAACTTTAAGGCAGATGCGCCTGCCTACGCTGCAAGGTTATGCATTTTTAATGCCATTGCCGATTTTAACGACCGAATGGCGTTATCAATTTGTTTTTAATTATCTTTTTTATGCGTCATCCTTGGTCGTCGATGTGCGCCAAGCGGGTGCCAACGGGGATGCCGCTTGTTTGGGCATTGCGGACGGCCATCTGACATCAGAGAGAGCGATGAAGGAGTGAATGATGGACGAGCATGAAGTGACCGGCGCGGCCAAGGATTTTGGTGGAAAAATCAAGGAAGGTTTGGGGTCAGCGCTGGGTGACGATGCGTTGCAGGCCGAAGGGCTGGCCGATCAAGTGACCGGCAAGGCGCAAAAAGCCTATGGGTCGGCCAAAGACGCGATCCATGGTGCGGCTGACGCTGTGCGATCCGCCATGGACGCACCGAGCGAGGGCGCAGCGGCGGGCAGTTTTGCCCAGCCGATCCTGGAATTCGTCAAGCGACAGCCAGCACTCGCGCTCCTCGGCACGGCGGCGGCTTCCTACGCACTCGCGCTGTTGGTGCATCGCGGCAAAAGCTGATCGCCGCCACGGCGGGTGGCGTTGGCGGGACCGAATGAGCGGTCAGCCGATCGCGGTGAGGCCTTTGGCGAAGCGCTGGGCATTTTTGACGTAGTGCAAAGCGGATTGGCGCAGCTGGGCGGCGGATTCGGGCGGCAATGTGCGTTTGACAGCGGCGGGTGAGCCGACGATCAAGGAATTTGGCGGAAATTTCTTGCCTTCGGTGACCAAAGCGTGGGCGCCGACGATGCAGTTTTCGCCGATCACCGCGCCATTCAGAATGATCGCACCCATGCCAATCAGGCTGCCACGACCAATGGTGCAGCCATGCAGGGTGACGGAATGGCCGATGGTGCAATCCTCCTCGATGGTAAGGGGCGAGCCGATATCGGTGTGCAGCACGCAATTTTCTTGGATATTGCTGCGCGCACCAAGGGAAATCAGCTCATTGTCACCGCGCAGGACCGCGCCGAACCAGACGCTGGACTGAACACCGAGGCGGATTTTGCCGATAATTTGCGCGTTGGGGGCCACCCAAGCGCTGCCATCGGCGGGGAGTTCGGGGGCCAGCCCGTCAAGCGCGTAAATGGACATGTTTCTCTCCTGGTTTTTTGATGAAGGGGGGTTTGTGGATGAGGGTGGCGACAATGCTGCGCAGGGCGGGGACAGCGAGCAGCAGCGCGCAGCCGCTCCAGATGATAAACTCAGTATTGAGCCATCCGGCGATGATGGCGCTGGCCACGGCGCCGAGTGCCAAAGCAGCACTGGGCAGCGCATCGCGCCAATCGCGGAGGGCAGGATCATCGCTTGAGATCAGCCGAATTGCCGCGATCACGACCGGCACGGCAAAGACGGCGAACGGGGCATCGCGATAGCGCGGATCGAACACCAGCATCATTTGCATGATGGTGGCGGTGATCAGGAACAAAAACCAGAGATGATCGAATAAATCGGCCCACCAAGCGCGCAAGGTCGCGTGGCCGAACAGGCTCGCGCGGAGCAGATTGATGGTGCGCGCCGCCGGGATGGCCCCTGCCCTGCCCGTGCCTCGGCGCAGGAACAGCCAGGCGAGCAGGATTTGTGCGGGCAGATTGACCGCGGCGCAGAGCAACAGCGAATTGTCATAGAGCACGTGCCACGTGCTGGCACCGGCATAGGTGATGGCGTTGGCGAGGGCGAAGGCGGCGATCAGGCTGCGCGTATCGCGCGCGGCGGCGCTGAGGGCGAGCAGCAAAGCGAGGCCGATGGCGAGGCCCGCGTCAATCGGCCAGTGCGGCATTTCGACCACCGGGCCGGAAAGGGGAAATTTCGGCTGGCGCTCGGCATTCCAGATGCCCCAGTTGGCACCCGCGATCCCTTCATCATGGTATTTCCAGCTTTGATCGAACGCCTCGATCAAATTGTAATCAATATGATCCTGGTCCGCCAAGGTGACGAATTTGCGGAGAAAAATGGCTTCGTTGACGCGCGAGGGAGCGGCATCGCCGCGCCAGCGTCCCCGGCTGGGCCAGCCGGTTTCCCCCACCGAAATCCGCTTGCCGGGGAAGAGTTTCTTGGTTTTGGCGATGGTGCGGGCGATCCGCGCGATGGCGGCATTCACATTGACCGGATGATTTTGCCAATAGGGCAAGAGATGGATCATAACGATATCGACATGTTTAGCGACGTCTGGAAATTGAAACCAGAAGCTCGCGACATCCGCATAGGCGACGGGTTGATGGACTCGCGCTTTGACGTAATCAATATCCGCGATTAGGGCTTGGGGCGATAAATCGCGCCGGAGCAGCACCTCATTACCGACCACGACGCGGGTATCGGTATGGGGGTGCGCGTTGGCTTGGGCGATGCCAGCCGCCATTTCGCGCGCATTGTCACGCGGGTTCGGGCCCAGCCAGATGCCGACCCAGACTTTCAGGCCGGCTTGCTTGGCGAGCGCGCCGATATCGTAATTGCCTTCGAGCGAGGAATAGGTGCGAATGCCGTTGGCGTGCTGGGCGATGAGGTGCAAATCCTGCGCGACTTGCGCGGCGGTGGGGAAATTTTTGGTCAGGGGCGATTGGCCGTTGCGAAACGGCGCGTAGGAAACCGAATGAAATCGGGCATCCGGCATGGTAATGTTGGCGGCCTGGGGCCGGTTTGGCCAATACCAGCCTGCGAGGGTGGCGAGGATGAGCAGGAGAAGAATGGGTAATCTTGCGGCGCGCATACGAACTGACTTACAAGACGGGCCCGATACAGACCATAGGAGCGATGATTAAATGCACGAGCCACCGCTCGCGGTTGATGGTCTGGATGATGCAACGATCAGGCACGTGCTGACCACCACAAAGCGGATTGCGCTGGTGGGCGCGTCAGCCAATCCGGATCGGCCTTCGCATGAGGTATTGGGATTTTTGGTCGCGCGCGGCTACGCGGTGACGCCGGTTAATCCGGGGTTGGCGGGGCAAAAACTATATGACCGGACCGTGGTGTCCGGGCTTGATCAAGCGACGCCGTTAGAGATGGTGGATTTATTTCGGGCGAGCGATCAGGTTTTGGCGCCGGTGCGCGAGGCGATGAGGCTGGGCGCACGGGTGATTTGGATGCAGCTTGGCGTGATTAATCAGGAGGCGGCTGCGTTGGCGCGGGCAGCGGGACTGATTGTTGTGATGGATCGTTGTCCGGTGATCGAGATAGCCCGCTTGCGGCTTTGACTTTTCAACGTCGATCATGGTCGGTTTTACCATCATGGCGCGACCTTTCGCGCAAGCGCCGATTGCGGCATCATAACGCATTGTTGTTCAGGGGGTGAACCATGGCTGAGAACCCGATTTCCAATCTTTTTAACAGTCGGCCACCACGCCCGCCGATGGGGGCTGGCCCTGCGCGAGCGGGCAATTCAGCGCGCTTGATTATTTTAATTGGTCTCATTGTGCTGGCCGTTATTACGTTGAGCGATTGTTTTTATATTATACCGCCAACGGAAATGGCCGGGGTAACGCGACTCGGGGTGGTTGCGGTGCGCGAGCCTGTGGGGCCGGGCGCGCATTTCAAATTACCGTTTATTGAAACGGTCAATCCGATTCAGACCTCGATTTCGCGGTTTAATTTGCCACAAGTGCAGGTTTATACGGCGGATAATCAGTTGTTGGATTTAGGGATTTCCTTGACCTATCAGGTGCCGCGCAGTGCCGTTCTGCATTTACTATATGATGTGGGCAAGGCGGGGGATATTGATATCGATGAAACCATTGAGCCAATTATTGCGGATCGGGCCTTGCGGGTATTTGCGCAGCACAAGACAATCAATATCAGCGAACGACGTGCGCAGATTGATGAGCAGATGAATGTTGCGATCAGTAAAGCACTCGAACGTTTATTTGGTATTCATGTCATTGATATTCAAATTCGGAGTATTCGTTACACCAAGGCCTTTGATCGTGCGGTTGAAGAGGCGGTGGAAGCCAAGGCGCAGGCGGTGAAGGAGCAGAATTTGGTGCTGGAGAAGCGCTATATGGCTGATCAGGTGGTCGCCACGGCCGAGGGGGCGGCGCAGGCGCGGATTGCGCAGGCCAAGGGCGAAGCGCAGGCGACGGTGCTGCAAGCGACGGCGCAGGCGCAATCGATTGGCATTGTTGCCAAGGCACGCGCGCAATCGATTGCCGAAATCGGCGCAGCGGCCCGGGAAAATCCGACCATTATTCCTTATACTTTTGCGCGGCGTTGGAACGGCACCATGCCCTCGACCGTGGTGGGCGATGGCAAGGGCGCTGATATGTTCAGAATGATCGTGCCCAGTGGCTCACCGGCGGCGGCCAAGTGACGGCCCCGCGTTGGTTCGGAGGGTGGGATCGTGTCTCTCTTGATCTCAACCGTCTCATATTTTGGGATGCGGGACCATGCGCTAATCCGGTGCGTGCTGTAAATCGTTGCCCGCAAAACGGGTGAAGATTGATCGATCCGCGCCGCGCAGGATAGCATCGCGCTGCAATAAGCGATATTAGAACGTTAAGTTAATCGTATTTGTTCAGGCGAGGCGCGCTATGACCGTTCTCATTGATCTCCTTGATATTACGACCCCGCTGGGGCCGGATCAATTTCGCATCATGTCGGTTAATGGCGGCGGGCAGATTAGCCAGCCATTCAGCTATCGGATTATTTTGCGATCGGGCACCGCGAAGCTTGATGAGAATCAATTACTGCACAAACCCGTGACGGTTTCGATTGTGCAAACCAGCATTCATGCGTGTTTTTTGAATGGGTTGGTCTCGCATGTGCAGCAATTTCCGGCGGATTCGCGCGAAACTTGGGATTACAGCCTGACCATTGTGCCGTCGATCGCGTTCTTGGAGCAAACGCGCGATTGCCGGTTTTTTGAGAACAAGTCGTCGCTCGAAATCGTGGAGAGTATCTTTAATAAATTTAGCATCAATAATTACAAAGTTCGCGGCGCCGTCAATCCGCCAAAGCGCGCTTACACGACGATGTTCAATGAGACATATCTCGATTTTATTCATCGGCTGTTTGCGGAAGATGGAATTTTCTATTTTTTCGAGCATAGCGATTCAGATCATACCATGATCATTGGCGCGGATAACACGGCGTTCAAGGCAACGGCGACATCGCCCTACGGGATGACCAACGAGGGGGGCATTCTGACCGGGTTTGAGCGCTGGACGCGCACCGACACAACAACCTACGGCAATATTGATACGGGCGATTACAACCCAGAGACCAGCACAACGCCGGTCAAGGCGTCGGTTCCATCGGTCAAAAAGGCGGCGGGGCTGGATGTGCGTGCGCATTATCACTGGCCGAGCCGGGCGACGACCTCGGGTGGGGCGAATACGCTGGCTGACCGGCAGTTGCAGGCGCATGAAGTCGCGACACAGCTTTATCACGGATCGGCCAATATCCCCGATCTGTACGCGGGCAGCAAATTCACGCTGGAAAATGATCCGGTCAGCGGGACGACCAGCCAGTATGTGCTCCAAGCCGTGTCGATTTTGGTTGAAGATCACAGCGATCAACTCAGCGGTTCGAGCAATACAATCAAAGCCGGGCTGACCGCTTTCACCGCTGAGACCAATTATAAGCCGGTGCCGCACCCCAAACCGGTGCCGCTGGGGATGTATTCGGCGACGGTGATCGGGGAGACCGGCGAGGAGATTTACACCGACAAGCTTGGCCGGATTAAGGTGCAATTTCCCTGGGATCATTTGAATGAAACCACCTCATCCGGCACGTTCTGGGTGCGGGTGGTGCAGCCTTGGGCCGGGGCTGGCTGGGGAGCGCAATTCATTCCCCGTGTGGGAATGGAAGTGCTGATTAGCTTTCTTGAAGGCGATATTGACCGGCCCGTGGCGATTGGCACCTTGTTCAACTCCAATAATACGCCGATTTTTTCTGAGGCGGACAAGAATAAATCAGGATTTCGTTCACGCTCGACCAAGAAGGGCGGCACAGCGGATTATAATGAGATTTCGTTTGACGACACTAAAGGGTCGGAAGTGTTGCTGGTTCACGCACAAAAGGACCATGTGACCGAGGTTGAGAATGATCAAAGTCTTACCGTTGACAAAAATCGGGCGGTTTTGATTAAAAACGACGAAACGATCACGATCAAAGGTAAGCAGACAATCAAGGTTACTGGCGCTGTTTTATATGAGTCAGACGATTCGATTACATTGAAGGTCGGCGGCAATAGCATTGTCATTAATACCAGCGGCATTACCGTGAAGGGGACGACAATATCAATTACGGGGGACGCCACGCTGAAAACAACATCTCCCGATAGCACCCATGAGGGCCAGACGATGATGACGCTCACCGGCGGCATCATCAAAATTAATTGAGCGAGATCGGATGAGCGCGTCCACCCACAGCAAACTCGGCGTGATTGATTTGCCCACGGCGCTCGGACGGTGCGAGTTCCAGCCTGAGATTAACATGCTGATTGATCGGCGGGCCAGCATTGAGTTAGCGATCATGACATTGCAGGAGGCTGGAAAGCTGGTGGAGGCCAGCAAGCTGTTCGCCCATGCATTGCCCAAGCGCGAGGCGGTTTGGTGGGCTTGTGTGTGTGCGCATTATAGTGAGCCCGCGGATATCGCGGAGGCGGATCGGCGGGCGCGCGAGATTGCGGCGGATTGGGTGCGCAAACAAGATGATGATTTGCGCTATGCGGCGTATAAGCAGGCTGGTGAGACCGGGTTTCAGAGCGCGCATGCCTGGGCGGCGGTGGCGGCCTTTTGGTCTGGCGCTTCGATTTCGCCACGCGGCACCACGCCAATGGCGCCGGGCGCGCATTTGACCGGGTTGGCGGTTGCCGGTGCGGTGGCGTTAGCGGCGGTGCGTGGCGGTATTGATCGGCAGACCGAACGATTGCAGCTTTTTCTAGCGTCGGCACGCGATATTGCCGCTGGTGGCGGCGGGCGGATTGGGAGGGAGGCGACATGACCTTAACCTTAAGCATATTACGCTGCCCGGATGCGGTGCCGCCGCAAACCCGCACCATTGCGGGCGGGGAGTTCCGGATTGGGCGGGGGCCGGACAATGATTGGGTGCTCACCGATACGGACCGGGTTTTGTCTAAGCGCCATTGCGTGATTGCGTTTCGCGCGGGGGTTTGGCAATTGGCGGATACCTCGACCAATGGCACATATCTCAATCGTGAGCCGGAGCCGGTTGGCCCGGGGTCTGTGCGCACGCTGGAGGATGGAGATCGGCTGCGGCTGGGGGCGTATGAAGTTGAAGTCAGGCTTGCGAACCAACCGCGCTTTGGCCAGGGCGGTGGCGCAGCGCCTGCGCGATTTGATGATCCGTTTGGCGATGATCCCTTCGCCACCCCAGCGCCGCCGCCTGCGCGATCAGCGGGGTTTGGCGATCCGGGCTTTGGCGATCCGGGCTTTGGCGCCTCGCGGTTTGATCAGGCCGATCATATTGCCATGCCGCCGCCGGAGCCATTTGGCGGTGGGTTTGGTGCGCCGCCGACGAGCGGGGGGTTTGGCCAAGCCACCCAACCCGACCACACACCGAGCCAGAGCGATGCGTTTCGCCCGCCACCGATAGCCCCGCGTGTTTTGCCGGATGATTGGGATTTGGACCTGGGTTTGGCGCCGCGTCCACAACCGAGTGCGGCACCGGAAATATCGCCCTTGGCACCGGATTTGCCTGATCCTTTTGCCGAACCGCTGTCACCAGTTGCGCCGAGTGCCTCACCACCTGTCGCGCCACCACCTGTCCCCTCGCAACCTGTCGCATCACAAAATGTGGCACCGGCTCTGGGCGCACGTGCCGATGATTTGATGGATGCGTTTCTCGCCGGCGCGAATTTGCCGCGGGAACGGCCGAGCGATCGGCCTGCCGATCCTGATGCGGCAATGCGCGCTTTGGGGGCGGCGTTCCGCGCGACCGTTAGCGGGTTGCGCCAGGCGATGATTGCGCGGGCGGCGGTGAAGGGCGAATTTCGCATCGAGCAAACGATGATCCGCGCGCGCGGCAATAATCCGTTGAAATTCTCTGCCGATGATGATGATGCGCTGAGCGCGTTGTTAGGCACCGGGCGGCGCACGGATGTTACGCCAGCGGCGGCGGTTGCCGATGCGTTGCGGGATATCCGGCTGCATGAGATCGCGACCATGGCCGCGATGCAATCGGCGGTGCGCGCTTTGCTGGAACGATTAAGCCCCGAGCTGTTTCGCGCCGAGGCGGATGCGGCGGGGCGCACCATGCTCGCTGCCCAGAAACGGGCGCGCGCTTTTGACCTGTTTGAGACTCGCTATGGGGAAATTGCCGCCGCCTTGGCTGATGATTTCGATAGCGTGTTTGGCCGGGCCTTTGCCCGGGCCTATGAAGCTGCCTTGCGCGATGCGGAATCACGCGAGGCCTAAGGGAGTGATAATCCGATGATCCTGCGACGGCATTTTATTCTCTCAACCCCATTGCTGTTGCCGCTGGTTTTGGATGGTTGTGCGGCAGGCCCGAAACCGGCAGCGTCACTCGCGCTGAAGGTGATCGGCGGGCCCGATCAAAACCCCGACAATGCCGGCCCCGCTGCGCCAGTTTCGATTGAGATTTTTCAACTCTCGGATAGTGGCGCTTTCAACGCGGCAACTCCGCTCGCCTTGCTGTCCAATGCGCGTGGTTTATTGGGCAGCACGCTGACCGCGCCGATGGGACAATTGATTGTGGCGCCAGAGCAGCACGTCACGGTTGATCGGAAATTGGCACCGACGACGCAGTTTATCGGGATTGCCGTGTTTTTCAGGCAGATCGAACAGGCGCAGTGGCGGGTGGTGCTGCCAGTCAAAGCACACAGGATCAATCGGGCGGTCTTGCGAATAAGCGGAATAAAGGCGATGTTGTCGAAGCGATGATCCAGTCATTGCGGTTGGCGTATCAAACTCAGATCGTATCGATATCGCAGAAGCGAGGCCAGTCATGACATGGACGGGACGTGTTGTTTGGCAGGAGGGCATGTTTTTACGCTCGCAGCATTTCCAGCAGCAAGATCGCTGGCTGGAATCAGTGTTGCGCGGGCGGGTTGCAGCCTTGCGGCCTCACCCGTGGGGTTTGACGCGGATCAATATTGATCGGGATTTGTTAGCGACCGGGCGATTTGCGCTGGCTGAGGCCGCCGGTGTGTTTGAAGATGGGACGCCGTTTTTATTGCCGGGCGAGGCCGATCATCCGGCGCCGTTGGAGCTTGCGGATAATGTGCGCGCGATGCTGGTGCATCTGGCGTTGCCGATCCGCCAGCCCGGTGCGCCGGAAATTGCCGCAGAGGATGGCAGCACCGAGGGACGTTATCAGGCGGCGCGGTTTGAGGCATTTGATACGCATTCCGCGTCACCTGAGGCGGCGGAGTTGATTATTGGCAAGTTGAAGCTGCGCTATATGCTCGATAGCGAGGATCGCGCAGGATACTTATGTATTCCCTTGGCGCGGATCAATGAAGTGACGTCGGATCGGCGCGTGGTGCTCGATGATCGGTGGGTACCGCCGGCGCTGGTTTGTTACGCAGCGGCCCCGTTGGCGGGGTTCATCACTGAATTTTCGGGGATGATCCATCAGCGCGGCGAGGCACTGGCCGCGCGGTTGAATGCGCCGGGCACGCGGGGCGTTGCGGAAGTGTCCGATTTTATGTTGCTGCAAGCGATCAATCGTTGGCAGGCTTTGTTGCAGCACTGGGCTGATGCCGCCAATTTGCATCCAGAGACGCTCTATTCTGCCTTTGTCGAGATGGCAGCGGAATTCGCGACGTTTACCGAGGCGACCCGGCGGCCTAATAGTTATCCGGGATATCGGCATGACGATTTGCAGCGAAGTTTTGCCCCGGTAATTGCCGATTTACGGCGCAATTTATCAACGGTCATCGAGCAGAATGCGATTGCGATACCGCTACAAGAGCGGCGTCATGGCGTGCATGTCGGGCCGATTACCGATCGGTCGATTTTGCGGGCGGCGAATTTCGTGCTGACGGTGCAGGCGGATGTGCCAAGCGAGACATTGCGGCGGTTATTTCCAGCGCAGGTGAAAATTGGTGCGGTCGAGCAGATCAGGGAATTGGTGAATGTGGCGCTGCCGGGCATTGCGGTGCGACCCATGCCGGTGGCGCCCCGACAAATTCCGTTCTACGCGGGGGCCAGTTATTTCGAACTCGATCGGAATTCGCCGCATTGGCAATATATGCAAAATTCCGGGGGTTTTGCGTTGCATGTCTCGGGTGATTTTCCGGGGCTGAAGCTGGAGCTTTGGGCGATACGCGGCTAAAATTGAGCGCGACGATAGGGCTGTGCGACTGGGAAAGGTTGTTCTGCGATGAGTGATAATCCGTTTTCCGAGCCAGATGATTCCGACAAGACTGTGATCCGCCCGGCACCGGGCGGTCGGCGCGGCGCGCCACCGCCGGCCTCGCCGTTTGCCACGGCACCTGCGAGCCCGATGCCGATGGCCAATGCGGGAGCCGCCACGATGGGGCCGGAGCGGGTGGCGATGGGGGGATCGCTATTGATCCGGGCCGCCGCCCCCTTGCTGCAATTGCTGGCGCGGCTGCGCAACACGCTGAGCGCACCGGATTCGGGCGATTTGCGCGAACGCGCAATTGCCGAATTGCGCCGGTTTGAGGCCACCTGCCGGCAAGCCAATATGCCAATCGATCAATTGCGCCCGGCGCACTACGCGCTTTGCGCCAGTTTAGATGATGTGGTGTTGGCCACGCCTTGGGGCAGCCAAGGGGGTTGGGCGGCGCGGTCTCTGGTGTCCACATTTCATCAGGAAGTGCAATCCGGCGAGCGATTTTTTGATTACCTCAATCAAATCAAGCAGAATCCAGGGGTGTTTTTGCCGGTCCTGGAATTGATGTATTTTTGCTTGTCGCTGGGCTATATGGGCCGCTATCGGCTAAGCCCGCGCGGACCTGCTGAAATTGATCGGCTGCGCGAGGATACCTATGCGATTATTCGCAGGCAATGCCCGCCCGGTGATCCGGGGCTTTCGCCGCAATGGCAGGGCGTTACCGCGCCCTATCGGCCTCGTGGCATGGCGGTGCCGGTTTGGGTGGTCGCGGTGGCGGGGTTGGGGGTTGTCGCGCTGACCTTTGCGCTGCTGTCATTTTCGCTGGGGCGCCGTTCGGGCGCGGTTTATGCTGACGCGCTGGCCGCCCGGCCGGCGGCGATGCCGAAGATTTTGCGCAGCGGCCCGGTGATCGCGCCACCGCCGCCGGTGCTCGCGGGGCCGACGGTGTTGGACCGGTTGCGCGGCTTTCTGGCGCCTGAAATTGCGGCGGGCAAGGTCTCTGTGCTGGGCACGATCAATGCGCCAATCGTGCGGATTAATAATCAAGGCTTGTTCGGCTCGGGCAGTGCCTCGGTCGAGACGGCTGCCGTGCCGTTACTGGTCAAGATTGGCCAAGCCTTGGCGCGTGAAAAAGGCCGGGTGCAGGTGATTGGGTATACGGATAACCAGCCGATCCATACGTTGCAATTTCCGAATAATTTAGTGCTGTCGCAAGATCGGGCCAAGGCGGCGGCTGCGTTGCTCGATCGCTCGATTGGGGACCAAAGCCGGATTAGTGCCGTGGGGCGCGGTGCAGCCGATCCGATTGCGCCAAACACGACGCCGCAAGGGCGCGCGCAGAACCGGCGGATTGAAATTGTGCTGGAGCGCGGAGCGGCGTCATGAAGAAAATTGGTTCGTTCCTGCTCTCGCGCTGGGTGCTGAGCTTTGTTGGTGTGGCGATTCTGGCAGCTTTGATCTGGTTTTTTGGGCCGTTCATTCCGGCCTTGGCCGGGTTGGTGATCCGGCTGGTGCTGATACTGGTGTTGCTGGCGATTTGGCTTGGCATTAATTTGTGGCTCGATCACCGTCGGCGCAAGCGCGATGCGGCGTTAGAGGCGGGGGTCGCGGCAGCGGATACAGGGGCTACGGCGCGGGCCGAGGAAGTGGCCGCCTTGTCGGCGAAGCTGAGCACCGCGTTGAACTTGCTGCGGCGGGCGCGGGGCACACGGGGCTATTTATACGAGCAGCCTTGGTATGTGATTATTGGGCCGCCGGGGGCAGGCAAAACTACGGCTTTGCTCAATGCGGGTCTGAAATTTCCGCTGGCCGCCGAGTTGGGCCAAGGGGCGGTGGCCGGCGTTGGCGGCACGCGGCTGTGCGATTGGTGGTTTACCGACGAAGCGGTGCTGATTGATACGGCGGGGCGCTACACCACGCAGGATTCGGATGCAGCCGTCGATCAGGCGGGATGGCTCGGGTTTCTTGATTTGCTCAAGCGCACCCGGGAACGTCAGCCGCTGAACGGTGTAATTGTTGCGATCTCGATTGCGGATATTGCGGGTGCTGATCAAGCGACGCGAACCGGCCATGCCCGCGCAATCAGGGCGCGAATCAAGGAAATTACCACCCAGCTGGGTGTGCGGGTGCCGGTGTATGCAGTGTTGACCAAGCTTGATTTGATGGCTGGTTTTACCGAGTTTTTTGATGATCTCGATGCGACCGCCCGCGCGCAAGTGTGGGGCACCAGCTTTGCCAATTTGATGACGCCGCAAGGAACAGCGGCGGGATTTGCCGAGGCGTTCCGCGCGCTGGGTGAACGGTTGGATCAGCGTTTGATTGATCGGCTGCAGGGCGAGCGCAGCCCGGATCGGCGGGCGCTGATTGCCGGGTTCCCCGCGCAAATCGCGAGTTTGGAAGAACCGTTAACGGCATTTTTGACCGAGGCGTTTGCAGGATCGACATTGGACCCGGCCCCGTGGCTGCGGGGGGTTTATTTCAGTTCAGGAACGCAAGATGGCACGCCGATCGACCGGCTGACCGGCGCACTTTCGCGGGCTTTTGGTATTGATCAGCGGCGCGCCCCAAGCCTGCGGCCACAGACCGGGCGCAGTTATTTTCTGGGACGTTTGCTGCGCGAGGTGATTTTCAACGAGGCCATGCTCGCGAGCGCCAACCCCGCAGCGGTGCGCCGACGGTTGTTGATGCGGCTTGGCAGTTATGCCGGGGTGGGGCTGGTTGTTGCCCTGGCTCTGATTGGGCTGCTGGTTAGTCACGCCCATAATGCGGCGGCGGTGGCCCGGTTGCACCAGGCGATTGAAGCCGAGCAACAGACTGCCAAAACCATTGCACTTAATCCGGTGGCGAGTGCGGATTTGACGCCGATTGCGCCGTTATTGGCGCAGGCGCGCGCCCTCGCCGATCAGGCGCAACCGGCAGGCTTTGCTGGTTTGGGCCTTGATCAGGGAGCGACGCTGCATCAGGCGGCGGTGAGCGTATATCGGGGCGCGCTGGATCGGGCGATGTTGCCGCGCTTGATTTTGCAGCTTGAAGCGGAGATGCGCGGCGCGCTGAACCGGCCTGAATTCTTATATCAGGCGACGCGGGTCTATTTGATGCTAGGCAATCGCGGGCCCTTGGATGCGCCGCTGATTGAAGCCTGGATGAAGCTTGATTGGCAGCGCCTCTATCCGGGGCCGGCCAACCAGGCATTACGGGCGTCGCTGATGGAAAATCTAACCGATCTGCTGGCGCGGCCCTTGCCGAATGTGCCGCTTGATGGCGCGCTCATCGAGACCGCCCGCACCACGTTCAGCCGGGTGCCGCTGGCGGAGCGGGTTTATTCGCGGATTAGAGAGTCGGCGGCGGCAGGGCGCGTGCCGGCTTGGACCCCAGCGGGTGCGCTGGGGGCTGCAGGCGCGCCGTTATTTGTGCGGGCTTCCGGCAAGCCGTTGACGCAGGGAATTCCCGGTTTTTACACGGTGCGTGGGTTTTATACGGTTTTGCTCCCTGCACTGGGCCATGTCAGCCAGGATGTCGCACGCGAAAGTTGGGTGCTGGGCCATCAAGAGAGCATCACGCCCAACTCGCCGCAATTGCAATCACTGGAAGATGGGGTGATTGCGATTTATCAGCAGCATTACATCGCGCAGTGGCGCGCGATGATTGCGGATTTGAATTTGGCCCCGCTGGGAACCGCAGGGCAAAGCGTGCAGAGCCTGTATATTTTAAGCTCGCCGCAATCACCGATGAAATTATTGCTCGCCTCGATGGCGCGGCAATTAACCCTGACCCAGGCGCCAAAATTGCCCAAAGCTGCCCCTGGCGTGAAGGCACCGGCGAAATTGGCGGCGGTCAACGCAGCAGCCTCGCGGCTCAAAGGCTTAATTGGCGAACCGGCGGCGACGGCAAACGCGCCGCCGCCCGGCGCTGTGGTGAATGCGGCGTTCGCGCCGCTGCGCCATTTCGTCAACGGACCCTCAGCGCCGATTGGCTTGACCTTGCAATTACTCAATCAGGTGCAGCAACAATTAGCCGCGATTGCCTCAACCGCGCCTGGCTCTGGCGGCCCGGCGGCACCGGCCGCCGGTGGTGATGCGGTTTCGCTGCTCGCGGGGGAAGCGGCTCATGATCCACAGCCGGTGCGACGCTGGTTACAGGCGATTACCGCCAATGCCGATGGGCTGCGCGGTGGCAGCGCGGCGGCATCCGCCGCTGCGGCATTCAATGCACCGGGCGGGGCCGCTCAGCTTTGTCAGGCTGCCGTGGCGGGTCGTTACCCGTTCAATAGCGCCTCGGCGCAGGATGTGCCGCTCGCTGATTTTGCCCATTTATTTGCACCGGGCGGCGCTATGGATAGTTTTTTCAATACCCAGGTGCGGCCTTTTGTGAATATGACCGGGCGAACCTGGATGGTGCAGACAGTGAACGGCATCGCACCCCCGGTTAGTCAGGGCGCGGTGGCGGAGTTTCAGCGCGCGGAAGAAATTCAACAGATTTTCTTCAGTGCCGGAGCCACACCGAGCGTGCAATTCACCATCACGCCGGGCGGGTTGAGTTCGGCAGCCGCGCAAGCGGTTCTGCAATTAGGCAGTATTGGCATTACCTACGCGCACGGGCCGGAAGTGCCGACGCAAATCACCTGGCCGGGACCCAATGGCATGCCGACCGCGATGTTGACCATCACGCCGAGCAATGGCGGTGCGCCGGTGACGTTCCAGGCCAGCGGGCCATGGGCGCTGTTTCGATTATTTAACCAAGCGTCACTGACGGAGGATGGCTCATCGGACCAATATCGGTTGGTGTTTGAGCAGAATGGTTTGCAGGCGACCTTCGTGGTCACCGCCGGATCGGTGTTCAACCCATTCACGCCGGGTGTGCTGAGCGGGTTTCGCTGCCCGAGCCTGGGTGGGTGAACCTCGTGTTTAAGCCTGATTTTATGGGGTTTTATGGCAAGCTACCCAGTCGGGGAGATTTTGTTGTGGATGCGATCCCGCGCGCCTGCGTCGATGCGTGGGACCAATGGGCGCGCGAATCGCTACATGCCGGGCGTGCGGCACTGGGCGCGCGTTGGACCGAACGATGGATGGCGGCACCAATTTGGCGGTTCCGACTGCCCGCAGGGATTTGCGGGCGTGACGCGCTGATTGGTGCTATTTTGCCGAGTGTTGATAAGGTGGGGCGGCAATTTCCCTTATTCGTGCTGGCGGGGGCTAACGATCCTTCGGCGCTACAGGGTGGCGGCCTTTGGCTGGAATCAGCGGTCGATCAAGCCGTTGCCGCGATCACCGAGGACCATCCGCCAGACATTTTGGCGGCGGGGTTGCGTGGTGATTTTGCGGATCGGAATTTAGCAGGGCTAGGTTGGTGGACCGAGGGCGGGCCATATCGGGCGGCTTCGCATGAAGATTGGATCGGTTTGCCTCACGCGCAGGATTTTGCGGCAATGATTTCGGACCCGGAGCGCGTTATTTCATGATCCCGCGATTGACCGATTGGGCAATGACCCATGTTGGTGCCGTGCGTCGCCATAATGAGGATGCGCTGTTGGCGCGGGCTGATTTAGGGCTTTGGGTGGTCGCTGATGGTGCGGGCGGGCACCAGGCCGGAGAGTTGGCGTCCGGCATGATTGTGAGCGCGTTGGACCAGATCGAACCAGGGTTGAGCGCGACCGAATTGCTGAATGCGGTTCGGGCGCGATTGGCGCAAACCCATCGGGCGTTGCGGGTGGAAGCGCAAGCGCGGGGGCCGGACACAATGATTGCCTCGACGGTGATTGCGCTGATTTTGCGCGATCAGCATTTTGCCTGCCTTTGGGCTGGGGATTCGCGCGCCTATTTGCTGCGCGGCGGTGCGCTGACCCAAATTAACCGGGATCATTCGCTGGTGCAGGAATTGGTGGAATTGGGGCGGATTACGCCAGAGGAGGCGGAGCGTCATCCGCAATCGAATGTGATTACCCGGGCGATTGGCATTGATACCGACGAGGTTGAAATCGATAAAGTCATCGGGGCGATTGAGCCGGGTGATCGCTTTCTGCTGTGCTCGGATGGCTTGTCGAAAACCTTGTCGGAGACCGAGATTGAGGCGCTGTTAGGCGCCCCACGTGGGGCGTCGCCGGCAGAATTGCTTGTTGGTGCCGCGCTGGCGCGACACGTCAATGATAATGTAACGGTCGTTGCCGTGGAAATTGTCGCTGATTAAGCGATAAAAGACTTGGGCCATAAAAAAGCCCGGTCAATGTGACCGGGCTTTTGCGTCGACTATGGCTAACCGAACAATTTAGGTCTTTTTGACGGTGGTGAGGTCGTAGGTGACGGTGTCAGGTTTCGGATTTTTGCCCGCTTCGTCATAGGATGTGTATTTATACTCGATTTTTGTATAGGCAATTGAAAGCGATTCTTGGCCACGATCACTGCCCGCTGAGTCGGACAGTTGGTAGCTCGACACCGCACCGTTGGTGAGGGTCAACACCAGATATTCCTGTTCACCACCATCGGGCTTGGTCCGGGTCATTTTGATCTCGACTTTGGAGCCCATGGCGCCAACCAAATTATCCTGAAACAACGCCCTTGACGTTCCATCAACAAATTTTATGACGTTGATTTCGCTGAGAGTCGGACGGCCGGATTCGCGCTTGTCGGATCCGCCGGTGGCGCTCATCGAAATCGGTCGGTTGGCGCCAAAATTCATCGACAGTAGCTCGATATGGTCTTTATAGCCGTCAGCGGTGACCTCGCCCTTGATGTCACCAAATTTCATATAGATCGACATTGTCGTTCTCCTGCTGTGTGAAAGTTAGAGTTTAACTGACTTCGTAGCGAAACGCACCCGCCGCGTCTGCTGCGACCGACACGCGCGTTACCGCGTTGCCTTCTGCGAGCCGCGAAAGGACTTCAGCCGATAATTCCGGCAGTAAGGTTCGCGACAAAATATTTTCGACATTGCGCGCGCCAGAGGCGCTCTCTTTGCAGCGCGCGGCAATCAGATCGACCAAAGCGGGGTCGTAATGGAACGTCGCTTTGTAGGACGAGCGCACCCGCGCGCCAATGCGCTTGAGTTGCAGCTCGACGATCATTCTGATCACGCTGTCCGATAATGGGAAATAGGGCACCAGGGTGACCCGTCCGAGAAAAGCCGGTTTGAAATATTTGAGCAATTCCGGGCGCAAGGCTTCGGCGAGGCCGGCGGCGTCTGGCGCGGTTTCGGGGTCCGCAAACA
The DNA here is from genome assembly GCA_021808315.1 of Pseudomonadota bacterium. GTDB lineage: Bacteria > Pseudomonadota > Alphaproteobacteria > Acetobacterales > Acetobacteraceae > Acidiphilium. Next base: position 5,658 of record JAKBBY010000016.1, on the reverse strand, counting down.
GCTTGTCGATCAGGTCAGTGCCGGCATTCGAGGTCATGATGATGACGGTGTTTTTGAAATCGATGTCGCGCCCCTCACCATCTTTCATATTGCCTTTATCGAACACCTGAAAGAACACATCTTGCACGCCGGGATGCGCTTTTTCCATTTCATCAAGCAAAATGACTGAATAAGGACGCCGACGCACCGCCTCGGTCAGCACGCCGCCTTCGCCATAGCCAACATAGCCGGGCGGGCTGCCCATCAATAGCGAGACTTTATGCTCCTCTTTGAATTCGGTCATGTTGATGGTGGTGAGGTTCTGCTCGCCACCATAGAGCAATTCAGCCAAGGTTAGGGCGGTTTCGGTTTTGCCGGTGCCTGAGGTGCCGACCATCAAGAAAACACCGATAGGTTTGCGCGGATCGGTGAGTTTGGCACGCGAGGTGCGGATGGCTTGGGCAACGGCGTCGAGCGCATGGGGCTGCCCGACGATGCGCCGCTCCATGGCCGCTTTCAAATCGAGCACCGTGCGGATTTCGTCCGACTGCATTTTGCCGGCAGGAATGCCAGTCCAGCCTTCGACAATTTCGGCAACGGCCTGTCCATCGACCACGGGAAAGATCAGGGGATGTTCACCCTGCAGGGTTTTGAAGCGGGCATTGCGCTCGGCGAGATCGGCGCGCAGCTGATCGAGATCCGCATCATCGGCCGGCGTTTCCAGCGCGACCCGCAGATCACGAATTTCGCCCGCGAGTTGCTTTTCCTCGATAAAGCGCGATTCTAATGACTCCAGCTCAGCCATCACGGTGGCGCGCTCGTCGAGCAACTCGGCTTCACGCGCGTTATGATTGGCACCGGTGGCGGCTTCGCGGCGCAAAATGCCCATTTCGGTGTCAATCAAGCTGATCCGGCGTTTGCGGTCCTCAATCGGTGCCGGCACCGAGGCTTGGCTCATGGCGACGCGCGCGCATGCGGTATCGATCAAGCTGATGGCTTTATCGGGCAGTTGCCGTGAGGGGATGAAACGCGCCGAGAGCCGCACGGCATCGACCACGGCCTCATCGAGAATCCGCACCTTATGGTGCTTTTCCAATGTGCCAACCAAACCACGGATCATCGCAATAGCCATGGGTTCCGGCGGCTCCTCGACTTTGATGACTTGGAACCGGCGTGTCAGCGCCGCATCGCGCTCGAAATATTTTTTATATTCGGCCCAGGTGGTCGCGGCGATGGTGCGTAACTCGCCGCGCGCGAGGGCGGGTTTGAGCAGGTTAGCCGCGTCGTTCTGGCCGGCCTGACCGCCTGCGCCAATCAGGGTATGGGCTTCATCGATAAACAAAATGATTGGCTTGGGCGAGGATTTTACCTCTTCAATTACTGATTTGAGGCGATTCTCAAACTCGCCTTTCACACCGGCACCCGCTTGCAGCAGCGCCATATCGAGGGTGCGGATGGTCACGTGCTTCAACGCGTCCGGCACGTCCCCTTCCGCGATTTTCAGCGCGAGACCCTCGACCACGGCGGTTTTACCAACGCCGGCCTCTCCGGTCATGATCGGGTTATTTTGGCGGCGGCGGGTGAGAATATCAATCGCTTGGCGGATTTCGAAATCGCGCCCGAGAATCGGATCGATCTTGCCAGCCCGCGCGCGGGCCGTCAGGTCTTCGGTAAATTGATCGAGCGCGCCAGACCCGCCCGGACGCGGCGCCCCTGCCCCATCACCATCGGTGCCTGGCGCGCCATCGGCGGCCAGAGTGGCGGTTTGCGCCTCAATGCTCGCGCTGGTGATGGATAACAAATCACGCTTGAGGGCATCGACCGGGATTTTGGCAAGCTGGCTTGAGGCGTCACGCGCGCGACGGGCCAAAGTTTCATCGGCGAGCAGCGCCCAGAGAATATGGCCTGAGCGCGCGCGGGTGAGACCATGCTCGACCGAGGCCAGAAGCCAGGCTTGCTTGGCGAGTTCGACAATTTCGGGCGAGAGCGTTGGCGCACGGGCATTGCCCGTTTTCATTTTATCGAGGCCACGATTGAGATCGATCAAAAACCGACCATGATCGATATCGTAATGGCGCAGCAAAATCGGAATGTCAGTATCGGTGCCGTCGGCGAGTTTGGCCAACCAATGCTCAATTTCGACATTGTAATGGCTGCGCGATAACGTCAGCCCGGCAGCGGCTTCGAGCGCACGCCTGCAATGATCGCCAAGACGACCAATGAGGGATTTGAGGTCAATCGCCGCCATGAATTTCCTCGCCTCGTTTGACATAAAGTGAGCCGACCCGGTTGCTACGCGCAACCGCTTCTGCCAGGGCGCTAGTTAGCCGAATATTGCCAACCTGCACAAGTCAGAACCCGTGGATTTTGTGATGCAGGTCACGTGGTTCGGCCACGCACCGCCATTGCAAAGCGTGTCCATATCGAATTATGATCGAATAATCGTTGTTTCGGCGATGCGCCATCCGGTGCGGACGGTCATATCAGCGTCACAATTGATTGTTTAGGATTTTGGGGTGACCATGTCGGGAACAGTTGATCTTGATAGATTATTGGCGCCGATCCAGGACGATGCGCCGACGGGAACTGATCTTCGCGCGGATTATTCACCGCAATCGCTTTATTACAAGTTGCGAGATGCCCGCTCGGACGCGCGCGCGGCGGAACGCGCCGCCGATGCTGACTCGACCGCTGACAATGAAGCGGGACGGCATTGGCGCGACGTGGCTCGGTTGGCCACTGAAATTTTGGCGAACCAGGCCAAGGATTTGGAGGTCGCGTCCTGGCTGACTGAGGCTTTGGTGCGGCTTGAGGGTTTGGTTGGCCTGCGCGATTGCGCAATTTTGTTACGCGGGATGGTCGAAAACTATTGGGATTTACTTTATCCGATGCCCGATGAGGACGGGATTAGCACGCGTGTCGCTCCGATCGCAGGATTGAGCGGCGAAGGCGGCGATGGCACGTTGATCCAACCCTTGCGCAAGACCGAATTATTTGAGCGCGCCGATGGCTCTCCCGCTTTGTTGTTTGTTTATCAGCAGGCGGAGACGGTGGCTGGAATTGGCGATGACACAAGACGCGACGACATGATCGCCAATGGCGCGCCGGTGCTCGCTGATCTGGAAAATGAAGCGCGCCTTGCCGGTGGTGCGCATTTTGCGACGCTATTGAACGCGGCGCAGACCGCTCTGGACGCCTGGCGCACGCTGGATGAATGCCTCACCCAAGCCGCGGGCGCGGATGCGCCGAGCCTGTCACGCGCGACGACGGTGCTTGAGCAAATCATCGCAATCGCCAAACGTTATGCACCGGCCAGCACGCGCACAGCCGATGATCCGGATGATCCGGCGAGCGACGCGATGGATCGCTCGGATCCAGGACTGGCCGGTGGTGGTGAGCCGCGGGCGCAAGGGGTGGGACCGGCTGGTGCGCCGCGCAACCGCGAGGAAGCATTGCGGCAGCTTCATCAGATTGCAGAGTATTTCCGGCGCAATGAGCCACAATCACCGATCTCAATGACCCTTGATGAGGCGGTGCGGCGCGCCCGGCTGAATTGGAACGAGTTGCTGATGGATTTGATCCCCGATGAACAATCAAGGGCCGCGCTGCTAATCCCGCTCGGCATTCGTCCCGAATAGCCTGGATCGGGCGGGTTGGGCTTGGGTTGGCGTGGGGTGTGGGCCGCGTCGTTCGGTTTGCGCTGCAGGATCGGTGATTGACCGTTTAGCAAAGTTGGCGTTATTCTAAGGGTAGATTAATCAAAAGCTGCGGCGCTTTGCGATTTAACCGCGAAGCACGTTTGGTTATGTGACGTTCACGGGACTGCCACATTTCGTTATTGGGGAGAAAATTGATGAGCGGAAGTATTCATGACAAATTAAAGCGGGTTCGTAAGCCACGCGTGCATATTACGTATGAAGTCGAAACCGAAGGCGCCCAGATCGAACGGGAATTGCCGTTCGTGATGGGGGTGATGGGCGATTTCTCGGGCGACCCGACGCAGCCGCTCAAACCGCTCGCCGAGCGTAAATTTGTGCAAATTGATCGCGATAATTTTAATGATGTGATGGCGCGGATTGCACCGGGCTTGAAGCTGAAAGTTGACAACACCCTGGCTGGCGATGGCAGTCAAATGGCGGTCAATCTGGCGTTCAATTCGATTGACGATTTTGAGCCGGGCCGCGTGATCGAGCAAGTCCCTGCTCTCAAATCGCTGCTGGAAACCCGCAATAAATTGCGGGATTTGTTGAGCAAAGCTGATCGCTCGGACGAGCTGGAAGGACTGCTCGAAAAAGTGCTTCAGAACGATGCGGAACTCAAATCGCTTTCCGATCAACTCGGCCTCGGTCAAAAGGACGCATGATCCATGTCTGACGCTCAATCTGCCGGCCAAGCGGCTGGCGCCACCACAACGACGGAAGAAGGTTTCAGCCTGCTCGATCAGGTCGTCTCCGCAACCAAGCAAACCGAGCCAGACCGGGCGCAGGACCTCGTTAAGGCGTTGGTCGAGCAGGCGCTCAGCGGCACCGTCACGTTCGACAAGAATTTAACCCGGACCATTGATCGCGCGATTGCCGCGATCGACCAGCAACTATCGACGCAATTAAATGCGGTGATGCATGATCCAAAATTCCTAAAATTGGAAGGAAGCTGGCGGGGTCTGCATCATTTGGTGATGAACTCTGAGACCGGCACCGGGCTGAAGCTCAAACTGCTGAATATGTCGAAGAAAGAGCTTAATCGCGATTTGACCAAGGCGATTGAGTTCGATCAGAGCACCTTGTTCAAAAAAATCTATGAGAATGAGTTTGGCTCGCCGGGCGGCGAACCTTATGCGGCCCTGATCGGTGATTATGAATGGACGCATCATCCCGATGACGTCGAGAGTTTGCGCCTGATCTCAAATGTGGCTGCGGCGTCCTTTGCGCCGTTTATTTCGGCAGCCGGGGCCGGCATGTTTGGCTTCTCGGATTGGTCGGAATTGTCCAAGCCGCGCGATCTCGCGAAAATTTTTGATACCGCCGAATATGCAAAATGGCGCGGGTTCCGCGATACCGAAGACAGCCGGTTCGTCTCACTGGTCATGCCGCGCACCTTGGCGCGCGTGCCCTATGGCAGCGCGACCAAGCCGATTGAAGAGTTTAATTACGAAGAGGCACCGTATGATGCCGCGGGCAATGCGCGGGCCATGGATCATCATGATTATTGCTGGATGAATGCTGCGTTTGCGATGGGCGTTCGCTTGACCAATTCATTCTCAGAGAACGGTTTTTGCACGGCAATCCGCGGCGCGGAGGGTGGCGGCAAGGTTGAAAATCTGCCGTTCCATGTGTTCCAATCTGACGATGGTGATATGGACGCGAAATGCCCAACCGAGATTGGCATTACCGACCGGCGCGAATTCGAGCTTTCCAATCTTGGATTTTTGCCGCTCTGCCATTACAAGAACACTGATTATGCGGTATTTTTCGGCGCACAGACGGCCCAAAAACCCAAGAAATATGACAGGCCAGATGCCACCGCGAATGCGGCAATTTCAGCGCGGCTGCCCTATATCATGGCGACCAGCCGGTTTGCGCATTTTCTTAAAGTGATGGCGCGTGACAAAATCGGCTCGTTCATGGAAGCCTCTAACACCGAAGCCTGGCTCAATCGGTGGATTAGCAATTATAGTAAGTC
>JAKBBY010000174.1 GCA_021808315.1 Pseudomonadota bacterium | reverse complement strand
GATGCTGCGGCGCATTCACAACAGGCGGGGCGTTGAGATGGCACAGAGACGGCGGCGGTTTATCTTCATTGGTATTATCGCCCTGCTGGTGGTGATTGTGGTGGTGCGCTTGGTCGCGGGAGGGCCAAAAAAGCACAAGCCCAAGAATTTGGCGATCCCGGTGAAGGTGGCGGCGGTCAAGCTGCAGAATGTGCCAGTTTATCTCACCGCGTTAGGCACTGTGGTGGCGTATCGCACGGTGGTGGTGCAGCCGATGATTACCGGGCCGCTCGCGAAAGTGCTGTTTCATGAGGGGCAGTTTGTGAAGGCCGGGCAATTATTGGCTGAGATTGATCCGGCACCGTATCAGGCTGCGTTAGAGCAGGCCGAGGCTAAACTTGCGCAGGATCAGGCGAGTGCGGCCAATGCGTCTTTACAGGCGCGGCAATATGCCTCGCTGGTCAAGCAAAATTATACGTCAAAGCAGCAGGCGGCGACCGCGCAGGCAACGCTGCTGGAGGCGCAAGCGCTGGTCAAGCAAGATCAAGCGACGATAGCGACCGATAAAATCAATTTGGGCTATACCAAAATCCGCGCGCCGATTGCGGGCAAGACGGGGATATTGCAGGTGGATGCGGGCAATATCGTGACGCCGAATTTGACCAACGGGATTGTCACGATCAACACGTTGCAGCCGATATCGGTGCAATTCAGCTTGCCGCAGCAGGATTTGATGGTGCTGCGTCAAGCGATGGCCGCGGGGCCTGTGAAATTATTAGCCAGCGATGAGGGCGGCGGGGCGAGCGGCGGCAAAGGGGCTGCGGAGCGCGGCGTGTTATCGGTTTTGGATAACACGATTAATAGTTCGACCGGCACGCTGACGGCTAAAGGGCGATTTGCCAATCGGGATGAGGGGTTGTGGCCGGGTGGGTTTGTCAATGTGCAGGTATTGGTGAAGTCGATGTCAGGGGCGATGGTGGTGCCGCCGGATGCGGTGGAACAGGGGCCGGATGGTAGTTTTGTCTATTTGATTGCACGAGCGGCCAAAGGTGCGAAAGCGAAGGTGCAGCCTGTGCGTTTGGGTTATCAGGGGCGTGATGTGGTGGTGATCACCAAGGGGCTGAAGCCGGGTGATCAGGTGGTGACGGAGGGTGGGGCGCGGTTGAGCGATGGGTCGCTGGTGAAAATTGTCACGGCGGCGCCGCATCAACCATGAATATTTCGGCACCCTTTATTGGTCGGCCCGTGGCCACCACGCTGCTGGCGATTGCGGTGTTGTTATTGGGGATTTTGGGGTATCACGCCCTGCCCGTCTCGTCGTTGCCATCGGTTGATTTTCCGACGATCCAGGTGATCACCAAATTGCCGGGGGCTTCACCCGATACGGTTTCAAAACTGATTACTGCCCCGCTGGAGCGGCAATTTGGCGAGATTGCCGGGCTGGCGGCGATGAGTTCGATTTCCAGCCAGGGCACCAGCGCGATTACGCTGCGGTTTGATTTGAGTTTGAATATGGACACTGCCGCTCAGGATGTGCAGGCAGCGATTAATGCGGCATCGGGCACGTTGCCGCCGAATTTGCAGTATCCACCGGTGTATAACGAGGTTAATCCGGCGGATGCGCCGATTTTGACGCTGGCTTTGACCTCGAAAACCGTGCCGATCGATCAGATTGCTAATGCCGCACAAACATTGCTGTTGCAGAAATTATCGCAGGTGCGCGGCGTTGGGCTGGTGACGATTGAGGGCGATTTGCGCCGGGCGGTGCGCATTGAGATTGATCCCGTGCGGCTGGCTTCCTACGGATTATCGCTCGAAGATGTGCGCAATGCGATTGCTAACGCCAATCAGAATGGCGCCAAAGGCGGGTTTGACGGCAAAAATCAGGCTTATGCGCTGGGGGCCAATGATCAACTGACCTCGGCGCAGGATTATCGGGATGTGATTATTGCGTATCGCAATGGCGCGCCGGTGCGATTGAGTGCGGTCGGCACGGTGCGGCAGGGGTTGGAGAATAACCTGGTTGCGGCGAGTTTTAATGGGATTCCCGCCGTGTTGGTGAATATTCAGCGCCAGCCGGGCGCGAATATTGTCTCAACCGTTGCGCGGCTGCAATCGACGTTGAAATCGATTGAGGCGACCTTGCCGGCGGGTGTGAAAATTCAAGTGGTGGCGAACCGGACGGCGACGATCAAGGCCTCGGTGCAGGATGTGCAGATTACGCTGCTTATTTCGGCTTTGCTGGTGGTGTTGGTGATCTTTTTATTCTTGCCCAATCCACGCGCGGTGCTGATTCCGGCGGTGGCGCTGCCTTTATCGATTGTCGCGACGTTTGCGGTGATGAATGAACTTGGGTTTCAGCTTGATAATTTATCGTTGATGGCGTTGACCGTCGCATCGGGCTTTGTGGTTGATGATGCGATTGTGATGATCGAGAATATCGTGCGCTATATCGAGGCGGGCGAGACGCCGCTGCGGGCGGCGTATTTGGGATCGCAGCAAATTGGTTTTACCATTGTCTCATTAACGGTGTCGTTGATCGCGGTGTTTATTCCGCTGCTGTTCATGCCGGGGGTGATTGGCCGGTTGTTCAGCGAGTTTGCGGTGACCTTGGCGGTGGCGGTGGTGATATCGGCGGTGGTTTCACTGACCCTAACGCCGATGATGAGCGGGCGGTTACTGCGACCGGCGACCGATTCGCATCCGGGCAAGGTGGCGCGCGGGGCTGAGGCGGCGTTAGAAAATGTGCGCGGCTATTATCAGCGTGGGCTGAGTTGGAGTCTTGCGCATCAGCGTTTGATGCTGGTGATTTTCGCGCTCACCGTGGTGATCACGATGTTGATGTATGTGGTTATTCCGAAGGCTTTGCTGCCGCAGGAGGATACCGGCGAGATTGTTGCGGTGACGCAAGGTGCGCAAGGTGCCTCGCTCGCGGCGATGACGCGGTTGCAGGCGCAGGCGATTACGATTATCCGCGCTAACAAGGCGGTGGCGGGCGTGGCATCGTTACTCGGTAGCGGGGCGACCAACCCGACACCCAATACCGGGCGATTGACCATTGTGCTGAAGCCGATTGGTCAGCGCCCTGCCCTATCGGTGGTGATGACGCAGTTGCAGAATGCGTTGACGGGCATTGCGGGTTTGCAGTTTTTTATGCAGCCGGTGCAAGATATTACGCTCTCTTCGCGGGTCTCGCCGACGCAATATCAATATACCTTGACCGATACTAATCAGGCGGAATTGACGCGGTGGTCGGCGCGGATTGAGGCGGCGATGAAGGCCTTGCCGCAACTGCGCGATGTGGTCAGCGATCAGCAGAATGAGGGTTTGGAGACGTTTGTTGATGTGCACCGCACGGTTGCGGCGCGGCTTGGCATCAGCATGGCGGCGGTGGAGAATGCGCTCTATGATGCGTTTGGCCAGCGGCAAATCTCGACGATTTATGCGCAGAATGCGCAATATCGGGTGGTGTTGGGGCTTGGTCCACGGTTTCTGACGTCATCGGCTGCGCTTGCGGATATTTATATCCCGACCGGCTCGGTGAGTAGTGCGTCGAGCAGCGGGGCGGTGGGGCCGGGTGCGGGGGTCAGCGGATCATCGACCTTGAGCAGCACCACGGCATCGAGTTCGGCGACCGCGCAAGTGCCGTTGGATCAGGTGGCGCGGATTAAAGAGATCAAGGCGCCGCTTGCGATTTATCGGGAAGATCAATTCCCGGCGGTCACACTGAGCTTTAATTTGGCGCCGGGCGTGTCGCTGGGTGCGGCGGAGAGTGCCATTGCCAAGGCGCAGCAGAAATTGGCGGTGCCGGAAGGGATTAATGGCGCGTATGGCGGGGCGGCGGCGCAGTTTCAGGCCTCGCTCAGTGAGGAGCCGTTGCTGATTTTGGCAGCGATTGTGGTGATTTATATCGTGCTCGGCGTGCTTTATGAGAGCACGATCCATCCGATCACCATTCTGTCCACCCTGCCCTCGGCGGGGATTGGCGCGATGCTGGCGCTGATGCTGACCGGCACGCAATTTACCTTGGTGGCGCTGGTGGGTGTGGTGCTGCTGATGGGCATTGTGAAAAAGAACGGCATTATCATGGTGGATTTCGCGATTGAGGCGGAGCGGGTGCGCGGGTTGGAGCCGGTGGCGGCGATTACCGAGGCGGCGCTGCTGCGGTTTCGCCCGATTATGATGACCACCATGGCGGCGTTGTTTGGCGCAGTGCCGCTGGTGCTTGAAGGCGGTGCGGGGGCGGAATTGCGCGCCCCGTTGGGCATTACCATTATTGGCGGGTTATTGTTGAGCCAGGTTTTGACCTTGTTTACCACGCCGGTGATTTATCTCGCGCTTGACCGGACGCGCCGCCGCCGGGGGCCCGCGCTGGATTTGACACCCGTGGCGCAGCCGTGAATTTTTCGGCCCCCTTCATTCGGCGGCCCATAGCGACCGGGTTGCTGGCGCTTGCGATTTTGCTCGCGGGGGGGTTGGCCTATCGGCTGTTGCCGGTGGCACCGCTGCCGAGCATTGCGGTGCCGGCGATTGTCGTGTTTGCCTCCGAGCCGGGGGCCGATCCGGCGACGATGGCGAGCACGGTGGCGGCACCGCTTGAGCATACGCTTGGGATTATTCCTGGGGCGGACGAGGTGGATTCGGTGAGCTCGGTGGGCAGCACTTCGGTTGTGCTGCTGTTCAGCACCAATACCAAGATCGATGCGGATGCCCATGCGGTGCAGGCGGCGATTAATGCGGCGTTGCCGAATTTGCCCTCGGATATGCCGAGCCGTCCTTATTATAAGGAGTTCAATCCGGCGGCACGACCGGTATTGACCATGTCGCTCACCTCAAAGACGATAGCGCTGCCAAAGATTTATGATGTGGCGAACACGGTGCTGGTGCAGCGCCTGTCGCAAGTGCCGGGGGTGGCGCAGGTTGATTTATTTGGTGGTGAGTCCCCTGCGGTGCGGATTCGCCTGCATCCGCAGGCGCTGGCGGCGGCGGGGCTGACCGCGACGGATGTTTATAATGCGGTGAAGGGAGCGAATAGCCTGTCACCGCTAGGGGTGATTGAGGGGCCGAACCGGGCGCATGTGATTGCGATCAACGGCCAGATCAGCCGGGCCTCGCAATATCGCACGCTGGTGCTCAAAACCAGTCATGGCTCGATTATCACGCTCGGCGATGTGGCCTCGGTGATTAATGGGGTTTCCAACACGCAAGTCTCCGGCACGGTGAATGGCAAGCCGGGCTTGGTGCTGGCGGTGACCAAGACCGCATCGGCCAATGTGATTGCGACGGCAGATGGGGTGAAAAAATTATTGCCCGAATTGCGGCGATTTATTCCGCCCGGGATGAAGCTGACGGTGATGACCGACCGGACCACGACGATCCGGGCCAGCGTGAATGATATTCAATATACGATTTTGATTACGATTTTATTGGTG
>JAKBBY010000173.1 GCA_021808315.1 Pseudomonadota bacterium | reverse complement strand
AAACAAAAGCAGCGTGCCGAGCAGACCGAGCATCAGCGCCGCACCGATGAAATTTGGCACGCGAAACACCCGCATTTTCGCGATGGCGGTTTCAAACACGGCGAGTAATGCCGCCCCGATAATCAGTTTGATTAAATAGGCAAGCAGGCCGAGCGCCAAGGCCGAAGGGGCAGCACCAGGACCGGCCATGCCGAGCGGCACGAAGATGCAAGCGATGATCGACATATACAATGTTAGTTTCAGCGCGTGCGCAAGGTCGATGAGGGCAAGATGCCGACCGGTATAATCGAGGATCATCGCCTCATGGACCATGGTGAGTTCCAGATGCGTGGCCGGGTTATCAACCGGGAAACGTCCGGTTTCAGCGAGCGCCACGATGACCAGCGCCACCAACCCAAGACCGAGAGACAGCCGTAATCCGGCTGCCCCCGAATGCATGAAATCGGCAATGACCGATAATTGGCTGGAGCCCGCGATCAATGCGACGGTGAACACAATCATTAACATCGCCGGTTCGGCGAGCGAGGCAAACATCGCCTCACGGCTGGCGCCGAGGCCGCCAAAGGCGGTACCCAGATCAATCGCGGCGAGCATTTGGCAAAATCGTGCGGTGCCTAACAACGCAACGATCACAATCAGGTCGCCTGACCAGGAAAAGAGCAGGTTGGTGCCAAAGCTCGGCACCAAAGAGGCGGCAACCCAACCCAAGGCAAAGACGGCATAGGGGCTGGCGCGATAAATCCATGAAATATCGGTCGCGATGATCGTATCTTTGCTAATCAGCTTTAGCAAATCTCGATAGACTTGCAGCAATGGCGGACCGGCCCGGCGTTGCAGCCGGGCCTTCAACACCCGCACCCATCCGGTGAGCAAGGGCGCGATCGCCAAGACCAAAGCCATTTGGAATAATTGCAAGACTAACGGAGCGATCAGCGCCATAACGCGACCCACACGAGCAAGGCGACGAGAGCGGCGAAGACGAAGCCCAGATAGCGGCGGATGGTTAGAAATTGCAGGCGGTTCATCCGGTCTGAAACCCAGTCAAGGGCAGTGCGCAATGGCAGGTATAGAAACACCCAGGCGGGATCGACCCAAGCAGCGGTGAAGCGGGCGGGTGCGCCATCGCAGGGGAGCGGCATCACCACCCTATCGCGCGCGCGAAATAATCCGGTGGCGAAGACGCGGCGGATCGGTTGGGCGAAGCCCGACGGCGTATATTGGCTCGGGTCGGGTTGTAGCGGTGCGCTGATCTGGGTGTACCCGCACGCCCAGGCCGCCGCGCGGCGGGTGGTGCGCGCGCCAAACCGGCGCAGGGCGATGAATGCGAGGCCCGTGCTGATCGCCACGAACAGCCCAATCAGCAGCGGATCATAGGCGCTGCGGCTGGCCGTGACTGGCACAATCGTCAGCCAGGACAGGCCCGCTTGGGTGGGCACACGGGCGCCGAGCAGATTGTCTGACACCGGCGCGAACAGATCGATCATGAAACCGGGGAGCAGGCCAACAACCGCGCAGAGGGCGGCGAGGCCGATCATCGCGCTGCGCGAGGCGATGTCGGTTTCATCGGCAAGGCGCGCGGCCTGGCTGCGTGGTTTGCCGAGATAGGCGATGCCAAACAGCCGGACGAAACAGGCTGATGCGAACGCCGCCGCTAACGCAATCAAAGCGCCGATGGCTGGAACCGCAAGCTTGAGGCCGAATTGCGGCAAGGCCGGGCTGAGCAGGATGGCTTGGAGCAGCAGCCATTCGGAGGCAAAGCCGTTGAAGGGCGGTAGAGCGGCGATGGCCATCGCGGCGATCAGCATCGGCACGGCACTGATGTTCATCCGATGGATCAACCCGCCGAGCTGCGCAAGATCGCGCGTGCCCGTTGCGTGCTGAATTGCACCGGCGCCGAAAAACAGCGTTGATTTGAACAGCATGTGGTTGAACGCGTGAAACAACGCGGCGGTCAGCGCCAAGGCCGCTTCGATCATCATGCCATCAGCTTTGAACGCCAAAGCGAGGCCGAGCCCCGCGAAAATCAACCCGACATTTTCAATCGTGCTATAGGCAAGAATTGTTTTGATATCGTCTTCCATCAGCGCGTACAGCACGCCGAGAACAGCGGTGATGCCGCCGGCGAGCAACACCACAAGGCCCCACCACCAAGCAGCCGGGCCCGCCAAGACGAACACGATGCGAATAAAGCCATAGATCGCGACTTTGGTCATCACGCCACTCATCAGCGCGGAGACATGGCTGGGTGCCGCAGGGTGCGCGCGCGGCAGCCAAACATGCAGCGGCACCAGCCCGGCCTTGGAGCCAGCTCCTAACAAAGCGAGGATCAAAATCACCGCGCTGGCTTTGGCCGAATGCGGCAGGTGCTGCATCGCGGTGAATGCATAATGCCCCCCGGCGCCAGCGAGCACGCCGAAACAAAGGAGCAGAGCCAACGTGCCCGCACTCGCCATGAGCAGATAAATCATCCCGGCACGCCGGGTTTCGACATCGTGATGGTGGGCCATCACCAAAGCCCACGAGGCCAGGGACATTAATTCCCAGCATAACAGGAAACTATAGGCATCGGACGCGATCACGACGAGGTTCATGGCGGCGAGAAAGATTGGGTAGAATGGCAAAATCCGCGCCGGTTCGTGATCATGCCGGGCATAGCCGAGTGCAAACAGGCTGGCCGCTCCCGCCCCGAGATTGATCATGATCAGAAAGGCGGCTGCCAGCGCGTCCATGCTAAAATGCATGCCCAGTTGCGGCAGGCCGATGGGCAAAATCACCTGGGGCTCTGGCGCCACACCAAAAGCGAGTTGCGCCAGCGAGGCCAGCAAGACCACCAATGCGATGCCGAGTGATCCGCCATAGACGACCCAGCGCCCGATCCGCCGATGCGCCAACGCGCCACCCAAGCCAGCGAGGATGATGGACGCAAGGGCGGCAATCAGGACGATCGGCGTCATGATCGGTTACGGGCTTTTGAGGCGAACGCCACGCCCGGCATTGCCATCCGATACATCGCCGGGCCTGATGATGATGACCCCGACACGATCAAGCGCCTCAAGCAGCTTCATCAGCGAATCGACATTCCCGCGCACCACACCCTCGCTGCTCTCCATCCGCTGGATGGTGGGCAGCGACAGGCCGGAAAGCTGGGCCAATTCCTTTTGATCAATGCCCAGCAACGCCCGTGCGGCCTTGAGTTGACCCGCAGAAATCATGTTTCAAACATCAATATATCCATAAAATATGTTATAATCGCGATTTTCGATAGCGAATAATGCTTATTCAGCAAGACTGCGTTGTGCGGATCGATTTGCCCGGATGGGGAGGAAAATCACCAAATTGCCCAGGAGGATCAAACATGTGGCGGGAATGGCAAGGCCGGCCCAGTGATAAGATTCGAACAAGGTGGACATGGTGAGTGCGACGACCGGGGTGATGACGGTGACATAAGCGGCGCGCGACGGACCGATGCGGGCAACCAAAGTGAGGTAGGCGAAGAAGCCGATCAGGGTTCCAAAGACCGAGAGGTAAGCGAGCCCCCCCAGATAGAACCGGTTGGCGCTGACGCAGAAATCATGCCCGGTGGCCACGACCAGAATGCCGAGCCCAGCGGCCCCCCAACTCATGGCCCGGACCATGGCGTTGGCCAAGCTGGTGCCATCCGCGGTGATCCGCGTTGACAGCAAATTACCGAGCGAGAAGGAATAGGTGCCCGCAAGCGCGAGCAAAATACCAACCGGACTAACCTGCGTTCCAACCCATTGATCCGCGAACAACAGCACGACGCCACCCGTGCCGAGTGCGGCGCCGGAAAGCACGCGCAGACTGGGGCGGATACGGCGGAACAGAAATTGGTTGAAGACGTTGAGCACGGTCGCGAGGCTGAACACCACCGATTCCAGCCCGCTCGAAATATGGCGCCCGGCGGCGTAGAGAAACAGGAAATTGACCGAAAACAGGCAAAGCCCCAACCCGGCATAGCCGATATGGCGACGCCATGGCCCTGGGCGATAGGATTTGGTGGCAAACAAGATCACCCAAAGCAGGATCGCCGCACTCGCGAAACGCCAGAAGATCGAGACGACATCGGGCGTTGATCCGAGTTGCAGGTGAATGGCAAACCAGGTCAGGCCCCAGACGATAACAACGGTCAGGAACAGGAAAATGGACATCGGCTCGTCGGGCTCCGGGGGGACGCGCCAGCACGGCGCTCGCGCTTCTAGGCGCGATCCCCGGCGTTAGGCAACCTGTTGTTCGATCGCCCCGAAAATCGATGCGCCACCGGGGCCGCGCACCTCAATGCGCACCACATCGCCAGGGATCAGGAAGGGTGTGCGCGGCGCGCCGGTTTGGATGGTCTCGACGGCACGGCGTTCGGCGAGGCAGGCATAGCCGATGGCCCCCGTGGGATCGCGGTTGGAGATGGTGCCGGAGCCGATAATGCTGCCGGGCATTAGAGGCCGGGTTGCGGCGGCATGGGCAATCAAGGTTGGGAAATCAAAAATCATATCGATGCCGCAATCGGGGTGGCCGAATATTTGGTTATTCAAGGTCACCAGCATCGGGCGATGCAGCCGCCCACCATCCCATGACGGGCCAAGCTCATCCGGCGTGACCGCGACGGGCGAACAGGCCGAGGCGGGCTTACCATGCACAAAACCAAAGCCTTTGGGTAATTCTGCCGCGATGACGTTGCGGAGCGAAATATCGTTGAGTAGCATGATCAGCTTGATGGCACTGCCAGCCTCGTCGGGGCTGGTTCCCGCGCTGACCGGGCCGGTGATCACCGCGAGTTCGGCCTCGAAATCAAGCCCGGACTCCGGCGATGGCAGCGGGATCGGATCACGCGGGGCGAGAAAATGATCCGAGCAGCCTTGATACATCAAAGGATCGGTCCAAAACCGCTCAGGCATGGCGGCACCACGGGCTTGGCGCACCAGCTCGACGTGATTGACATAGGCCGATCCATCGAGAAATTGATAGGCGCGCGGCAATGGCGCTAACGCTTCGCGCTCGTGAAAACGATAAGCAGGAACGCTGCCTGCTTCCAGTTGATCGGCCAGCGCTTGCAGGCGCGGGGCGAGTGCCGCCCAATGATCGAGCGCCTGCTGCAGGGTTTGGGCAATCGGCTCGGCTGGGGTGTAGCGGGTGAGGTCGCGGCTGACCACCACGAGTTGGCCATCGGGCTGGCCGTTGCGCCGCGATGCGAGTTTCATAGCCCCCTGCCCTCTCGGTTGGTTGGGTCAAATCGGCGCGGCAAGGCTTCCCAGCAATCCGTGTAGTGCTTGTCGCGGGTTGGCAGGCGCGCCGAATAGTAGGTTAGGTGTTGAGGCAGTCTGGTTTCGAACATGAAGGCCAGCGTATTGGTCAGCTTGACCGGCTCGAGTGATGCGTGGCTCGCCTTCAGGAATGCCTCGGTATCTG
>JAKBBY010000172.1 GCA_021808315.1 Pseudomonadota bacterium | reverse complement strand
CCCCCACCACGGGCAGCGCAGCCAGATCATCCAGGGTGAATAAGCCGGCCCGTAGCCCGTCATCCAGGTCATGCGCGTGATAGGCGATGTCATCGGCAAGGGCGGCCACTTGCGCCTCGGCACCGGCTTGGTGGGTCAGGTCAAGCGGATAGGACGCATCAAACGCGGCGATATAAGCGGGCGGGTTGGGCAGCGGGCCGTTATGCTTGGCAATGCCTTCGAGCGATTCCCATGTCAGATTCAGCCCATCGAAACCCGGATAGCGGCATTCAAGGAGCGAAATGCTGCGCAGGCTCTGAGCGTTGTGATCAAAGCCGCCATGCGCGGCGAGCGCGTCGTTGAGTCCAGCTTCACCTGCATGGCCGAAGGGCGGGTGGCCCAGATCATGCGCGAGGGCAAGGGTTTCGGTTAAATCCTCATCAAGTCCAAGGCCGCGCGCGAGGCTGCGGGCAATCTGCGCCACTTCCAGGCTGTGGGTCAGGCGGGTGCGATAAAAATCGCCCTCATGAATGACAAATACTTGGGTTTTATACTGCAGCTTGCGAAAGGCCGTAGAGTGCAGCACCCGGTCACGATCACGCTGGAATGGGCTGCGCGTGCTGCTCGGCGCCTCCGCATACTGGCGGCCGCGCGAACAAGCAGGATCAGAGGCATAGGGGGCAAGCGACATGGCAGCGGCTTACCGCGTCGTGCCCGGATATCCAAGCCGGATATCAAAACCGAGCAAAAATAAGGGGAAACTGGTGGAGCCAATCGGAATCGAACCGACGACCTCCTGAATGCCATTCAGGCGCTCTCCCAACTGAGCTATGGCCCCGCACCGGTGCCGGGCGGTATAGGGCGGTGACGCGTGACCGACAAGCCCCCCTATCGATGCGCGACGCGAATGCGCCTCGCCGGGTGATGGGGGCTGCACAAACGCGCGCGACATGATAGAGGAAAACTCGGCGCGCCGGGTTAGCACAGTGGTAGTGCAGCGGTTTTGTAAACCGAAGGTCGGGGGTTCAAATCCCTCACCCGGCACCAGCCGGACAGGGCTGGATCAGGAGCTTGCATGCGCGATTTTGATGAACAAACCATTACCGATGCGGTCCATCAGAGTTTTGCGGGCACACCGGATGCGCGGCTCGCCCAAATCATGAGCCGCTTAGTGGCCCATATGCACGAATTTATTCGCGACGTGGCGCCGAGCTTCGAGGAGTTTCAGGCTGCGGTGGGATTTTTGACCGCAACCGGGCAGATCAGCGATCAGCGGCGACAGGAATTTATTTTACTGGCCGATGTGCTCGGTGTGTCGATGCTGATCGACGCGATCAATCACCGAATGCCCGAGGGGGCCACCGAAACCACCGTGCTCGGGCCGTTTCACGTGGCTGATGCGCCGCTCTGCGCGAATGGCGCCGATATCAGTGCGGGTGTCGCGGGGGAATTATTATTTGTTGATGGCTGCGTGCTTGATCCGCAGGGAACGCCACTGGCGGGGGCGCAGATTGATGTTTGGCAATCCGATGCTGAGGGGTTTTATGATTTGCAGCGTCCTGAGCAGGGTGGGTCTGCGTTGCGTGCAAGGCTGCGCAGCGACTCGGCTGGCCGTTTCTGGTTTCGCAGTATCGTGCCTGCAGCGTATCCGATCCCGGATGATGGGCCGGTCGGCGCGCTGCTCCACGCGACCAAGCGCCACCCTTGGCGCCCGGCCCATGTGCATTTCATGATCGCAGCACCAGACTTTGAGACATTGATCACCCATGTTTTTGTCGCCGGGGATCAATATCTAGACAGTGATGCGGTGTTTGGGGTGAAAACGTCGCTGATCGCTGATTTTGTCAAAATGCCGCCCGGTGCGCTGCCTGATGGCTCAGTGACAGCGCAGCCTTGGCGGCACCTATCCTATCAATTCGGGCTGAAGCCGGTGGCGGTTTAATTGCCGCCGCTTGCAGTGCCGTCGGGCGTTGCCTGATCAACCGCAGCGGGCAGATGCTGGCTCAGCAATTGCGCGGCATCGGCGGTGTTGATCCCGAATTTCTGCGCCACTTGCTCGATAATCGGATTACCCAGGGCTTGCTGCACCTGATCAGCCGAAATTGGCAGATTTTGCCCGTTCCCGACCCAGGATGCCGCATGGGCGCCAAGGCCGCTTTGCTCGAATTGCTGGACCAGGCCGGACACGCCGGAAATGCCGTTTTGCTGCAAAATACCCATCAACTGGCCCTGCACGCCTGACGACTGAGCACTTCCGCCCATCAGCCCGCTCGCCATGCCGGCGATATCATCGAATAAACCCATTTTGGTCTCCTTTGGTGAGGCCGGGCGCTCAAGCGTGCCGACCGGATCAATCCGTTACAGATAACAGACAAATCCGGTCGGGCGTCAAACGAAACTTTTGCGGCAGGCTTAGTTCTTGGCCTTGTGCAAGCCGTCCGACATCGCAGCCTTTTCGCAAACATACGCACCATGCTTGGTTTTGCCGAAATATTTCGACCCGGCGACATGGAACGCCTTGCTGCCGGTCGCGTGCCACGCAACGCCACCCATGCCGCAGGCGGCCTTGGCTTCGGCTTCGGATTTATAGCCGGTCAAATGACCTTTCATCGCCGATTTTTTGGTGGTCGATTTTTTCGACATGCTGCTCGATGTCGTCGTTTGGTTAGTCGTCTTCTTCTTGTGGGCCTGGGCGGTCCCCACCATGCCCATGACCGCAACCAACGCCAGCGTCGGCGCGATTGTTTTTGCCCATGTTCCGATTTTCATGCGTCACTCCGAAAAATTATTACAGCCCGTCCCTGAATGGCCGCCGGGATGGTTCGCGGCTCGCGCGGTTGCGCCGCATTTTGTTACAGGGCTTGCATGGCGAAATCATGGCATATCCGAACCGATATTGCGCTTGCGCTCCTTGGCTGCTCCCTCGCCGCTTTTGGGCTACTCCTGGACTGCACGGCGGACGATTTTCGCGCTATGACCGGCGCATGACCGAAACGCTCCGCCTTGCCATCGCTCAGCTCGACCTTCATGTGGGAGCGATTGAGCATAATATCGCGCGGATTCGCGCTGCCCGCGCCGAAGGGCAGCGACTCGGCGCCGATTTGGTGGTGACCCCGGAATTGAGCATCGCGGGCTATCCACCGGAGGATTTGGTCTTGAAACCCGCCTTTGTCGCGGCGTGCGAGGCGGCGGCGCAGCGCCTCGCTGACGAGACGGCGGATGGCGGGCCCGGACTGATCGTGGGATTGCCCTGGCGGGTCGATGGAAAGCTGCATAATGCGGCGTTCGTGCTCGATGGTGGCGCGGTTATCGCGCGCCGCGCCAAGCATGAATTGCCCAATTATGGGGTATTTGATGAGAAACGGGTTTTCGCGCCCGGCCCGGCCCCTGGCCCGGTACCGTTTCGGGGGTTCCGGCTTGGTTTAATGATTTGCGAAGATTGGTGGCTGCCTGCGGTGCCGGAAACCTTGGCCGAGAGTGGCGCCGAATTGTTGCTGAGCATCAATGGCTCGCCGTTTGAGGATCGCAAGCAGGGTCAACGGTTGCAACTGGCTGTGCGCCGCGTGGTGGAGACCGGTCTGCCATTCATCTTCGCGGGCCTCACCGGCGGGCAGGATGAGATTGTGTTCGATGGGGCTTCGTTCGCGTTGAATGCTGATCGCAGTCTTGCGCTGCAAATGCCGTATTTTGCTGAAGCCGTGACGCTCACCACTTGGCGGCGCACGGCACAGGGTCTGGTGGCCGAGCCTCATTCCTTGCCGCGCGAACCGGAGCGGTTGGAGCTGATTTACCGCGCGATGGCGCTGGGCTTGGCGGATTATGTCCATAAAAACAAATTCCCCGGTGTCATTCTGGGTTTGTCCGGTGGCATCGATAGTGCGTTGTCGGCGGCGGTGGCGGTCGATGCGCTGGGGGCTGCGCGGGTGCGCGCGGTGATGCTGCCGAGCCGCTATACCAGTGGGGAAAGTCTTGAGGATGCGGCCTCCTGCGCGCAAATGTTGGGAATTCGCTACGAGATCATTCCGATTGAGGCGGCAACAACAGCCGTTAGCGCGGCGTTGGCGCCGCATTTCGCAGGGCGTTCGGCGGATAGTACCGAGGAAAATATCCAATCACGCATGCGCGGGCTGCTGCTCATGGCCTTGTCCAACAAATTTGGCGATATGGTGCTGACGACCGGCAATAAGTCCGAAATGTCCGTCGGTTATGCGACGTTATACGGCGATATGTGTGGTGGCTTTTCCGTGCTCAAGGATATTTATAAAACCACCGTGTTTGCCTTGTCGGCGTGGCGCAATGCGCAGCGCCCGGACGGCTTGCAGGGGCCAATCGGGCCGGTGATGCCGGAGCGGGTGATCACCAAACCACCCTCGGCGGAATTGAAAGAGAATCAGACCGATCAGGATACGCTACCGCCCTATGACCAGCTCGATGCGATCTTGGCGGGGTTGGTCGAAGGCGAGGCGTCAATCACCAATCTGGTGGAATCCGGCCATGACCGCGCAACGGTGACACGGGTTTGGCGCCTGCTTGATCGGGCCGAGTATAAACGCCGGCAAGCACCGCCGGGCGTTAAAATCACCGCCCGTGCGTTCGGGCGTGACCGACGCTACCCGATCACCAACGGCTTTACCGATCTGGTTTAGGTCACGCACTCATAAAATTGTTCCCATTTTGCTTAGGCTGTGATTCAAACTCCGTGGAGGTGTTTGATGACGATTCGGCGTTATGAGATTTCAGATTTTGAGTGGTCGATCATCTCACCTTTGCTGCCGAACAAGCCGCGTGGGGTAGCGCGGGTTGATGACCGAAAGGTTCTCAACGGCATCTATTGGCGGCTGCGCACCGGCTCGCCCTGGGATGACATTCCGGAGCGCTACGGCCCCTCGACGACGTGCTATAACCGCTTTGTGCGGTGGCGAAAGCTGGGCGTGTGGGACGCTATTTTCGATGCCGTTTCAAAGGCTTACGAGGGTAGTCTCCAGATGGTCGACTCCTCCTCGATCCGGGTTCACCAGCACGGCGCCAACGGTAAAAAGGGGGCCTTGAGGACGCCGCCGCTGGGGACGTCCCTGCAAGCCGATGCATGGGGCGCTCGCGCGGCGGATTGACCACCAAACTCCATGCCGTGGTCGATGCTAATGGTAACCCGATCACCCTCAAACTGACCGAAGGCCAGGCGCATGACGGCCGCAGTGCCGACGACATGCTGGACACGGTCGGCAAAGGCCAAACCCTATTGGCTGATCGTGCCTATGACAGCGACATGCTACGCGAGATCTTGGCCGAACGCGGTGCCAAGGCAAATATCAAGCCGATGCCCAATCGGGTGAACATCCCAAAATTCAACAAAAAGCTCTACCAAAAACGCAATCTTGTCGAAAGGTTCTTCAACAAACTCAAACATTTCAGAGCCATAGCCACTCGCTTCGAGAAGCACGACGCCAACTATCTGGCTCTCGTCAAACTCGCATCAGCCAGAATCTGGATGCGGTTTATGAGTCGGTGACCTAGGGTCTCTCAATCACAAGTTGAG
>JAKBBY010000171.1 GCA_021808315.1 Pseudomonadota bacterium | reverse complement strand
GACCCCGCCGCATTTTTGGTCGCTGGCGCTGTTTGCCTCAGAAGATTATCAGCGCGCCGGCGTGCCAATGATGCCTGTGGCCAAAGGTGCGCGGCGGACGCGGTGGGAAATTTTGGTCTATACCGCTATGCTCCTGCCGATTTCGGTGGCGCCCTGGTATTTGGGATTGGCGGGCCCGCTGTACCTGATCGCCGCTTTGGGGCTGAGCCTCGCGTTCCTTTGGTATGCGGTTGCGGTTCTGCGCGACAAGCAAGATGCGTTCGGTGTCAGCTTGACCCGGGATGCACCGGCGAAGGCCGCGTTCAAATACTCGCTCATCTATCTGTTCGCTTTGCTGGGTGCGATGGTCATTGACCATTGGATCGGCTGAGATGACCGGCAAGATGGAGACGAGCAAGGATTGGAGCCCGGAAATGCAAGCCGAGTTCAGCCGTCGGCGGCGCAGCCGCAATTGGGCTTTGTTGGCATTTCTGATTGGGTTGTGCCTGTTGATCTACGCCATCGCGGTGGCGAAACTGTACTATACCGGGCATATGTGGTAATCGTTTCGGGTAAATTGTGCTAATTCTGGGGGGCTAGAGATGAGCGGCGACGTACACACGGCAGAAGATCAGGTGGTTGGCCATGTTCCGCATCCTTATCACATGGTCGAGCCAAGCCTCTGGCCGCTCTTTGGCGCGATTTCCGCAATTTTGATCGCAACCGGGATTATTTTTGTTGCGCATTATCAAAATTACTGGTTCCTGATTGCCGGTTTCCTCGGTGCCGTTTCCACCATGTATGTCTGGTGGCGCGATGTGGTGCGCGAGGCGCGTACCCCTGATTTGCATAAGCTCGTCACCCAGATTGGTCTGCGCTATGGCATGGCGCTGTTCATTTCCTCGGAAGTGATGTTTTTTGTCTCGTTCTTCTGGGCCTATTTCAACTTCTTCTTCTTCCCCTCGCATATGGGCTATATGTTCGCGCCGGTCTGGCCGCCGCAGCATGTCACCACCATTGATCCGTTCGCGGTGCCGCTGTTCAACACCATGGTGTTGCTGCTCTCTGGCACCACAATCACCTGGGCGCATCACGCCCTGATCGAGGGTGATCGGCGCGGAATGATCCAGGGTCTTGCGGCAACGGTGTTTCTCGGTCTGTCGTTTCTGTGCGGCCAGGCTTTCGAATATACCCACTCCCCGTTCAATTTTTACCATGGCGGCATTTTCCCCTCAGTATTCTTCATCGCCACCGGGTTTCACGGGTTCCACGTGATCGTCGGCACCACCTTCCTCATCGTTAATCTTGTGCGCGCGATCAAAGGCCAATTCTCGCCGAAGCGGCATTTTGGCTTCGAAGCCGCCGCTTGGTATTGGCATTTCGTCGATGTGGTCTGGTTGTTTCTGTTCGTCTGCATCTATTATTTCGGTCGCAGCGCGATCACCGCAGCTTAAATCATGAGCGGGGCCGTCGCGCCACCGGCGCGATGGCGCCGACTGATCGGCATGGGGGTGATCAGCGTGATCGCCTTCGTCGGGTTTATCGCGCTCGGAATCTGGCAAATTCACCGCTATAAACATAAGGATAAGGTGCAAGCGCAAATCCTGCACGCGCAATTGCTCCCGCCCGTGCCGATGGGAGCGCATCCCTCGCCCTATGAAAAAGTTGCCGCGACCGGGCATTGGATTTTTGGCCACCCCGCTTTGTATGGCGACCAGATCCGTAATTTTCCGCAAGGGCCGGTGCAGGGCGCACAATTAATCATGCCGTTTCAGCGCCAAGACGGCTCGATTGTGATGGTCGATCTCGGCTGGATTCCGGGCCGCACGCCGCATGATGTGCCGTTGCCCAGCGGACGAACAACGGTCTCGGGCTATGTGCAAACCCAGGAATTACTGGGGATGTTCCGGGCTAAAAATGATCCGGCGCACCGGATTTTCTACAGCTTGGATGCCCGCACCATCGGCCATGCGCTGGGTCTGCACCGAGTCGCCAAATTCACCCTCATCGCGCTCGGGCCAAAACCGCTTGCAGGCGGGCCGATTCCCGCAAGCTCGCTGCCGCATCCGCCGAATAATTCGAAACAATATTTTCTAACCTGGTTCGGCCTTGCGCTGGTAGTGCCGTTCGAGTTTTTCTTTTATGCGCGAAAAATCTTTAGGGAAAACCGATGAACGATATGTCAAATTCTGCCGGTGCCTATCAGCGCCTCACGACGCGCTTCGCTCGGATGGCGGTGGTCGAAGAGGCGTTGTCAATGCTGGGCTGGGATGAAGCTGCGGTGATGCCCGTTGGCGGTGCCGCGGCACGGGCAGATCAGTTGGCGACGCTCTCAGGTCTTGCCCATAGCATGCTGGTGGAACCGGCGGTGGCCGATGATCTTGCAGCAGCAGAACCCCCGCCGGGCGATGCGGTCGCCGCGCGTAATTTGACGCTGATGCGGCGCGCGCACCGTCAGGCCGTGGCGCTGCCCGGCGATCTGGTTGAAGCCTTGGCGCGGCAATCTTCGTCCTGCGAAAAAATTTGGCGTGCCGCACGTGCGGCCTCGGATTTTTCGATGGTTGCTGGCGCGCTTGGCGAATTATTGGCGCTCAGCCGGCAAAAAGCTCAGGCGCTGGGTGCGGCCACCGGCTTATCGCCCTATGACGCACTGATTGACAGCTATCAGCC
This sequence comes from Pseudomonadota bacterium, assembly GCA_021808315.1. Classification (GTDB taxonomy): domain Bacteria; phylum Pseudomonadota; class Alphaproteobacteria; order Acetobacterales; family Acetobacteraceae; genus Acidiphilium. The sequence goes on along the minus strand of JAKBBY010000171.1, from coordinate 2,890 downwards.
CGGCATTCGCACCGCCGAAATTGCGCCAGTTTTCGCGCGCTATGAGCAATTTTTGCGGCAAGCCCTGCCGCAGGCCGAGGCGGTGCAGGCGCGGCGCGAGCAGCGTGGCCCCGGCGCAGCCCCGTTCGCGGTGGCCGCGCAGGAAGCGCTGTGCCGCAAATTGGCCGCGCAGGCCGGGCTTGATTTCACAGGAGCGCGGCTTGATCGCTCGGCGCACCCGTTTTGCGGCGGCACACCAACCGATATCCGAATCACCACCCGCTATGACGAGGCGGATTTTTGCTCGGCCCTGATGGGTGTGCTGCATGAAACCGGTCATGCGCTCTATGAGGCTGGTCTGCCACGCGCACAGGCGCGGCAGAAAGTGGGCTACGCCGCCGGTATGGCGGTGCATGAAAGCCAATCCTTGATCATCGAGATGCAGGCCGTGCGCTCGGATGCGTTCCTGCGCTATCTTGGTCCGGTGCTCGCGCAAGCATTTGGCCAGGACGCGCGTGAGTTCAGCCCAGAGCGGCTATCGGCGCGGTTGCGGCGAGTCCAGCGCAGCTTCATCCGGGTCGAGGCTGATGAAATGACCTACCCGGCGCACGTCATTTTGCGGTTCCGGCTAGAATCGGCCTTGATTGCAGGTGATCTGACGGTTGCGGATGTGCCCGGCGCCTGGAATGATGGAATGCGCGATCTGCTCGGCATCGTGCCGCCTGACGATGCGCATGGCTGTTTGCAGGATATTCATTGGTATGCCGAGTTATTCGGCTATTTCCCCTCCTACACGCTGGGGGCGATGGCGGCAGCGCAACTAATGGCGGCAGCGCATCGTGCGACGCCAGAGCTAGATGCCGCGCTGGAGCAGGGGGATTTTTCACCCTTGCTCGGCTGGTTACGCGCCCATGTGCATCGCCAAGGGTCGATGTTTGGCTTTAATGAATTATTGCAACGCGCCACCGGCAAACCGCTCGATCCTGGCGATTTCGAAGCGCATCTCACCGCGCGTTATTTGAGCTAGAATCGCATGACATTCGAGCAACTGCGGATTTTCGTCGCGGTTGCCGAGCGTGAACATATGACACGCGCGGCGGAGGCGCTGGGCCTAACACAATCCGTTGCCTCCGCCGCCATCGCGTCATTAGAGCGCGAATTCGGCCTGCGGCTGTTTCACCGGGTCGGGCGGGGCATCGCGATCACCGAGGCTGGCGCGTTATTTCTGAGCGAAGCGCGCGCCATATTGGGCCGGGCCGATGCGGCTGGTGTCGCGATGCGTGAGCTGGCCGGGTTGGTGCGCGGACGGCTCTCGATCATGGCCAGCCAAACCATTGCCAACCACGTCCTGCCGCTGAAACTCGTCGCGTTCCGGCGACATTATCCGGGCGTGCGGCTGGCGGTGTCGATTGGCAATTCCGCCGATGTGGTGCGCGCCATCATCGAGGGGCGCGCCGAACTTGGCTTTGTCGAAGGCCCCGCCGGTTCGGTCCAGCAAGGCCCGATCATGGCCGAACCGATCGCCAAGGATCGTCTCATGATGGTGGTCGCCGCCGATCACCCGTGGGCTGGCCGCGATGATCTCGGGCCCGCCGAGCTGGCGGCGGGAAGCTGGGTGCTGCGCGAGGACGGGTCCGGCACGCGGGCCGTATTCATCGAAGCGATGACCGCGCTCGGCGTGGCCTATGAGGCGTTGGATATTGTGATCGAACTGCCAGCCAACGGCTCAGTCTTAACCGCCGTACAGGGCGGGGCAGGGGCCACGATCCTGTCGGCGTTGGTCTGTGCCAACGCCATCGCTGCCGGGCGCTTGGCGCCCGTCCGAGTCGCTTTGCCGGAACGCTGGTATTTCGCCGTTCAGCACGCTGAGCGATTTCGCTCGCGTGCCGTCACCGCCTTGCTGGCCGAATTACGCAGCACAACACTCCCCTGAAACGCGGGATCGGCGTTTCAGGGGGCAGCGTTCACCCAATTTCGGTGGCGCTATGGACGATTTTCGCGACCATGCCGTAAGTGATGGCCTCTTCGGCTCCCATCCAATAGTTGCGATCTGTATCCCGCTCGACGCGCGCAAGCTCTTGGCCGGTTTCGCGCGCGATGATGCGATTGATTCGCTCGCGCATCTTGATGATTTCCTTGGCCTCGATATCAATATCGGTCGCCGGGCCGCGCACACCGCCCATCGGCTGATGCAGCAGAAAGCGCGTATTGGGTAGGCAATAACGATGATTTTTCGCACCCGCCAAAAAGATCAACGCGCCGGCACTGGCCACCCAACCCGTGCCAATCATCCGCACCGGTGCCGTGGCGCTGACAAAGCGGATCACGTCATGGATGGTGTCACCGCTCTCAACATGGCCGCCCGGCGAATTGACGAACACATCAATCGGCGCGTCATCGGCACCGGCGAGTGCCAGCAATTGCGCGGTCACGGCACGGGCAATTTTATCGTTGATTTCACCGAAAATCAGCACTTTGCGCTGTTTGAACAAACGCGCTTCCAAGCCACCGGAGAGAGCTTTTTCGGCGGCGTCCGCAAGCTTCTCCACTTGCTCGGGGGTGGGTTCGGGCGCATCGTCATCATCCTCGGCGACGATGCGGTTGCGGGTGATGTCTGCCATAGTGAAACTCCTCGATCTCATCGTCGTAATGTGGCGGATGCGCCCGCCAATGTCGAGATGGGGTGGAGGGCGAACATGTCACCCCGCGCCGGTCGATTGAGGCAGGCCGATGGCGGGGGCGATGGGGGGTTTGGTATGAGTGGGTTGTTGCGCTAGCATGGCAGCGGGATTTTGTGATATTGCGCGTTACCGATCAGATGCCATCTATGTGATCGCCAGTGATGCGACCGCCAGTGAACAGGAATAAGGGGAGAGTTGATTATGCGTCTTGCCGTGTTGAAGGAACGCGC
>JAKBBY010000170.1 GCA_021808315.1 Pseudomonadota bacterium | reverse complement strand
ACCTTCAACCCATAATCCGCACTCAGCGCCTCAATTCGCGCCAAAACTTGCGGCAAGGTGCTGGTCGGGATCGTCCCATCCATACATAAATAATCCGGGCTGATCCGGCCAATCGCGCCAAAAGCGCCCTTGCGCCCCTTCCAAATCGCCGCCGATTCCGCATCATTCTGCGAAATCTTCAAGCTGGTCGGCGCAAATGCGCTGCAAATATCCTTGATCCGCTCCAGCATCGCGGTCTGCTCATCCGCACTGCCTTCCACCTCGATAATCAGCATCGCCTCGGCATCCAGCGGATAGCCGGCATGGGCAAATGCCTCACAGGCATGGATCGCGGGCCGATCCATAAATTCGAGCGCCACCGGAATAATCCCCGAGCCGATAATCGCATCCACACACGCCCCGGCAATCTCATTGCTGGTAAAAGCCGCCAGCATCGCCCGTGTGCCCTCCGCCGCGCGCAAAATCCGCACGGTAATTTCCGTCACAATCCCAAGCTGGCCCTCGCTGCCAATGATAATGCCCAGCCAATCATACCCCGCCGCATCCAAATGCGTGCCGCCCAGCGTGATAATATCGCCGGTAATGGTCACCAGCTTCACCCCGAGCACATTATTCGCGGTCACCCCATATTTCAGGCAATGCGCGCCGCCGGAATTCATCCCGATATTGCCGCCAATCATGCACGCCAACTGGCTCGACGGGTCCGGCGCATAGAAAAACCCATCCGCCTCCACCGCTCGGGTAATCCCCAAATTGGTCACCCCGGCCTGCACCACGGCATAGCGATCCGCATAATCAATCTGCAGAATCCGGTTCATCCGCATCATCCCGATCACCACCGCATCCGCCAGCGGCAATGCGCCGCCCGCGAGCGAGGTTCCGGCACCGCGCGGGATCACCCGGACATTCTGCGCCTGGCAAAACGCCAAAACCGCTGCGACTTGCTCGGTGCTCTCCGGCAACACCACAGCCAGTGGCATTTGCCGGTAGGCGGTCAAGCCATCCGTCTCATATGGTTTGAGCCGAACCGGATCGGCAATCACCGCGTCCGCCGTCGGTAAAATTTTGCGCAGGCCCGCAATCAGCGCGTCGCGCTGCGCCAATGTCGTTGGATTAGGCGCCGGTAAGGCAATCATGGCATTTCTCCCGAAGTGCCATGATCTCTAGCGCATACGCACGATAAGGTGAAGCGGATCAAACCCACCGACAGGCGATGGTCACACGCAACCCAGCAACGCTGCGCCGCGTCGGATCAGCCCTGGCGGGCTTTCATCCGGGGGTTCTTCTTATTAATCACATAGACCCGGCCATGACGGCGCACGACGCGGCAATTCTTGTCGCGGGTCTTGGCAGAACGGAGCGAATTACGGATCTTCATGATGTTCAGTCTCGTTAAGGGCGGGTGAAGTTCGCCGCTGTATGGAAAGCCTTCGCGCCGATGTCAACATCACCCCCGCCGCAACCCACCGCAGCGCCCGTGCCCAGGGCGGATTGACGCGCGCCAAAAGCAATCGCATGGAGTGTCGCGACCGGGCTTTCGCACCCCACCCTCAATGAGATAGGCACAGGCATCCTGATGGCAATCAATGACACGACAAAGCGGGTTCGGGTGTCTTCGGGTCGAATCGGCCTCCTGCTCACCGCGTTCATGATGCTGGGCCTGATCGGTGTGTTCGCCACCTACGCCGCACCAATCCCCGCCATGCGCGGCCTGCTGATCCAAACCACCTTGCTCAAAGCCATCGCCGCGCAAAACCCCACCCAAATCGAAAGCGCGATGCAACAAGCCAAGCCGATGCTCGGGATCCGCTCGCTCCACCAATTCGCCACCTTGAAACCCACCGAACAAGGCGCGCTCGCCACCGCCATTCTGCTCCAGCATGACAGTGCTGCGGGCAGTCGGCTGGTCTCCTATCGGCTCCGCCTCGAAGTCATCGTGATCGGCGTGGTCGCCGCCCTGTTCGGCGTGGCCCTGCTCGGCATCGGCGATGCGTCACCCCAACCGCCCGCATCGTCCGCGCCCCGCGCGCCCGGCGATGACCAACCAGGGATCATGCAATCATGAGCCGAATCGCCTACGTCAATGGCCGCTATCTGGCCCATCACGCCGCCACGGTCTCAATCGAGGATCGCGGCTATCAATTCGGCGATGGCGTCTATGAAGTCGTGCCAATCCATCGCGGCGCGTTCATCGATGCGGATTTGCATCTCGCCCGCCTCGCCCGCAGTCTGCGCGAGCTGGAAATCCCCACCCCGATGAACGATACCGCCTTGCGCAATGTCCTGATGATGGTCGTGCGCCGCAACCGGGTGCGCGAGGGCATTGTCTATCTGCAAATCACCCGGGGCGTCGCCCGGCGCGATCATGCTTTTCCCGCCCGCGTGATCCCCTCGATGGTGGTCACCGCCCGGCATGGCCCGCCATTGCCCACCGATATCGATGGCTGGGCCGCCAGCGCGATCACCACCCCCGATATTCGCTGGGGCCGCTGCGACATCAAATCGGTCAATCTGCTCCCCAACGTGCTGGCCAAACAGCAAGCGCGCAGGGCAGGGGTCTATGAGGCGATTTTGATCGGCCCGGACGATCAGGTGATGGAAGGCTCCAGCACCAATGTCTGGATCGTCGATCATGAGGGCGTGCTGCGCACCCGCAGGCTCGATCATCACATCCTGCCCGGCTGCACCCGCGCCGCCCTCGCGACCCTCCTCGCCGAAAACGCCATCCCATTCCGCGATGACGGGTTTGATCTCGCCACGCTGCGGCGCGCCCGCGAAGTGTTTCTCACCAGCGCCACCTCGCTGGTCAAACCAATCACCGCCATCGATGGCCAACCCATCGGCAATGGCGCGGTCGGCAGCATAACCGCCCAATTATTCGGATTATTCGTCGCGCACGCGCGCGCCCAGGGAGAGCAGCACGCGCGCGCCCAAACAGAGCAGCATGCGCGCGCCCAGGGAGACCAGCACGCGCGCGCCAAAGCAGAGCAGGAGGCCGCTTAATGAGCGAGAAAATGACCTATCGGCGGGTATTGCTGAAAGTATCGGGCGAGGCGCTGATGGGCAGCCGCGATTACGGGCTGGATAATGAAACCGTCAGCAATATCGCCCAAGACGTCAAAGACGTGGTGGCGATGGGTGCGCAAGTATGCCTCGTTATCGGCGGGGGCAATATTTTTCGCGGCGTCTCCGGTGCCGCCGCCGGGATGGACCGCGCCCAGGCCGATTATATGGGCATGCTCGCCACCGTGATGAACGCGCTGGCGATGCAATCGGCACTGGAGAAATGCGGCGTGGAAACCCGCGTGCAATCCGCTATCCCGATGTCCGCCGTCTGCGAGCCCTATATTCGCCGCCGCGCCGAGCGCCATATGGAAAAGGGCAGGGTGGTGATTTTCGCCGCGGGCACCGGCAATCCGTTTTTCACCACCGACACCGCCGCCGCCTTGCGCGCCACCGAAATGAAGTGCGATGCGCTGCTCAAAGGCACCCAGGTCGATGGGGTCTATTCCGCCGACCCGCGCAAAGTCGCGGGCGCTGAGCGTTATCACGAATTGACCTATCATGACGTGCTCGCCCGCGACCTCGCGGTGATGGATGCCGCCGCGATCAGCATCGCCCGCGAAAACGCGCTGCCGATCATCGTGTTCAACATCCGCGCCCCCGGCGCCTTCGCCAGCGTGGTGCGCGGCGAGGGCCTGTTCACCTGTATTTTGGAACGTTGAGGAGAGGAAATTCGAGCATGGACCCCGATCTGCAATCACTCACCGAGGATCTCTCGCGCCGGATGGATGGCGCCATGGAAACCCTCAAGCGCGAATTTAGCGGTTTGCGCACCGGGCGCGCCAACCCCGCCTTGCTGGAGCCGGTGCGGGTCGAGGCTTACGGCCAGACCATGCCGCTCAATCAGGTCGCCACCATCGCCGTGCCCGAGCCGCGTTTGCTCAGCGTCCAGGTCTGGGATCGCTCGATGGTCAATGCGGTCGTCGCCGCCATCCGCGATTGCGGCCTCGGCCTCAACCCGCAGCCCGATGGCCAAATGATCCGCGTGCCGCTGCCCATCCTCACCGAAGAACGCCGTAACGATCTCGCCAAAACCGCCGGCAAATACGCCGAAGGGGCGCGCGTCGCCGTGCGCGCCGTCCGGCGCGATGGCATGGAACAAATCAAAACCATGGAGAAAAAACACAGTATCGGCGAAGATGTCGGTCGCGATTGGTCCGAGCAGGTGCAAAAACTCACCGACGCCACGATCAAACGCATCGATGAGCTGCTGGTCGAAAAAGAAAAAGATATTCGTCAGGTCTAACCCGGCCTACCGATTTTTTCGCGCATCATCCCCGCATGAACCAACCCAGCGCACACGCCACCCCGCCCCGCCATGTTGCGATCATCATGGACGGCAATGGCCGCTGGGCGGCGCGCCGTGGCCTGCCGCGCGCCGCCGGCCATCGCGAAGGGGGCAAAGCCGTCCGCCGCACCATCGAGGCGGCGATTGAGCACGGGGTGGAATGGCTCACCTTGTTCGCCTTTTCCTCGGAAAATTGGCGTCGCCCGCAAACCGAAGTCACCGATCTCACCCGCTTGCTGCGCCGCTATTTGCGCAGCGAATTAAAAGAGCTGGAACAAGGCGGGATCAAGCTGCGGGTGATTGGCGAGCGTGACCGCTTCGGCCCCACCTTGCGCGCCGAACTCGCCGCTGCCGAAGAGCGCACCAAGCACAATACCAAATTCAATCTGGTCATCGCCCTGTCCTATGGCGCGCGCGCCGAACTCGTCGCCGCCGCCCGCCTCATTGCCCAACAAGCCCAATCCGGCCAGCTCGACCCCGCCACCCTCGATGAAACCGGCTTCGCGCGCTACCTCGCCACCGCCGATATGCCCGACCCCGATTTGCTGATCCGCACCAGCGGCGAGCAACGCCTCTCGAATTTCCTGCTTTGGCAAGCCGCCTATGCCGAGTTGAGTTTTGTCGATGTGCTCTGGCCGGATTTCAACGCCACGCATTTCGCCGCCGCCCTCGCTGATTACGCCCGCCGGGATCGCCGCTTCGGCGTCCGCCCCGATGAAACGAACCCTGGGCGCACCGCCGCGCCGAAACAGGCGGGCGCGTGACCAGCGCCGCACCGGCCCGCACGAAATGGCATGATCTCGCGCTCCGCTCGGTCTCAGCCCTGGTGCTCGGCAGCATCGCCCTCACCGCCTTGCTCGTCGGCGGCTGGCTCTGGACGCTGCTGGTGCTCGCTTTCGCCGTCATGCTGACCGGCGAATGGCTGTCCCTCGCGCGCCATGTTCAGGCTGCCCGCCAAGCGCGGTTTCTGGCTCTCGGCGTGCCCTATATCGCGCTCCCCACCGCCGCCCTGCTCTGGCTGCGCAACCTCCCGGCCACCGGTCGCGATGATGTTTTGCTGCTGCTCATCATCGTCTGGTCCACCGATATCGGCGCCTATCTCACCGGGCGCTGGCTCGGCGGCCCCAAGCTCGCCCCCAAAATCTCACCCGGCAAAACCATCAGCGGCGCGCTCGGCGGCCTGCTCGCCGCCATCCTCGCAGCCCTCTTATTCACAGTCCTGGCCGCCAGCCCGGCGCCCTCTGCGGCGGCGCTGGCGGTGATCG